>JBBDMM010000016.1:132412-204353 GCA_040878325.1 Acidimicrobiia bacterium
CAGTGACGGCCTTCCGCCTTCCGCCTTCCGCCTTCCGCAAGAAGGCCCGACCGACGCGGCAAGCCGTTTGGGCGAATTGCGAATTGCGAATGGCGTATTGCGAATTGCGAACTCTTAGAACAGAACTCGCCTCAACTCGCTGAAGCCGATCTCGCGGCCGATCACCATGAGGTCCATCGTGATCGCCACGCCCCAGTGGACGGCAAAGCCCCATAAGACCGACTTCGACTTGAGCGCCAGGTAGCCGAGCACGAACCCGGCGATGATCGCCGAGAAAGTCTCCAGCGCCGGCTTGCCGAAATGGATCATCGTGTACGGGATCACCATCACCGGGATCGCGTAGTAGCCCAGCCGGGCATACAGACCGAAGAGCAGGAACCCCCGGAAGAACACCTCCAAACCCAGGAACTGCAGGCCGTAGAAGAGGTGGTAGCCCCAAAAATGCCAGTCCCCTTGTGACGCCAGCTCGTAGAACGGGTACTTCGCCTGGAACGCACCCAGCGCCGAAGCGACGTACACCACCGGCACCATGAACACCAGGGCATACGCATACGGCCGGAGTTGATGCCACTGCCCCCGCACCCGAAATCCCCAGTCTCGGGGGTGCTCCCGCAGCACCAGCGTGATCACCATCACCGGGAGCAGCACCCTGATGACCAGGCTGCTCACCCCCCAGTATTGGTACGGCAGCAGGCCGTAATATTCGCGATACCCGGGGCCGAGAGCATCGGCAACCGATCGATGCAGGGGCGAAGTCCGGAACCAACCCGGCAGACCCCAATACTCGAACACGACGAGAAGCACGGTCGCCGACAAGAAGACGATGAGGGTCCGCCGATCGACGCCGGCGAGCGCCTGGCGAACCGCCCCGACCCCGTTCTCACTCTCCACGAGTCGTCACTCCCCGTTGCGGCCGTTCAAGGTAGTTGCCGGCGTGGAGTCTGACCGCCGCACGGCGCCTCCAGCGAGAGCCAGCCCCGGCTCCGGCCCCCGCCCCAGCCGGACAGTGGCGAGGCCGGCGAGTGGCCGACGACGCGGATCGCCAGGCTCCTCTGAGGTCAACTAGCCGGGGCTGGCTCTGACTGGCTCTGGCTGAGGCCGGAGCTGGGGCCAGAGCTGGCTGGGTATCATCGGAGAACGCGAAAACGGAGCCCCATGCGTCCCATCTGGAAAGGCGCCATCTCGTTCGGCCTGGTCACGATCCCGGTCGGGCTCTACACCGCCACTGAGGACAAGCGCCCCAGGTTCCGTCAGTTGCGATCGGGCGACCATGCGCGGATCAAGTACAAGCGGGTCGCGGATTCCGACGGGGAGGAGGTCCCCTACGAAGACATCGTCAAGGGCTTCGAGTTCGAGAAGGATCGCTATGTCGTGTTCACTGACGACGAACTGGAGGCCGCCCTCAAGGCAAAGGGCTCGGGCATGGTGGATGTCGTCCAGTTCGTGAAGTCCGAGGAGATCGACCCCATCTATTACCGGGCCTCCTACTACCTCGCTCCTGAGAAGACCGGCGTCAAGGCATATCGCATCCTCCTTTCTGCCCTGGAGGACAAAGGCATGGTCGGTTTGGCGAAGGTCGCCATCCGCGACCGCGAGTACCCGGCCACCCTCCGCGCCGACGAGGGGGTGCTGGTGATGGAGACCATGTTCTGGCCCGACGAGATCCGTGAGCCGGCGTTCGAGGCACTCGAAGAGGAGATCACGGTCCGGCCAGAGGAGGTCAAGATGGCGCAGATGATCATCGACAACCTCACCGCACCATTCGATCCGAACGACTGGATCGATGTCTCCCGCGAAGCCGTCGAGGAACTGGCGCAGCGGAAGCTAGACGGCCAGGAGATCGTGAGTTCAGCCGAGGCGAGCCAGCCTGCGGGGGTCGTCGACCTGATGGAAGCCCTCAAGGCGAGCGTCGAAGCCACCAAGGCCAAACGCAAGGCGGGGTAAAGAGGGTTCGCTGCGCTCGCCGCAATTGGCAATCGGCGATTCCCATCCCGGTCGAGGGATCGTCAGGTCTCCGCGGGTTGGGGTTTGAGGGTTTCACGCCGTCTGGGTCTCCACAGCACCCCGATCCATACCCCGGCGATGACGATGGCACCGCCGACGACGCCGGCAACAGTGATCTCCTCTCCGGCTATCACGGCCCCGGCTACCAGTGCCACCACCGGCATCAGCGGGGTCACATAGGCCACCGCCGATGCCGTCCACCGACCCAGCGTGAAGAGGAAGAGGGCAAACAAGCCCACCGAGCCGACCACCACCAGGTATCCGAGCGCCACCCGGGTCTGCGCCGACTGGGGGACCGCCCAAGCCTCACCGGAGAGCGCCGACAAGCCCAATAACAACGCCGACCCGATGCCCATTGCCGTGGCGTTGGTCGCGACCTGGTGCGTCGGAGGCACCAGCTTGACGACCACTGACGACTCGGCCGCTGCCGCCGAGGCAAGTAGAACGGCTCCAAGGCGGAGCAACGGCACCGAGTCACTACCGGGATTGGCGAGTACCCCGATCCCCACGATGGCGACCAGGGAGCCGAGGAGGCCGCGCCGGGTGACCCGCTCCAGGCCGTGCAGGGCCGCCAGCATGATCGTGATCAGGGGCGTCGCCCCAAACACCACCGCAGCGACGCCGGCCGATAATTCCTGTAGCGCCCAGTAGGCGGCGGCGTAGGTGACGGTGAACGCCAGCACGCCGTAGATGGCGGCCACCACCAGCTGTTTGCCGCGCGGTAAACCGATCCTGCGCAAGGCGATGAAGCCCAGAAAAAGCAGTGCTGCCGCCGCGAAACGGAGTCCCGCCCCGAATAGCGGTTCGAGCTCGCGGTTGGAGTACCGGACTGCGACGAAGTTGACCCCACCGATCAAGACGGTAGCTGAGAATGCTGCGAGGGTGAGACGGTTGGGCGCATCTGTCGGCACGGTTTTCCCCTGAGAGGCAGCGAGATGCTAGCCCCCGGCCCTCGGGTGCGAGGGGACGGCGAGGATCACGCGCACGGCCATGGCACCAGCGTGCGGCAGCCGGGTGAATTTCACAACGGCCGCTCGCCGTCCCAGGTGATCTCCTCCGGGTCGTCATCCGTGAATCCCTTGAAGACCGGATGGCGGAGCCTTCCGGCGGCGGTCCAGTTCCGGTAACCGACGGCGGCCACCAGATTCGGTTCCACCCAGGTTGCTGCGGGGATCTCGGGATCGGGGTGGAACGGCGACCGCTCAGACCGCATCTCGTCGAGGGCAGTCCGAATCACGCTCAGCGCCTCGTCGGAGAACCCGGAGCCGACGGCACCCACCCACCGCAGCGCTCCCTCGGCCGGCAGCCCCAGCAGCAAGGCACCGAACGTCGGGGCCCGACCACCGTCTCCAGCGGTGAACCCGCCGACGACAACGCGGGCGGTGTGAAGGTTGTGGATCTTGCGCCAGTCGGGAGAGCGAGTGCCGGGCCGATAGCGGCTTCCCAGCCGTTTGGCCACCATCCCTTCCAGATCGCGCTCGGCCACGACGGTCCAGAGGCTGAGGCCGTCTCCCTCGGTCGGCTCGATCCGTGCGTAGGGAGCAGGCAGCGCGAGCGAAGCGAGCCGCTCGATCCGTGCTTCCAGCGGCTCGGTTGTCAGCGGGCCACCGTCGAAATGGAGAAGGTCGAATGCGATGAACGAGACCGGATGCGCCGTTGCCCTGGGGCCGAGCCGGTTCATCCGCTGTTGGAGCCTCTCGAACGAGGGGACCCCGGCATCGCCCAGAACGACGATTTCACCATCGAGAACACAAGGCGGCAGACCTTCCAGCCGGGTTAGCTCCGGATAGCGAGAGGAGACTTCGGTACCGCGGCGAGTGTGAATCTCGGCAGATTCGGTATCCCAAGTGACCACTCCCCGGATCCCGTCCCATTTTGGCTCGAACAGCCACCCGTCATCAGAGAAGGCCTTCGGCCACGGGGTGGCCAGCATCGGCGCGTAGGGAGGGGGCCTCACCCCTGCTCCAGGGCCTCCCGAACGAGGCGGCTCACCAGCGAGCCATCCATCCCGAGCGGGCCGTTCTTCATGATGTGGCCGATCACCTGGCCTGCTTGCTTGGCGTCGCTGGCTCGGAGCTCCTTGATGGCGATGTCGACGACCTTGCGGGTCGCTGCCTCGTCAAGGGTCGTCGGGAGCCATCGGGCCAGGTATTCGATCTCGAACGTGAGCTTCTCGACGGTGCTCTGACCCCTCTCGCCGACGGCGCGGAACTCGTCGCGAGCCTTGTCCATCTTCTTGATATACGCCGCGATCACCGATCGATAGAGCGCATCGTCGGCCTCGCCCTTGAATCCGGGCTCACTGCGCGCCTTGGAGACCTCCGTCTCGATCTGCCTGATCACATCGAGGCGATTGCGGTCTCGAGCACGCATCGCGTCCCTGAGTTCGGCGGTGAGTTCTTCGTGGATCGACATGGCCGCCGCAGGGTAATGCCGGAAGCAGCCAACTTTCGCCGAAATTGCGCCAAGTCGGGGGTTTAGACCCCGCCGGCGCGGGGCAACAACTGCCGCCAAAACCCCTTGACCAACTGGCAGATCGCGCCTAGTTTTGACACTGCCTTGTGAATGATTTCACATTCGCCGGGCGTGTGGAGGAGGAACAGAGAAATCCCATGCTGACCATTACCGATTGGAGAGAGCTCTCCGCGTGTCGAGATTCCGACCCGAGCCTCTTCTTCCCGATCGGCACCACCGGACCCGCCATCGACCAGATCGAAGCCGCCAAGGCCATCTGCGCCCAGTGTCCCGTCCAGGAAGAGTGCCTGAATTACGCCCTGGAGACCAACCAGGAAGCTGGCGTCTGGGGTGGCTATGCCGAAGACGAGCGGCGACGGCTGCGCAAGCGCTGGCTCGCCGAACGCCGGAAGCGGGCCTCCTAAGGGCCTCGCTTCGCTCGGCCCGCGATTGGCGATTGGCAATTGGGACAATTCGAAGGACAGCCTCAAGGCGCCTCCAGAGCCCAAGCCCGATCTTGCGGACCGGCGGAACCGAGCGTCGGTCGACTGCTGACGCCTCCCTGACGGCGGCAGACCATTGCTCACCAGCCGGAGTCATCAGGACCGCCGTTCGAAACCCCGCCCACCTTGCCTTGCGAGGCTGTGAGCCTTAGCTACCGAACCCCACGAGGCGTTCGCGCGGGGCTTCGACATCGACGTAGGCGACCTTGTCGACCACGATTCCGTGGCGGTGGCCCTCCTGATCGTCGATCCACCACACCTTGTCCGGGCCGTTGATCACCCGTTCGAATTCGGCCATGAACGCATCCCCGTCGGCAACGTCGATGTCGATCTCGCGAGGTGCGTAGGTGATCCCGATCTTGACGCGCGTCTTATTCGAGGTGTTGGCCATCTTGAAGATGGTACCCCAGCCCCAGCCCCAGCCACGGCCAGAGACGGCCAACGCGGAGAGTCAAAGCACCTTCCGGCCGTGGCTGAAGCCGGAGCCGGGGCTGTCTCTGGCTGGAGCCGGAGCCGGAGCGGAGGCCGGCTAGCGAATGATCAACTCAGGGTGCGTTCTTACGCGGGGCCGCAGTTCGACGATCTTCAGCGCGATCGCGTCGAAGGCTTGGGCGGCTTCCGATTCGGGGGCGGCGATGGCCACCGGCTCGCCGCGGTCGGCACCGGCGCGCATGGCCGGGAGAAGCGGGATCTTGCCCAGCAGCGGGACCCCTAGCTCCGCGGCGAGCGATTCGGCGCCCCCGGAACCGAATATCTCATATCGGGTCCCGTCGTCACCGGTGAACCATGACATGTTCTCGATGACTCCCAGGACCTCCTGGTTCACCTTCTCCGCCATCCCCGCCGCCCTCTTGGCGACCCGCTGTGCGGTGATCTGTGGGGTCGTGACCACGACCGTCTGCGACCGGGGAAGGAACTGCGAGATCGAGATGGCCACATCCCCGGTTCCCGGCGGCATGTCGATCAGCAGAAACTCGGGCTCGTCCCAATACACGTCGTTGAGGAACTGCTCGAGCGCCTTGTGGAGCATCGGCCCCCGCCAGACCACGGCCTGATCGGCGGGGACGAAGAAGTCCATCGATATCGCCCGAACGCCGTTGGCGCCTGAAGGGATGATCAGACCGGCGACGGCTTGGGGTGGGGTCTCGATGCCCAGCATCCGCGGGATCGAGTACCCCCAGACGTCGGCATCGATCACCGCTACGTCGTGCCCCGACCGGGCAAGGGCGACGGCGGTGTTGGTGGTGACGGATGACTTGCCCACCCCACCCTTACCGGATGCCACCGCGATCACCCGGGTTCGAGAGCCCGCACCACCCACGGTGCGCTCCCCCTTCAGCCTCGCCGCCAACACCTCCTGCTCCGCGCCATCGAGGAAGGCAACGTCGACCTGGACTTCCTCGACGCCTTCCTGCTCCTTCGCCACTTCGGCAATCAGGCGCCCCAGGGGCTCGGCGTTCCAGTTGGGGGTCGGGACGGCGATCCCCACGGCGACGACGCCGGACGGGCCGACGGTGACCTCCCGTATCAGGCCGAGGTCGCCGATTGGCCGCCGCAGGTCAGGATCGACGACGCCAGAAAGCGCGCCGAACAGCTCTGAGTCCCTTGCCATGGGCTGATCGTAGGCCAGAAGGCAGCCGGCCCCAGCGGCCGAAGGCCGCCCGCCTACCACGCCCCGCCGCCGCCACCGCCGCCACCGCCACCACCACCGCCCCAGAACCCCCCGCCTCCCCCACCAGACGAAGACGGCGGGGTGAATGCACCGTTGAGCGCAGAGGCGATCCCGGTGATCGCGTTCGACGAATGACCGCCGTACCCATGGCTGCCGTACCAGTAGAGGTTGCTGTCGTTCAGTTCCGGCGGTGCTTGCAGCCGGGCGGCTTCCAGGACGTCGTCGGCGACCCCGAGGGCGATGGCATAGACGAGGTACTCCTCCCAGAGGGCCAACGACATCGGCGGCGCCTCGTCCATTCGGCTGAAGTCCTCGAGGTAGTCCCGGAACGCCCGCCAGCGGGCATTCATCAGGGCACCAGCCTTCGACCTCCGAACCCACAGGGTGTGCCTAAAGGCCAACGCGAGGGCGACCAGGATGGCGAAGACCGTCACGACGACGATTCCGACTCGCATGATCTCGACGTCTATGAGGTCGAAGAACGCGGCGAGCATTGGGCCGAGCACGAAGTACCCGAACACGCCGATGATCGCGAAGGTTGCGGCCAGGATGAGCGGACCCGTGTAGCGCGCCTTGTCGTTGATGAGCCCGGCGGAAACGAGGGCCTGGCTGACCTTCTCCCGGAACGACCGATAGGTGGTGGCGTTGGCGGCGGCATCCTCGCGGATGCGCTTGCGAAATGCAGTCAGCGGCTGGGGCCCATCCTCGAGAACTCGCTGCACGACGGTCACCACCGACCGCTCGTATGCCCTCAACTCCCGGTCGGCGTCGCCCATCGCAATCTCGAGGTCGGAGATCTCCTCACGCCTGAGGCCCGCCCAGGTCTTGCGATCCACCGACACGGGCCGGGCAACCAAGACCCCCTGGCGGATGAGATCGAACAGGGTCGCGGTGAACTCGGCCTCGTCAGAAGTCCCCTGGGCGACGAGGGCCCCCACCTCGGCTGGCGGGTCGTCGGACGGCGGAGCCTGCTCGTACTCCCGGTCATAGGCGACCCTGGGCTCCGAGCCATACCGCCGGAATGCCCAGATGACCCCGACCGGGATCGGGATCAAGAAGAATGCCAAAGCCCCCAGCGTGACCTTGAGCCGGCGGCCCTCCTGGAGGCGGCGATCGGCGTTGAGCCCCAGGTCACGGGCGAAGTGTTCCTCTTCGGCGAGGATGCCCTCGAGAGCGTCCCCGGCCTCGACCCTGGCCCCCCCTGTCGACGACAGCAGCTCCCGCGGAAACACCACGCGAATCTCCACCCATTCGTGATCTGGCACGTTGGTCGCCTCCAGGGTCGGAGACAGGCCATCCGGGCCGAGCGAGGTCGACCCGCCAGCCGAAGCAGCGTGCCCCCAAACGAGCACCTCACCCGGCCGGGCGCCCGCCGGGATCACCACCTCGGCTGTGAGATTGTCGAGGTCGAAGTCCCACTCCTGGCCCCAGACCTTGAAGTTGACGTCGACGACGTCGGCGTAAGCGACCGCCAGGCCGTCCATTCGATAGGTCACCGAGAACGTCCGCCGCTCGTCGCTCGCCCGGTAATGCCAGACCACCCGGACGATGGACCCGAGATCCACGACTCCATAGCTGCCGGGATCGCCCGACGAGCCGAGCGCCGTCGGGGCCCCGGGGTCGTACCCCACGCCGTCTTCCGAGACGACCACATCGGTGATCGATTCACCCGCCCGCAGCGGAATGTCTCGATATGCGCCCTGGAACGACCCGTCGAACGAGAAGGTGAGATCCTCGCGGACCGTCAGCGAACCATCGGGGTTCACGGTGATCGCGACGTGCGCCTCGACGACGCGATACGACAGAGCCTGGGCCACCGGCATCGCCAGCGCTAGAAACGCCAACGACAGCAGCCCGATGACGGCGAGACGGCGGACGGGCGAAGGATCGATCATCGGACTCGCCGCTCATCGGCTGTCGGTCGCATGGGGATTCGTCGCAGGGTCGACGGGGTCAGAAGCTCACCTCGGGAGCGCTGCGGGCATCGTCCTCGATCTCGAAGTAGGCCCTCTTTGCGAAGTTGAACATGCTGGCGATGATGTTCGACGGCACCGTCTGGACCGCGTTGTTGTAGGTGAGCGTCGAGTCGTTGTAGATCTGACGCGACACCGAGATTCGGTTCTCGGTCTCGGCGAGCTCCTCTTGCAGGCGGCGGAAGTTCTCGCTCGCCCGCAGCTCGGGGTACGCCTCGGCGAGCGCAAACAGCTTGCGGAGCGCTCCGGTCAGCATGTTCTCGGCCACCGCCTGCTCCTCGACAGTCGAGGCATCTTGGGCGGCCGTGCGTGCCCGCACTACTTCCTCGAAGGTCTCCCGCTCGTGGGCCGCGTATCCCTTCACCGTCTCAACGATGTTGGGAATGAGGTCGTAGCGGCGCTTCAGTTGCACATCCACCTGAGACCAGGCGTTGTCGGTGCGGTTGCGGAGGCGAACCAGCCGGTTGTAGATGGCGATGACGGCCAGCACCAGCAGGCCGATTACAGCGAGTCCGATGATCAGTGGCATGCCCTAAGAGTACCGGGGAGGGAGGCGGTTGGCGGAGCTGGCGGGCAACCCGGCACGGACCGCCGTAACCGTCTCGCCGCGATCTGACCGAAGGGTGGCGGCTCTTGAAGGGGTGACCGAATACGTCGCTCGCTTCATCAGGTTCGGCTTGTGGCAAGCCGAACCCTGACCCCGGGGCGAGCCATTTCGCTCACCCCTTAAACTCGGAGCATGGACCCATTCGGCGCGCGCGCGACCATCGAGACCCCGCTCGGCACCCGAGAGGTCTACCGGCTGGATGCGCTGGAGTCCATCGCCGATCTCGAGTCGATGCCGTACTCGATCAAGGTGCTGCTTGAGGCGGTGCTCCGTACTCACGACGGCCTGGTGGTCCAAGACTCGGACATCGAGGAAGTGGCCCGCTACCGCGCCGCTGAGGTGGTGGAGGCGGAGATCGCCTTCCGACCTGCCCGGGTCGTGCTGCAGGACTTCACCGGCGTACCGGCGGTCGTCGACCTTGCCGCGATGCGGTCGGCGATAGTGCGGATGACTGGCGACCCCTCCGCCGCCGCAATGGTGAACCCGCTGGTGCCGGCCGACCTCGTCATCGATCACTCGGTGCAGGTGGATGCCTTCAACAGCGCACTGGCGCTGGGCATCAACAGTGCCAAGGAGTTCGCCCGCAACCGCGAGCGCTACGAGTTCCTCAAGTGGGGGCAGACCGCCTTCGCCAACTTCCGGGTGGTTCCGCCGGCGACGGGGATCGTCCACCAGGTGAACCTCGAGTACCTCGCCAAGGTGCTGTGGGATGACGGCTTTGCCGTATATCCGGACACCCTCGTCGGCACCGACTCCCATACGACGATGATCAACGGCCTCGGCGTCCTCGGATGGGGTGTCGGCGGAATCGAGGCGGAGGCGGCGATGGTCGGCCAGCCGATCTTCATGCTCCTCCCCGAGGTGGTGGGCTTCGAGTTGACCGGGAGCCTCCCCGATGGATCGACGGCCACCGATCTGGTGCTCAGGGTGACGCAGATGCTCCGCGAGCACGGGGTTGTCGGTAAGTTCGTCGAATTCCACGGTGGGGGCCTCGACGCGATGCCGGTCGCCAATCGCGCCACGATTGCCAACATGGCGCCCGAATACGGCGCGACGGTCGGCTTCTTCCCTGTCGATACTCAGACCACCGCCTACCTCCGCCTCACCGGGCGGGATGAGGCACTGATCGAGGCCGTGGAGCAGTACTACCGGATGCAGGGGCTGTGGCGGGACGACTCCCGCAGGGCCGCCTACTCGTCCGAGCTCGCACTCGACATGGGAACGGTGACCCCGGCGTTGGCGGGGCCCCGACGCCCGCAGGACCGCGTCGACCTGAGCGCGATGAAAGGCCAGTGGCACCAGGATCTGGTGAACGTGTTCGGCAAGTCTGCCCCGGCCGGTAAGGGCACCGTCCTCGAGTGGGAGGACGAGGGCGGCCCGGTGGCAGAGCCCTCGGTCGACGAGCCCAACGGGGCGACCGTTTTCTACGACGGCCAGCGCTTCGAGTTGAACCACGGCGACGTCGTGATCGCCGCGATCACATCCTGCACCAACACCTCGAACCCCGATGTGATGATCGGCGCCGGTCTGGTGGCCCGCAAGGCACGGGCACTGGGCCTCGAACGCAAGCCATGGGTGAAGACCTCGTTCGCGCCCGGGTCCAAGGTGGTCACCGAGTACCTGACCGAAGCCGGCCTGATGGACGACCTCGAAGCACTCGGATTCTTCCTCGTCGGCTATGGATGCACCACCTGCATCGGCAACTCCGGACCCCTTCCCGAGCCGATCAGCCAGGCGACCCACCAGCGTGACCTGGTGGTGGCGTCCGTGCTCTCGGGAAACCGCAACTTCGAGGGTCGGATCTCCCCGGACGTGCGGGCCAACTTCCTCGCGTCTCCTCCGCTGGTGGTGGCCTACGCGATCGCCGGGACCGTCGACATCGACTTGATCAACGATCCGATCGGCCAGGACCCCGAGGGCAAGCCGGTGTTCCTGGCCGACATCTGGCCGAGCCAGGACGAGATCGCAGAGGTGGTCGCCTCCAAGGTGTCGCAACAGCAATTCAACCGCGAGTACGCCGAGGTCTTCACCGGCTCCGAAGAATGGCGGGCGATCCAGGTCCCGAGCGGCGATCTGTATGCCTGGAGCGACGCCAGCACCTATATCCAGGAGCCGCCGTTCTTCGTCGATATGGCGCCTGAACCCACGCCACTGCGCCCGATCGAAGGTGCCCGCGCCCTGATGCTCCTTGGCGACTCGATCACGACCGACCACATCAGCCCGGCCGGCGCCATCGACCCGGCCTCACCGGCGGCCGACTATCTGCGGTCGCGGGGCGTCGAACCGGCTGACTTCAACTCGTACGGATCGCGCCGCGGGAACGACCGCGTGATGACGCGGGGGACGTTCGCCAATATCCGGATCCGGAACCTGCTTGCCCCCGGCACCGAGGGTGGGTTCACGACCGATTTCACCGACGGCACCGTCAAGTCGGTGTTCGCAGCCAGCGTGTCCTACCGGGCGGCCGGCATCCCGTTGGTCGTTCTGGGCGGAGCGGACTACGGAATGGGCTCCTCGCGTGACTGGGCGTCCAAGGGCTCGTTCCTGCTGGGGGTCAAGGCAGTCCTCGCGGTGTCGTATGAGCGAATCCACCGGTCGAACCTGGTGATGATGGGTGTTCTGCCGCTGACTTTCCCTCACGGGATGAACGCCGACGCATACGGGCTCGACGGGACCGAGGTCTACGACCTGGCCGTCGACGATCGCCTCGTCCCCCATGGCCTCGTTCGAGTTCGAGCCACCCGGGCGGACCAGTCCGTGGTCGAGTTCGATGCGCTCGCCTGTGCCGACACACCGATCGAGATCGAGTACCTCCGCCACGGCGGGATCCTCCACATGGTCCTTCGCGATATGGCCGCGAGGCATGCCCGCGCGTAATATTTTCGCGATGATCGAACGACTCCACCTCCACGAGGTCGAACTGGGGTTCGCCGAACCGCTGGTCACCCCCGATGGGGTCTACCCGAGCAGACGGTCGATCCTGGTAGGCGCCGAGGCCGGCGGAGTCGTTGGCTGGGGCGAAGCCCCGGCGTTCCCGTCGAGGCGCTGGGGCACCGCCGAGGCGGCGTGGGCCGCTCTCGAATCGGCCGATGTCATCCGGGGCGAGGCCCCGCTCCCCCCCATCGCCAGCGCGGCGCTGCAGGCCGCCACTGCCGACCTTCAGGCTCGCATGGCGGGTCTGCCGTTCCACCGGTTCCTCGGAGCAGGTACCCGCCGGGTCGTCGCCAGGCACACTCTGGGACTCGCCACCGAGCCGGGCGATCTGGTGGAACGGTTGGGCCGGCTGACGGCAGGGGGCCTCAAAGCGATCAAAGTGAAGATCGCTCCCGGGCGGGATGCCGAAACCGTCGGGGCGATTCGCGACTCGTTTCCGCTCATCGACCTCGCCGTCGACGCGAACGCCACCTACCGGAGCCCCGCCGACCCGATCTTCGAACGCCTCGCCGAAGCCCGCGTCTCACTCATCGAGCAGCCGTTCCCGGCCCACGACCTGGCGGCGCATGCCGAACTGAGGCGTAGAGGGCTGATCCCAGTAGCGGTCGACGAAGCGATCCACTCCATCGGCGACGTCCGCCAGATCCTCCGTGCCGATGCCGCCGACCTCCTGTCCGTGAAGGTGAACCGGCTCGGACTCGAAGCGGCGAAGGCAATCCTCGCCCTCGCCGTCGGCGAGGGCATCAGGGTGAAGGTCGGAGGAACTTTCGACACCGCGATCGGCCGGCGGCTGTTGCTCGCCTTCGCCATGCTCGACGGAGTGGCCGACGCCGAGATCGCGCCACCCCTGGGCTACCTCCAGGCCGACGTGGCCGACTACCCGCCGCTCATCGAGGGGGAAGCGGCGCCCGACGAAACACCCGGCATCGGAGCCTCACCCGATCGGGAGCGGCTGGCCCGACTAGAGATCCGCAGGACGGTGGTGGTCGCCTAGGAGTGAGAGTCGCCACCGGGACCTGGTCAATCGCCCCAGTACCGTTGCTCCTTGAACGGGTCGCCGTACATGTGATACCCGTTGCGCTCCCAGAACCCCGGCTCGTCGTGGTCGAGCAGGTCGATCCCGCGCACCCACTTCACCGACTTCCAGAAATAGAGGTGCGGAACCACCAGCCGCAGAGGCCATCCGTGATCCGGTTCGAGTTCCTCGCCTCCGAACCGCCAGGCGAAGAGGTTTCCCTCCCGGGCGAAATCGGCCAAAGGGAGGTTGGCGGTGAAGCCGTGCTCGGCGCGGATGACGACGTGCGTGGCGGACTGCTGTGACCCTGCCTGCTCCAGCACCGTCGTCGTGGGCACCCCCTCCCACTCGGTGTCGAATTTCGACCACTTCGTGACGCAGTGGATGTCGGCGGTGATGGTATTGGTGGGCAGCGAACGGAACTCGTCGAAACCCAGCCGCAGCGGAACGTCGACCAGCCCCCCGACCGTGAAGTCCCAGGTGGCCGGATCGGTCTCGGGGACGATTCCCGCGTGAAGGACCGGGAACCGGTCGGTGTTGTACTGGCCGGGCGGAAGACGGGAGGGGTCGATCCCCTGGGCCGCCAGCTCACTCCGATTCCGCTCGAAGAATGACGTCACCGGCGGGATGGTACAGGCCGAATAGCAGGGGTTTCTAGGCGGCGGCGGGCGGTACGCTCCCGAGCGTGATCGATTCTCCCCAGCCTGCCGGCCCCGACCCGCTCGCACCCCACGAACCCGCTCCCGAGCCGCGGCGGCGAGGGCCGCGCTGGCCGCTGGGGGCACTCACGCTGGTGGCTGCGGCGTTCGTCGTGATCGGCATCGCCTTCTTCGGGGGCGACGATCAGTCCGGTCCGACGATCCCGACGATCGGGGGCGCTCCCACCGGAGACGAAGCACCGGATTTCGCCGTCGATCTGATCGCCGGCGGCCGCTTCCGGCTCAGCGACCACCTGGAGAGCGACGGGCGCCCGGTGATCCTCAACCTGTGGGCATCGTGGTGCGGTCCGTGCCGCGAGGAGATGCCCGCGCTCGACGCGGTGGCCGCCGCCAATCCAGAGGTGTTCCTGATCGGGGTCGCGGTGGACGACGACCCCACCGCCGCCCGCAACTTTGCCGCCGAGATCGGCGTGTCGTACGCACTGGCGGTCGACGAAGATGACGCGGTCGGGGCCCGCTACCCCTCTCCGGGGCTTCCTGCCACCTTCTTCGTCGACGGGGACGGCCAATTGGTCCGCATCGTGTACGGCGGGGTGACGCAGGATCAGGTTCAGGACCTGATCGACTCGTTGTTCGGATAGCCCTGGCCGAACCTCAGATGACCCAGAACACCGGAGCCAGCACCGCCACCATGGCAAGGGCGTAGATCGTCAGCGGGGTGCCCAGCCTGGCGTAGTCGCCGAAGCGGTACCCGCCCGGGCCCCACACCATGGTGTTCGTTTGATAACCGATCGGGGTGAGGAACGACGCTGAGGCCATGAGGGCCACCACGATGGCGAAGGCGCGCGGGTCGGCGCCTGCGTCGTTGGCTGCGGCCACTGCCACCGGGAACATCAGCACGGCCGCCGCGTTGTTGGTGATGGCCTCGGTCAACGCCAGCGTCGCCAGGGAGACCGCCAGGACCAGCGCGGCCGGGCCCAAGCTCTCTGCCGGAGCCACCAGACCGTCGGCGATTCGCTGAGCCAGGCCGGTGATGCCGATGGCCTCCCCCAGCCCGAAGGCAGCGGCGATCACGACGATCACGTCCAGGTCGACCGCGGTCCGCGCTTCGTTGGGGCTGAGCACCCCGAACACCACCATCGCGATCGCTCCGAGCAGCGACGCCTCCAGGATCGGGAGAAGCCCGGACCCGGCAGCCACCACGACCGCCAGGCCCACGAGGCTCGCCGGCACGATCTTCTTGGGCCGAGCGGGCTCGGGACCGCCGAATCGTGAAACAAGCAGGAAGTCGTTGCTCCCGTGCCAACGATCCTGAAATGCCGGCGATGCCAGCACCAGCAGCGTGTCTCCAGTCTTGAGCCGCACCTCTCCCAGCTTCCCCTCCACCCGCTGGCCCGCCCGATGGATGGCAAGAACGGCTGCCTGGTATCGCTGGCGGAATCCGATTCCCTTGAGTGATGCCCCGACGAGCGGAGAGGCGTCACCGATCACTGCTTCGAAGAAGGCGTGCTGGCCGGTGGGGATGGCCACCGCATGCTCCTGGGCTTCCGGGGTGATCCCGGCGCGGTCGTGCACGTCGGCGACCTCGCGGGCGTTGCCCACGAACCGGAGCCGGTCACCGCCGCGCAGAACCGTGCTCGGCGTAACCGGGGCGATCGTCTCGCCGGCACGCTCTACCTGAGCGAGGAACACTCCCGCCAGGTGGCGCAGGTCGGCGGCGGCCACCGAGAGCCCGTCGAGCGGACCACCGGTATCGACGGTCATCTCGACGACGAACTCCCGCACATCCTCGATGTCCTGGCGCGCCGGACGCCGGTCGGGGAGGATGCTCGGCGCCAGGAGAACCAGAAGGGCGACCCCTCCGATTGCCACCGGGAGCCCGATCTTCGAGATCTCGAAGAATCCCATCGGATCCATCCCCGCCGACTCGAGGAGGCCCGACACCACGACATTGGTCGAGGTCCCGATCAGAGTGACCATTCCGCCGAGCATGGCCGCATACGAAAGGGGCATCAGGAACCGGGAGACCGACCGGCCCATCCGCTGGGTCCACCGGCTCACCGGTGGCACCATCATCGCCACGATCGGCGTGTTGTTCAAGAACGCCGAGGCGGCCGCCGTGGGAACCAGCAGACGGGTGAGGGTCCGCCGATCACCGCCACCAGAACCCAAGACGAGGTCGACGATCCGGTTGAGGATTCCGGTGCGTTCGATCCCGGCGGCCACCACGTACAACGCGGCGACCGTTATCGGGGCGGGGTTCCCGAACCCGCCGAAGGCCTCGTGGGGCTCCAGCACACCCGCTACCAGCAACGCAACGACGGCGCCGAAGACGATCGCCGATGGCGCGGTGAAGTCACGGGCCAGAAGGATGATTGTCAGCACCACCACTGCCAGCGTGAACCAGGCTTCCCAGGTCATGGGCCGCTCCTGGGCCGCTCCTGCGGAGCGGCGCGATTGGCGATTGGCGATTGGCGATTGGCGACTTGCCAGGTCGCGCAGCCGTGCCACTTGACTTGCCGCTGGGTGAACCGGCTCAATCCACGTCTCCCAGGTACACCGGCCCGGGCTGCCCGCCGCGCAGGAACCCCGCCACGGACGCCGCCAGCGCACGCGGGAAGAACACCCGGTCGGCGATGTCCTCGGGCGACAGCCAGGCCGTCCCGACCTGATCGGTGTCGACGGCGGTGGCCACCCCCCGATCGTCGATGAGCCGGGACTCGAACATGAACTCGATGGCGTGATCCGCCGGGTCGAATGGCAGCTCGGGCCGCAAGGCGACGATCAGCTCACGCACCCACAGCAGGCGGATCGGCTCCACCACGCACCCGGTCTCCTCGGCGACCTCGCGGCGGAGGGCGTCTGCCAACGTCTCACCGGGCCGCTGGCCGCCTCCGGGAAACCCGAACCACTCGGACTGCCCACCGACAGGCCGATGGTGGTTGGCCAGCACCCGCCCGTCCTTGACGACAACTGCCTTGGCCGAAGGGCGCAGCCGGCTCGGGACGATTGAGCTCACCGACCGCGCCAGTTCGGTCGCCGCTTCTCGAGGAACGCCGCAACACCTTCCGCAGCGTCCTCGGTCGCCGCCACCGAAGTCAGCCCGATATGGAGTTGAGCCACCGCCGAATCGAAGTCCAGATCTTCGACCGCAAAGAACGAGTCGCGCCCCAGCCGGAGAACCGCCGGGCTGGCGGCAGCGAGTCCCGACACAACCAGATCGACCGCCTCATCGAGCTCGGATCGCCGCACCACCCGGGAGACCACTCCGAGGCGCTGGGCCTCCTCGGCCGTGATCGACCGCCCGGTCATCATGAGCTCCAACACCGCCTTGTGCGGCATCACCCGCTGCAGCACTGCCGTGATCATCATCGGCCACAGACCCACCTTGATCTCGGGGGTGCCGAAAGTCGCTTCCTTCACGGCCACGACGATGTCGCACGCAGCCGCCAATCCGAAGCCGCCGGCGAGTGCATGCCCGTTGACCCTGGCCACTGTTGGCTTTCCGCAAGTCCGCAGGGAACGCAGCAAGCGGCCGAGCGCCCCCCGTTCGTCATGGTCGGCGATCGGGTTCTCCACGAAACCCCCGCTCAGGTCACCGCCGGCGGAGAACGCCTGGTTGCCGGCGCCGGTGATGACGACCACCCGCACCGACGGGTCGGCGGCGGCGCGGTCGATCAGATCGGCGATCTCGCCCATGGCCGCATTCGACAGCGGGTTGCGACGCTCCGGGTCGTCGATCGTGATCGTGGCTCGCGGCGGTTCGACCTCGTAACGGAGCACACGGCGATTCTACGGGTCGGGATCGGATCCCCCATGCCAGCCTCAGGCGGCGATGGCTGCCCGACGCTCGAGGACCCGTCGGAGGGCGGTGACCACTTCAGGGTCGTAGTCGTACGCCGCGCCTCGATGCAGAGTCTCGATCGCCTCGATCGGCGACAGCCCGTTGTTCATCTCACCGTCGTATGCGGCGGCGACGCGCAGGATCTTCGACGCCAGGGGGTGGTCCGGGTCGCGCTCCTCGCCGGGTCGGCGGTAGGGATGGTGCTGGGCGGCGACGACCTCCGCCACATTCTCGAGATATCTCGCTTCGGAGACGATCGCGGCACTCCACCCTGAGACATCCGACAGCGTGTACGACCCCGCCGCCACCGTCGGATTGGCCAGCACCACCCGGCCGAGGTCGTGGAGGAGAGCGGCGTATTCCAGACGCTGCAATACGCCCGCCGACAGGCCCATCTCGGCCCCGACGCCCACCGCAATGTCGGCAACGCGAGCGGCGTGACCCACGGCCACCAGACCGCCGGCCTCCGGGATCGCACCCAGGGCCTGAATCGTCTGCCGGTAGGTGCTCCGGGTGGTCTGCACCCGGTGTAATGAGACATGGCTGAATGCGTACGGCAATCCGGCCAGTGGAAGCGCCCACCACCCCATCGCGGGCGCAGTGAGCCCGTAGAGCGCCCCACTCGAGAAGAGTGCGAGGTAGGCGGGCCAGTCTTCGAGGGCCCGGACCAGGGCCAACCGCCGCGGAGCAAGGCGCGCCTGACGGGAGTAGAACGCCCGCACCACCACCACGGTGAGAAACCACATGACGGCGGCGACCCCAAAGGCCGCCATACCGAGTGCCGCGCTATATGTCCCGGTGGGGATCAACATCGCGGCGGCGGCCATCACCCCGACGAAGACGACGAGCCCGGCCGGCTCGGCGGGGAACATCTGGTCGGACACGCGGCGACCGTGTACCAACTGCACTACGAACCAGCCAAGGGGAAGGGCGACCGCGGCCGCCCCGAGCACCAGCACCGTGGATCCCTGCGATTCGAGGGCGAAGCCGGCGGCGACGGCGACCAACAGAGGGGCACCCCGGCCCGACGGATTGGGAATCAGCAAGAGGTGGCCGACGACAAAGATCGCAGCGACCACGACAAACTTCCAGCCGGCCGCCCAATGGACTGCTGCGGCAGCACCCAGGCCGGGGGCTACCAGCAGGGCGAAGCGGCGGAGGAAGGTGTCAGGCACGGATCGCACGCTCCCTCACCAGTCGCTCCACCTCAGCGGCGCTCTCCTCGTCGGGCGAGCCGTACACCTCTCCGGCCGCCTCGATCGCGGCGATCAGGGCGGCGACCACCTCGGGTCCATACACATCGTCGCGGCGGCGCAGCTGGTCGAAGGCGGTTGCCTGATTGACCGCCGACCGGTATGACCGGGTGCTGGTCATCGCGTCAAAGGCATCTGCCGCTGCCAGGATCCGGCTCTCCAACGGCACCTCGGCCTTGCTCCCGTCGTCGAGCAGCGCGTGCTGGCCGGCGACGATGGCCACCATCGGACGAAGGAAGTCGACCCGACTGAGCACCTCCTCGACGACCTGCATGTGGCGCACCGTCTGGCGGTACTCGTCATCGGTGAGCAACCCCGGCTTGTGCAGCAGGCTCGCCGGCACCGCCACCTTGCCGACGTCGTGGATCAGCGCCGCCCAGCGGAGCGTCTCGAGCCGCTCGGGCCCGAGGCCCAATTCCTCGCCGGTAATCCGGACGAACCTCGCAACCCGCTCGGTGTGCCCTCTGGTGTATGGGTCCAGCGCTTCGACGGCCTTGACGAACCCCCGGATGGTGTCCTCGTGCGCCTCCCGGAGCTTGCTGTAGGAGGCGAAGCCGACATGGCCCACCACGAAGGTCAGGAACATCAGCGGAAGGATCAATGGCCCCACCAGCACGTACGCCGCCCCGAGAATCCCGCCGAAGGCACCCAGTACCGAAAGGGCAAAGTGATTGGCGAGCATCTTCGACCACGGCCGCAGGTCGCGGTCGGGATAGGCGACACGCACATAGAGGGCGACCAAACGGAAGTTGACCCAGTCGTAGACCACCGCGGCGAGGGCGGCCCCAACGGCGAGCAACGGGAGGTCGCGACCGGTGACCGGGCCGTCGGGGAGGAACGGCAGGAACACGGCGATACCGACCGCGGCCGAGATGACCAGTTGCCCGAAGTTCCCGGCGGGCTGCCGCCACCGCCGCTCCCGCAAGTCGTCGGGATGCAACGCCGACACCGCCGCCATGAGGGCCACGGCCAGAACGGCGCTCTCCCGACCAAAGACGACCGCGGCCGTGAACGCCACCATCATCGCCGAAGACACGAACAGCCGATCGTTGACTTCGACCGCGCTGATCTGGAGAAAGAAGAAGGAGGCGGCCAAAACGAACCAGACGCCCAATGGCTGCGGGTCCGACTGGACCACGAAGAGGAGGGCGAGGACCACCGCTCCCGCCGCGGCAAAGGAGCCGGCGAGGATGGCGGTCTTGCGATCGTGTGAGGTGCTTGTCATATGGGGTAGCGGGGAAGCCCGGGTCATTCAGTTATCCGATACGCCAAGTCATTTGGCTTTCGTATCGGCAGGATCTTTCGGCCAATTTCCCACGGTCGACCACATGTCACCTACCGCTTCCCTTCGTCGGAGGCTCGCCGCCGGTTCTAATCCGGTGGCGGCTGAATCCGCTTCGCTCGTTGTCGAGGGCTAGCCATACGATGACCCGGGCAACCCCGGTGTCGCCGATCGTGTCCGACTCTCATCGGCACGATCTGCGCGCACCTTCACCTGTCAAGTGACCGCTACCCGCCGCCAGGAAATGAGCCCTGGCGCGCAAGAACGGACGCCCCCGCAATCGGGGAGACGTCCGCCCAATCAGGACACTAACCGGTCTTCGGCCCCTGCCAAGCGATTTTCGCGTTCTCATGACAATGGGTGACCAAACTGACTACCCTTCGTGGTGGAACGGTGGGCGTGGGAATTCGGGGAGTGGAACGGGTGGACATCCAAGAGCTCGAAGAAACTCTCTCCCGTCTGCCCTCGATCAACGCCGTGCGGGTGGTCGGCGGTAGGGACGGAATTCGCGAGGTGCATGTGCTCGCCGCCCCCGACAAGGCCCCCAAGCAGGTCGTGCGCGACGTCCAGTCACTGGCCCTCGCCCGGTTTGGTATCACCGTCGACCGGCGGGCGATCTCGGTGGTGCAGATTGGCCCCGAGCGCCTCGATGCAGGCGACGATCGGCCCGCCATCAAGGGGGTGCACGAGATCCCCGAAGGGGCGCGCACCACCGTGGCGGTCACCCTCGGATGGCACGGCGAAGAATACGTCGGCACCGCCACCGGCCCGGCGGCGCCGACGGCACGCCACCGCCTCGTCGGCGAAGCGGCCATCCGCGCCATCGAGGACCTACTCCCCGGCGAGGCGCTGGCCCTCGACGCGGTAGGCGCGCCGATGATCGGGATGCGGACGGTGATCGTCGTCGTGATCGTCTCCACCGGCGAGCGCGGCGAAGAGATCTCGATCGGCTCGGCCCTCAGCCACGGCGACGACAGCGAGACGGTGGTACGGGCGGTCCTCGACGCCCTCAACCGGCGGATCACCCGCCCGGAGTAGGAGGAGGGCTGGAGCCGTAGCTGGAGCTTTGCCGCGTTATCGTCGGGCCGCATGACCCGAGCCGTTTCGACGCACCGCGGTACCGGTGCCGTTGCTGTCACTCCCCACCATCTCGCCACTCAGGCGGCGGTCGATGTCATGGCGGCGGGGGGCAACGCCGTCGACGGGATCGTTGCCGCCAACGCCGTGCTCGGGATGGTGCTGCCCACCACCTGCGGCATCGGGGGCGACCTGTTCGCCATCGTCCACCGACCCGGCACCGACCGACCCGAAGTCCTGAATGCGTCGGGACGAGGCGGAGCGGGTTTGGATGCCGGACGGCTTCGCCGGGAAGGGCATACCACGATCCCGCTGCGTCGACCCGACTCGATCACGGTGCCGGGTTGCGTCGATGGATGGGAAGCACTGCTGGCCCGGCATGGCACCCGCCCTCTCGCCGATCTGCTGGCGCCGGCCATCGGGCTCGGTCGAGAGGGATGCCCTGTATCGACGGAGCTGGCGAGCGATCTCACCCGCATCGAGCCCATGATCGGCGGACAACCTTCCGCTCTGGCACTGTACCCCGGCGGCTCGCCCCCCGTCCCTGGCGCCACCCTCTTTCGCCCCGATCTCGCCGCCACCCTCGAAGCGATCGCCGCCGGCGGCCGGGACGCCTTCTACCGGGGACGGGTCGCCGCGGCCATCACCGAGGCGACCTCAGGGATCCTGGAACCGGATGACCTCGCCGGCAACTCCGCAGACTGGGTCGAAGCGATCGGCACCGAGGTCTTCGGGCTGCAGGGATGGACCGTCCCCCCCAACAGCCAGGGTTATCTGACGCTCGCCGCGGCGATGCTCATCGAGGCGCTCGACCCACCCGCCGATCCCGACGACCCGGCATTTCACCATGCCGTGATCGAGGCCTACCGCGCCGTCGCCTGGGAGCGAGACGACCTGGTCGCCGACCCCCGGCATGCTCCGCTGCCCCCCGAGCGCCTGCTCGACCGCGAGCGGATTCTGGACCGACTCGAGTCGATCGATCCCGAAATGGTCGCCCTGTGGCCGGAGCCGGGGGAGGCACCCGGCGGCACCGCCTATTTCTGCGCCATCGACGGAGACGGGCTGGCAGTCTCCATGATCCAGTCGAACTTCACCGGCATCGGCAGCGGCATTTCGGCTGGCGATACCGGAGTGTTCCTCCACAACCGGGGCGGTGGCTTCAGCCTGGTCGCCGGGCATCCGAATGAGGCGGCTCCGGGCAAGCGCCCGATGCACACCCTCTCCCCCACGCTCTGGACCCGCGGTGACCGCACCGCCCTGATCCTCGGCACCCGGGGCGGGCACCAGCAGCCCCAGTACCTCGCCCAGATCGCCGCGCTGCTCCTCCACGCGCGCCTGGCGCCCGGCGATGCCCAGGCCGCTCCGCGGTGGCATGCCGAAGGACCCGGGCCGCGCGGGTCGGTGGTTGCTGTCGAACGCCGCATGTCCGACCGGGTCGTCACCGGGCTCGGCGACCGTGGCCATACCGTCGAAGTCGGACCCGACTACCCGCAGGGGTGGGGTCCGGTCTCGATGATCGCGATCGACGAGAGCGGCACCCGCATCGGAGCAGCGGACCCCAGGGTGACGTCGGCCACCGCCGCCGGCGACTGATGCGCCTCGACCACTACCTGGCCGCCGACAGGATCGGAACCGTCGCGGACGAAGCGCATCGGGCGCGATCCCTCGGGTTCGACGGGGTGATGGCGGCGGAGACCAGCCACGACCCGTTCCTGGCCCTGACGGTGACCGCCACCGCCGAGCCGGAACTCGACCTGGGCACCGCGGTGGCGGTGGCGTTCGCTCGTTCGCCGATGACGATCGCTCACTCGGCCTGGGACCTCGCCGATCTCTCGCAGGGCAGGTTTCTGCTGGGACTCGGAACCCAGATCCGCCCCCACATCGTCGGCCGGTTCTCGATGCCCTGGGGCGAGCCCGTCCCGCGGATGCGCGAATTCATCGCGGCGTTGCGGGCGATTTGGCACTCATGGCAACACGGCGACCCGCTGCGGTTCAAGGGGGAGCACTACCGCTTCTCACTCATGACCCCTTTCTTCAACCCCGGGCCGATCGCACACCCGGAGGTGCCGATCTATCTGGCCGCGGTGGGGCCTGCCATGTGCCGCCTGGTCGGCGAAGCCGCGGACGGGATCCATATCCACCCCTTCCACACCCGCCGATACCTGGAGGAGACGGTCGGTCCCGCCATCGCGGTCGGCGCCGCCCGCCGCGGGCGGGATGCGGCCGCGGTCACCCGGGTAGCCACCCTGTTCGTGGTGACCGGGCGCGACGCCGGGGAAATGGAGCGATCGGCAGCAGCCGTGAGGAACCGAATCGCGTTCTACGCCAGCACTCCCGCCTACCGGGCGGTGCTCGACCTCCATGGCTGGGCGATGGGCGACGAGTTGACCGCGATGAGCAAGCGAGGTGAATGGTCGATGATGGGCGACCTGGTCGACGACGAAGTGCTCGAGACCGTCGCGGTGGTGGCTCCGATCGACCGCGTCGCCCGCGCAATCGAAGAGCGTTGCGATGGAACCGTCGACCGGCTCGGGCTGGTCTTCGGAGAGGAACCCGCCGACGAGACCCTCGGGGGGCTGGTGGCCCAACTGAGTAATCGGTGAGGGGGTAAGCCTCCCCTCTTGAGGTGCCGGACCGGACAATCCTCAGCAGCCGTACAATCGCGGTATGCAGCGCGCAACCCGAATCGGAGGAGTCGTCGTCGGCGTCGCCGCCGCCGGGGTGGCGATGGTCTGGCTCCTCAAGGACCGGATCCTCGGCCCGGAGACCACTCCGGTGACCCGTGAGCAGGCGCCCCGGTTCCGAGTCGTCCCTTCGCCCAAGCCGGGGCGATCGAGTCACGACGCCGACGACCTCTCCGAGATCAAGGGAATCGGACCTGTCTATATGGCGCGACTGATCGATGGCGGCGTCACCACATTCGCCGCGGTCTCCACCACCGCCCCCGCCAAGCTGGCGGAGATCGCCGAGGTCGGGGAGGAGACCGCAGCCGCCTGGGTGAAGCAGGCGTCTACGCTCGCCCGGTGATCGTCGATCCTGAACCGGGCGACGCCGATTCCGGTTCGCCCTACCTCACCGCTCCCGAAGAACTCGGAGGTCTCCTCCCCGACGAGCCTTCATATCGGATCGATCAGCTGAGGGAATGGCTATACCGCCACCCCGTCCTGTCGTCCGACGCGATGACGAACCTCCCCCGCAACGTGCGGGAGCAGGTGGGCCACCCGCTCTGGCCGTTCCAAGTCGAGCGGGAGAGCTCGGGTGATGGCGGACGAACGGTCAAGTGGCTGTTCCGCTGCTCCGACGGAGCCGCCATCGAGGCCGTGCTCATGGGCTATCCCCGGCGCACCACGCTCTGCATCAGCAGTCAGGCGGGGTGCGCGATGGCATGCACCTTCTGCGCCACGGGGCAGTTCGGGTTCGAGCGCCACCTCAACGCCGGCGAGATCTACGCCCAGGTGGCGTACGCCAATGCTCACCTCAAGAGCCGCCCGATGCCGCGCTCGCCCGACCGGGTCACCAACGTGGTGTTCATGGGGATGGGTGAGCCACTCGCCAACTACTCGAACGTGCGCGAGTCGATTCGGCGGATGATCGAGGTCGGCGGAATGTCGGGCCGTTCGATCACCGTGTCGACGGTTGGTGTGGTTCCGGGGATTCTGCGCCTGATCGACGAGCCGTGGCCGGTGACCCTCGCAGTGAGCCTCCACGCGGCCGACGATCATCTCAGGGAGCAACTCGTCCCGCTCAACCGGCGCTATCCGATCGCAGACCTGATCGACGCTGCCCGGCGGTACCGGGAGAAAAAGGGTCGGCGGGTATCGCTCGAGTGGACCCTCATGGACGGCGTAAACGACAGCGCTCACCAGGCGCGGGCGCTGGCGGCCATCGCCAAGGACCTCGACGCCCATGTCAACATCATTCCCATGAACCCCACCCCGCTGGCGCCCCAGCGGCGCCCTCCTGCCCATCGCATCAAGGCCTTCGTCGAGGAGGTCGCCAGGCACGGGGCGACCGTGACTCTCCGCGACACCCGTGGTGTCGAAATCGATGCGGCCTGCGGGCAGCTTCGGGTCAGGGCAGAAACCGAGAGGACCCCTCAATGATCGAGCCGGGCGATCCCGCTCCATCCTTCCAGTTGCCCGACCAGGACGGCAGACCGGTGCGGCTTGCCGACTATTCCGGGGAGCGGCTGATCATCTACTTCTATCCCAAGGCGTTCACGCCGGGATGCACCACCCAGGCCTGCGACTTCAGGGACAATCACCAGGCCTTTGCGAAGGCCGGCTACCAGATCGTCGGCATCAGCCCCGACCCGGTCGATCGGCTGGGGCGATTCCGTGATGAGCACCAACTGCCGTTCCCGGTGCTATCCGATCCGAACCACGCCACCGCTCGTGACTACGGGGCCTGGGGCAAGAAGGTGAACTACGGGCGCGAGTACGAGGGGATCATCCGCTCGACCTTCGTCATCGGGCCGGACGGGTCCATCGAGAAGGCATGGCGCAACGTCAAAGCGAAGGGCCACGGGGAAAGGATCCTGCGCGAAGTCACCGCTTGAGGCTGGCGGCAAGTGCCGCTGGCGAAGATGCGCGCTTGATTAACCGCCCCCCCGTTTACACTCGGCCCCTCCCCTATGGATCACCTTCCCCGCCCGCTCCAGTTGTCGCTTTTCGTCGCCGCTTCGGCGCTGACGCTCATCGCCGTCGTCTTCGGCGTGGACCGCCTCACCAACGCCGGCGAGATCCTCGGCGACGTCGAGGTCGTGGGAGTGAATCTCGGCGGGCTCGACGAACGGGCCGCCCGCTCCCGCCTCGAAGACCTGGAGGCGGACCTTCTCGCCTCGCCCGTTCAAGTCGAGGTCGACGGTCATGAGTTCTTCCTGGATCCCGCCGAAGTGAGCTTCGACATCAGGGAGCGGGATCTGGTCGACATCGCGATGTCCAATGGCCGGTCGGGAAATGTCGCCAACCAGTTCGGCTGGTGGCTCGGCCGATTCACCGGCGACGACGCCGACCTGACGCTTGCCTACGACTTCGATCGATCGGCCCTCGTCGACATCATCTCGACATGGGAGGTCGAAGGCATCGACGACCCGGCCGATCAGGGCGAGGTGCGGGTGGTCAATGGAAACGTCGAGTACACCTACCCATCGCCGGGAACCGGCATCGAAATCGCCACCGCGGTCGACCTGCTCACCGCCGCCCTCGCCGATCCTGATCGCGCGGTGGTCACCCTGCCCACCCGATTCCTCCAACCGAAGGTCACCGACGACGACGTCGACGAAGCGGTGATCGAGGCTCAACAGATCATCGCCGACGAGGTCACTTTCACCAACGCCGAGTTGGGGACCTCGGTGGTCATTCCCCCCCGGGTGCTCGCGGCGGCACTCCAGGTGACCCTCGACGAGGAGGCCGACGACCCCGAGTTCGAGTTCTCCTTCGACCGCAACCCGATCGCCACCTTCCTCAGCGCGCTGGGACCCGCCGTCGAGACCGAGCCCGTCGATGCCGAGATCCTGATCGATGTCGAGACGGATGAAGTGACGGTCGTTCCCAGCATTCCGGTCAGAGAACCCGACCCCGACCTGCTGACGGTGGCCCTGGAGACGGCGATCGCGGATGGCACCCGGGCGGGAGTGCTCCCTTACCGGGAGGGGCGCGAGGCCGAATTCTCCACTGAGGATGCGGACGCACTCGGAATCAAGGAACTCATCGGCGAGTTCACCACCTACCACGCCTGCTGCGCGAACCGGGTCGTGAACATCCAATTGATCGCCGACGCGGTCGACGGGGTCGTGATCATGCCGGGCGAGGAGTTCAACCTCAACGAGATCGTCGGCCAGCGCACCACCGAAAAGGGCTATCGATGCGCCGGGGCCATCGTCGGGGGCGAGTTGGTGGAGGAGGGAGCCGTCTGCATCGGGGGCGGCAGCAGCCAGTTCACGACCACGATGTACAACGCCGCCTTCTTCGCCGGCCTCGAGGACGTGGCCCATACCCCGCACTCGATCTGGTTCAGCCGGTACCCGGAAGGACGAGAGGCCACACTCGGATGGCAGAACCCCAACTTGATTTTCCGCAACAACACCGAGAACGCCATCATCGTCCGCACCACCCACACCCCCACCGAGATCACTGCCAAGATCTACGGTGACAACGGTGGGCTGGTGGTCGAAGCAGGGCTGTCCAACCGCTACAACCACACGAGCGCCCGTGGCCCCGTCATCCGCAAGAATTCCTCTTTGGTGCCGAGCGGGCCGGCAGGTTGCAGCCCTTCCACCGCCGTCACGGTCCAGAGCGGTACCGGTGGATGGTCGGTGGACGTGTATCGCTACATCACGCATCCGGACGGCACCAAGACCACCGAGACATGGTCCTGGCACTACACCGGCTACTACACCATCAGGGAGTGGAACGACAACCACCCCAACTGCGACCCGCCCGACGACCCGTGATCCTCCAGCAGTGCTGAGGGTTGCCGCGCCGTTGGACGGGTCCCGATAAAGGCGATCGCCTCAGACATCACGGATCCCGTCGATCATCAAGAAGATCCCGACGAGCACCAGCAACACCGCCAGCACGCGACCCGCGGCGGCGAAGACCCGACTTGTCCGGCCTCCGCTAGGCACGGCGCCGAGGAGACCGAAAGCCGCCAGCGCAGCGGCGGCTGCGCCGGCCGTCGCAGCCACGCCATTCTGGGTCGCCCCTGCCAACGCCAGCATCAGCACCTCGGGAGCCAGCAGGCGCGGGAAGGCGACCGGCCACAGCCCATCGCGCCATCCGCCCGACTCCGGCTCGGCCGCCGGTGTCGGGACGACGAAGGCCCACGCCCCAGCGAGGATTGCCACCAGACCGGCGGCGATCCGGAATGTCTCGGGAGTGACCTCGAGCGTCCGCAGGATCGGCGCCGACCACCAACCCAGGAGCGCGACCGCTCCGAGCGATACGGCGAACGCGACCGCGATCACGGACGGGCGCACCCGGCCGCGCCCGTCCTCGGGCAGCGCGATGCGCGACCGAAGGGGATTGACTGCCGCCATCAGCGCCACCACCAGCAACACATCGCTCATCGTCCATCCTCCCTCGACTCGATCAGGGTCAGTGCGTAGAGCAGCGACGAGAGCACGTGCTGCTGGTCGTCCATCTGGGTGTAGCCGCGGTAGAACCAGGCGCCTCGCTGGAGGTCGGGCCGAAGCGCGTCCGCCGCCTCCGACGCAGTGACCTGCCGCTGTGCCATGAATCCGGCCGTGCAGAGCATGCGCTCTTCGATGTTGGGCTGCAGGTCGGCCAGCCGGGGATCGTCCCCGATGGTCCACAGCGCACCGATGCCCTCGCCGGCGGTACCGACGCCGGCGGGAGGCCCGGGGAACCAACGCAATGCCAGGTTGATCCCGTCGCCCCGCCGCTGCGCCTCGAAGCGGAGGCGCATTCCGAAGTAGCCGGCCAGCTGCCGGGCGTAGTCCACCCGCTCCTCGGTGAGCAGATCCGGCCGCAGCTCGGAGATCGTGTAGGCCGCCCAGTGATCGGGCAGACGGGTCAGCCGCCCTTCGCGGCGGTCCCGGTCCGTCGCCATGTAGTCGACCGTCCGGGCGGCGGCTTCGCCCCAACCCTCGCCGGGGAAGGCGTGATCGAGCAGGGCCAGCGCCCACGAGGCCTCCCCGGTCGAATAGGTGCCGAAGGTCGGATCAGAAGTGCCGGTCGAACGGTGCCAATAGCCACTCACACTGCCATCGGGGTACTGCTGTACGAGGAGGAAGCGGCCGATGCCCCGCATCAACTCATCATGGCGCGGGTCGCCGGTGGCCTCACGACGGATCGCCAGGGCGGCGAGAAGCAACCCATTTGCGCCGGTGTTCACCTCACCGAGCACGTCCCACGCCACGAAGTCCCCGTGCGTGAACATCCCCTGGAGTGCGAACTCGAGCGCCCGGTCCGCTCCGGCCAGCGCCTCACTCGAACCGGTGAAGGCATGAGCCTGATAGAGCGACATCGTCACGCCGGCGTGGCG
The DNA here is from genome assembly GCA_040878325.1 of Acidimicrobiia bacterium. Taxonomy (NCBI): domain Bacteria; kingdom Bacillati; phylum Actinomycetota; class Acidimicrobiia; species Acidimicrobiia bacterium. The sequence goes on from JBBDMM010000016.1 coordinate 161,697, forward strand.
CGGACCGTTGTAGCCAGGGTTCACCTGGTCCTCGCCACGGTGATAGCCGTAGGTGTACCGCCCCTCTGGGCCCATGCCGGTGACGATCCAGCGCACCGCATCGTCAATGGCCCTCGAGGCAGTGGCACCGTCGATCGGCGGGCACACCTCAGCCGGAATCACCCCGACCCGTATCACCGCAGCACCGACGATCAATACGGAGAAGTGGAGTGCCAGGCGTCTGCGAAACACAGATCAGCAGCTGGCTGCGGTCTCCGGGGCGGTCCGATCCTGGAACGCCCGATAGAACTGGTCGATCAGATCCGTATCCACGCTGTCGAGCTTGAGCTGTCTCCCCCAGGCCGACACCGCCACCGCGGAGTCCATTCCCGGATAGGGGCTCACGATCACCTCGCGTCGGCGACCGAAACCCTCGAGATCGTCGATGTCGCCCTCGTCGAGGTCCGGGTCGTAGGCGATCCATATCGCCCCGTGCTCCATAGCGTGAACCGCGTTCTCGTTCCTCACCGGGGCGGTATACACCCGACACGCCAACCACTCGGGGTGGTGAGGCCCGCCAACGGGGGGGTTCTGGGCGTAGGTGACCGGCTCGACCGTGTGGGCGAACTCCTCGATCACGAAAACCTCGGTACCGGGAGGCGGCTCGGCGACCCCCTGGGGATTCCCGGAAACATCGGCAGAGATGTAGATCACGATGCCAACGAGAATCGCCACGATCCCCACGCCCATGATGTACTTGAGCCAGGGCCTGCCACCCGACGCTTGGGTCGAGGACGCGACGCGGCGTTCCTGCACGTTGCGGCGTGGTTTCGGTGCGTTGCCCATGGTCCTCCGGTCCTGAACGGGTGCCAATCTACGACATCCCGGCGCAAATGCGTATCCCTCCCCACCGGGTCGGGACGCAGGACCGATCTGCGAGTATCACGAGATGCCATCGACCATCGACGTGCTGCTGCTCCTGGCGCTGCCCGCCTCGGGAAAGTCGGAGCTCCGCCGCTACATCGAGCACCTCGGCCCCCGCCGGGACCAGATACATCTTGGCCCGACGATCCAGCTCGACGACTACCCCTATGTGCACCTCATGCGCCGGATCTCCGAGGGGCAGCGCCGCCTTGGCCTGGCACCGGCCTTCTTCGAATCAGACCAGACACCATTCACCGACCCGCGAGATTGGCTGACTTTGATCCACCTGATCAACCAGGACTTCGCCGCCTTGGATTCCACGAACCCTCGACGCGACGACCCGGGCCACTTGCTCGATCGTTTTCAGGCCGCCCGCCGCCTCGCCGGGATCGCCTCTCCCTTTGCTCGCAGCGAGGACCTCGAGCGGGCCACCGCCGACGATGCCGCCGCACTCGCCGATGCACTACCCGGACTCGCGGCGGAATCGATGCGAAATTCGACGATCCTCATCGAGTTCGCCCGAGGCGGACCGGAGGGATCCCACCCACCGCTGCCGTTCCCCTTCGGCTACGAGCACTCGCTCGCGGCGCTGTCCCCGGAGATCCTGCGGCGGGCGTCGATCCTCTATGTATGGGTCACCCCGGAAGAGAGCCGCCGGCGCAACCGGGAGCGCGCCCTCCCCGGGCCCGAGGGCGATGCCTCCATCCTCCACCACGGCGTACCCGAGCGGGTGATGCGCGGCGATTACGGCGTGGATGACATCGACTGGCTCGCCGCCTCCTCGCCCGAGCCAGGGACGATCGCGGTGGCGGGCGGCGGGGATACCCACTTGTTGCCGTTCTCCCGCTTCGACAACCGGGACGACCACACCTCGTTCCTGCGGGGAGAGCCCGCAACCTGGTCCGCCGACTCGATCGACCCCCTCCACGCCGAACTCTCCCGCGCTCTGGACGAGATCGTGTTCGGAGGGGTAGATTCCCCCACAGCGGAGTAAGGGGCCGCCCACGCGGCCACCAACTCGAGACACGCCCCCGGGCCAGAGACCGGGGGCGTGTCTGTTTGGTCGGCTGCCTGCGGCAGCCTCCGGCGATTGGCGATTGGCGATTGGCGATTGGCCGGGTTTCGCCCATCGCGGGCCGAGCGGAGCGAGGCCCAATCGCGGAGGAAGCGAAGCTGGCCTCCTATCGCAAAGCCGGGCGAAGCCCGGCCCTACCCACACTCCTCGGTACTCAGGGGTGAGGATCCGGTTTCCAGGCCGGCGAACACCTGGCGGATGTAGGCGCGCGCCCGGTCGGGGTCGATGACGGGCAGGAACCGGTAGTTGCGCTTGGGGGCGAGGTTGCCCTGTTCGATGGCCCCGGTGGTGATGTCGTCGGTGTCGAGGGCGGCCACGAGCGTGATCAGGTCGGGCAACACTCGCAGGGGGATGTTGGTGGTCACATGGCGCTCGATCGTGGTGGCCAGGCGAGGGAATTCCCGCAGGATTCGATACGCGTCGGCCTGGGCCGCCACCTCACGGATGAGACAGCGCTGACGTCGGGTCCGCACGATGTCGTTGGAATCGCTGCGGTTGCGGGCGTAGGCGAGGGCGGTCCGGCCGTCCATGCGCTGTCGCCCCGGACTCAGTTCGAGCATGAACTCCTCGTCACCGGGTTTGGCCGGCGAGAAGAGAACGTTCATCGATGAACGCACGGTCACCGTCACGCCACCGATCGCGTCGATCACGTCGACGAAGCCGGCAAAGTCGACCAACACGTAGTAGTCGATCGGGATCGCCAGGGTCGCCTCGATGACGTCGATCAGGGCCTCCATTCCCGGGCTGACCCCGTTGGGGTACCGATTGGTGAATGAGGTCGACGATGGATACACCGCATTGATGCGATCGAGCCAGATCTGGCGGGGCCGTTCTTCGGGCTCCGGGTCCGTCGCCTGGGTCGAGCCGTTCTCCTCGGCAAGCTTTGCGAGGTTGAAGAGGTAGTCCTGCTTGGACTGGTACTCGCCCTGCAGCGACGTGGGCAGCAGCCAGCCAACGGTTTCCCGGCTGATGCTGATGATCGATGCCTGGTTGGTCGCGAGGTCGAGTGAGGCGAGCATCATCACGTCGGTCCGCAGACCGGTTCGCCCCGGCCCGGCGTCTCCACCAGCGAGCAGCACCGTGACTCGGGTGTTGGCGGTAGGTGACAGCGTCGGGTCCGGGAGTTCTCCAAATTCGACTCCCCCGGTGGGAATCGTCCCCCGCGGGAGGGTCGTCGTCGTCGACGGCGGAACGGTGGTGGTGGTGGCCGAAACCGAACCACCGAATCGAGCGGCATCGGCGGCGACCCTCACCCGGATCTCCGCGGCGGCCGCCTGGGCGTCGTCGACGAACACCCGGTCCAGCAAGGTGAGCAGGGCGCTGGCCCGCTCACCCACGAAGACGTGCGGCACCACCAGGAACAGCACCAGGACGGTGGCGATTCCGCCGCGAACGAGGACAGCCCAGTTCTGGGAACGCGTCTCGAACGCAGGTGCCAGCCGATATGCGTCCACCGCGGCAACGACCCGTAGCGCCGCGATGACCAGGTTGGCGATCACCAGGCCCCAGACCCATTTCGGCTGCACCAGGAGGCCGAGGAGCCCGATCGTGCCCCTGCCGTAGAAGTAGAAGGCGGTCAGCAACACGACCAGGCTGCCCGCGAGGAACGGTGCGGCCCGGCGCCACTTCCGAAGGAACAGGTGACCCGACCCGGGAACGATCAGCGACAGCGCCGCCGCGGCGACCCCCCGCCACCGATCCGGAATCCACGTGCGCGACAACGAGTTGTCGGCCGGCGGTGCATCGTCGGCGGCCTCAGCCTCGACCAGAGGCGCCTCCTCGGCGCCGGACGCCTCGTCGGGTTGGTCGTCCGTGGGTTTGGCCACTGCCCCTCCAAGGCTCATCGAGTCTTCGAAGACGATCCCGCAACGATTACGACGCTCTGCCGGGCCGTTCGAGTTCCCGCCAGAACATGCCAACGATACGACGGTTCTAGGTCTACGACCCCCGAGCCCCGGTGGCAGCGCCCGATGCGTCAGGAACCGTTACCGTCGCACTCGGTGACCGAACCATCTCCTTCTCGCGACCTGACGCGACGCGTCCTCGTGACCGGAGCCGGGACCCGCACCGAGGCCTATGGCGCAGTCGATTGGGTCCTGTTGGCCGGGACCTCTCTCATCTGGGGAGCATCGTTCCTGTTCATCGCCGAGGGGCTCGAGACCATCGCCCCGGGCACGATCGCCTGGGCTCGCCTCGTGCTTGGGGTGGCGGCCCTCGGACTGCTGCCGGCGGCCCGGCGCCCGATTCCTCGCGGCGACTGGCCCCGGATCGCCGCGGTGGCATTCGCAGGCGTCGGCATGCCGGCCCTCCTCTTTGCCCTGGCGGAGCAATGGGTGTCGTCAGCCGTCGCCGGGATGCTGGTGAGCGCCACTCCGCTGGCCACGGTATTGATCGGAGTGGGCATCGACCGGGCGCTGCCGTCTCGCCCGCAGCGTTGGGGAGTACTCATCGGCCTCCTCGGGGTCGTGATGCTCTCCATACCTGACGTCACCGGGGCCGGCGCCTCGGTCCTGGGGATCCTCCTGGTGTTGGTGGCGGTATTCGGATACGGGTTCGCCAATCAGTTGTACCCGCCCCTCACCCAGCGCCACGGCGCCCTCGCCACGATGTTCTGGGCACAGGTGGCAGCCGCCGCCGTCCTCACTCCGCTCGGGGTCGCCGGCCTCGCTCGTTCCTCGTTCTCGTGGGTGCCGGTACTCTCCGTCGTCGCGCTGGGTGTCCTCGGGACCGGTTGGGCGCGCGTGATGCACCTGACACTGGTCGGTAGGGTCGGGGCCAACAGAGGGACCATTGCCGGGTACCTGATCCCGGTGGTCGCACTGGGGCTCGGAGTGATGGTGAGAGGCGAGGCGGTCGAGCCGGTGCAGCTACTCGGTGTCGCGGTGGCAGTGTCCGGTGGATGGCTCTTGAGCAGGAGGGAACCAGGGTGAGCACGCCATTGGGCCGCGCGAATGTCCTCTACCTCGCCCTCATCGCGCTGGCGACCGCGGCGATCGTCTGGTCCCTGATGTTCCAAGATCCCTTCGCCGGAAAAGGTCCATCGGTAGCCGCCACCACCTCGACCGCGGGCGACCCGTCGGGTACGACCCTTCCCGACGGGACCGCAACCACCCTCCCCGACGGTGGGGCCACCACCCTCCCCGGCGCCTCGACCACGCTGCCCGCCTCGCCACTCACCGGCATCGGCCTCCAGACGATCGCCGAAGGGTTCGCCCAGCCCGTGTTTCCGATCGCGATGCCCGGCGAGGACATCCTGCTCGTCGTCGAGCGGGGTGGCCGTATCAAACGGGTCGATCCGGGCACGGGTCAGGTCGATTCGACCCTCTTTCTCGACGTGGTGAACAAGACCCACGCCAATGCCGGGATCGAGGTGGGCCTGCTGGGGTTGGCGTTCCATCCCGACTTCGAGACCAACCGCCGCGCATTCATCTACTACACCGACCTCGACTTCGATGCCGTGCTGATCGAGTACCGGGTGAACGCCAACGGCGTCGCCGATCCAACCAGCGAGAAGCTTGTCCTCAAGGTGGACCGCCTCGCCGCGGGCGAGCACCGCCACAACGCCGGCATGATGCAATTCGGACCGGATGGATACCTCTACATCGCGTCGGGCGACAACGGCGAGTTCTCGATCAACCCGCAGAATCCCGACACGCTGAAGGGGGCAATCCTCCGAATCGATGTCGACTCTGCCTCGCCCTATGGCACCCCCGGTGACAACCCGTGGGCGGACGGGTCAGGCGCGCCCGAGACCTGGGCGATCGGGCTGCGTAACCCGTGGCGGTTCGCCATCGACCCGGTCGACCAACTCATGTACATCGGCGATGTCGGCCAGTCGACCTGGGAAGAAGTGAACGTGGTCCCACTCGCGCCGGCCGGTTACAACTTTGGGTGGCCCGAGATGGAAGGGACGATGTGCTGGTCGCCCGCGTCGGACTGCCAAATGGACGGCATGGAGATGCCGGTCATCCAGGTCAATCACGACGGCGGCCACTGCTCGATGACGGCGGGGTACGTGTATCGGGGTGCAGCCATGCCCGAGCTGAGCGGCCACTTCTTCTTCAGCGATTGGTGTTCCGGTTTCATCCGGTCGTTCCGCTACGAGAACGGCGAGGCGGGCGAGGTCACCGACTGGGGATTGGAGGATGTCGGCCAGGTCACCTCATTCGGAGTCGACTCCGACGGCGAGCTGCTCGTCACCACCTGGACCGGCTCGCTTATGAGGCTGGTGCCCGAGCGCTGAGCGACGCGCCGTTCGGTCATCCCCCCTGCGACTGCCACTCCCACCAGGCGGCTTTGGGGCGGAGGGCGCGATCGACCAGGCCCATCGAGGCGAACGGCCCCTGCACTTGCTGGTCGTAGAGGAACGACCAGATGTAGAAGGCGACGTCGGCGTCTTCGATCAACTCGTGGAACCGGGTGACGAACGCCAACTGCTTCTCCTCGGAGCCCGAGTACGCGCCATATTCACCGGCCGATTGCCAGCCCATCTCGGTGAAGGCGATCCGGCGCCCACCGGCGTAGTCGTTGAGTCGGCTGTAGTAATCCTCGGGAATCTCGGCCGGGTCGCTGAAGACCAGCCCGGGATAGGTGGTGAAGGCGATGATGTCGGCATCCGGGAAGCGATCGATCAGGGTCCATAAGGCGAGTTCGGGGTCGTTGACCCCGCCGAACAGCCCACCGAGCATGCCCGAGATCCTCTCGAGCTGGAACGAGGTGAACATCTCCGTGTCGGGTGACACTTCGTCGACGGCGACCGCCACCGCCGCGAACAGCTCGGCGAATCGGTCGAAGTCCTGGGGGCGAAGCCGCCATTGGCTGTCGATCTCGACCCCCAACCCCAGATACGGCGGCCGGCAATTGGCCGCATACGAGCGCGCGGCCGTGACATAGCGATCGAAGGTCTCATCGTCGATCAGACGGAGCAGCACGCCGTCGTCGACATTGAAGACCCCGGTGATGCTGAGGGGAAAGTACCCGTATTTCGCAGCGAGTCCGTCGACCACCGCCAGGCCCGAGCTGGGTGGCTCCTCCCACTCGAGGATGTCGCCGACCCGTTCGATGGCTTCGCCGTTGGCGGCCGCCGTTTCGAGGAACTCGACAAGGCTGTTCCCCTCGTAGTCGACCGGCGACAGGGAGAAGCCCCGGAACGGTTCCTCCGGCGCGGGCACGGGCCCAACGGTGGGGTCGCACCCGGTGGTGATCGGTACCGACGAGGTGGTGGTGCTCGACGCGCTCTCATCCGCGCATGCGGTCGCCACCAGGGCGAACAGCAAGCCGATGATCGCGCCACCCGGGCGCATGGATGACATGGTCAGGGAGTGAGCAGTTCCAGGGCCCTCCGAAAGTGAGCCAGCCCCTCGACTTGCTTGATGAACGCCGGAGTCTTGTTGAACCGATCGGCAATCTCGGCGTGGCTCGCACCCGAGCCGCGGAAGGAGAGCACCCGGTTCTCGAGCGCCCGCGACTTGAGGTTTGGTGGCGGCCCGCTGCGAGGAATTGCCGACCATTCGATGATCCGACCGATATGGTCCGGGCTCCGCCGGAAGGCCGCCCCGATGTCTTCGAGACTATGGCCGTCGGCCCGCATCGCGAGCACCCGCCGCTCGACTGGCCGCAAGTGATCGTGCATTTCGTGCCTCCCCTCCGTCTCAACCGTAGCGGCCCCGGCGGCCTCCGGGGGTCGGCTCAGAGAAGCAGCGCCGCAACCAATGCGTCGACGTCGTCGGTTCCCACCCGGAACACCCTTTCCGACCGGAGTTGTAGCTCGGCCGCGTCGCGCCCCCAGACGTTCCATAGAGCCCCGCGGCGGATCCACCGGATGCCGAGCCCGTGCCACCACTCGTTCCGCACCGGCCGAACCGAGACGATGTCGGCCCGGGAAATGGTCTTGCGGGGCCAGCCGCGCCCGAAGTACACCCGGATCTGCTCGACGTCCACCAGCACCGTGAGCATCGAGAAGGTGACCGTCACCCATGACAGGGCCACGAGGTAGACCGCGATCAGCAGCCACGCCCACAGCGGCGCCCCCTCCAGAACAACACCCCCCAAGACGACCACCAACAGCGGGACCATGATCCAGTGCAGCAGGAAGGACCGCTGAGTGTGCTCGTAACGGTTCACTCCACGGCCTCTTGTAGCCGCGCCTGGAACCAACCGAGCGCCCCCTCGTGCTTGACACTCAGCGGGCCGGATTGGTAGATCCCGGCGTCGAGGTTCCGCTGCACCGCCTCGCAGATCGCCTGATCCTGATCGAGGGTGACTCCCGAGATCTTCACCGCCTCCTCATTGGCGGGGTCGTCGGGATCGCGGAAGAAGTACTCGTAGACCACCCGGGTGCGGTGAGGGCCGTCGGGGAGGATCCGCTCGACGTTCATGCCGTCGGCATAGACGTTGAGGGCGAGGTTTGGGTAGCGGAACAACCAGCGACCGGCGTTCACCGCCCCGTCTCGTGCCGGAGCCGAATGGAGGCAATACCCGCCATCGGCGAATACCTCCACCGAGTAGCGCCGCAGGTCGATTTCCCGGCTGAGCTCGGGATGCACGATGGGGATGTGATAGCCCTCGAGGTAGTTGTCGACATACGTCTTCCAGTTGCAGGCGAGGACCCGCGTCTGCTCGTGGGTGAATTCGAACTCCTCCATCGGGAACTCGGCGCATTGATCGGCGAAACCGCCGAGTGCCTCGCTCAGGGGCGGGGCGCCCGGGTCGAGACAGACCCAGATGAGATTCCGCCACTGTTCCACCCGGATCGGCGGTAGGCCCAGCCCGGCGGGGGGCGGCTCATCCCCGAAGTCCCGGGGGTTGCGCAACGAGCCGTCCCAGTCGTAGGCCCACCCGTGATATCGGCACACCAGGTTCCCCGCCGACCCGTGACCGTCGGGCACGATGGGTCCCGCGCGGTGGGCGCATACGTTGTGAAATCCTCGCAACGACCCGTCCGGGGCGACGACGACGAAGATCGGCCAGCCGGCGATCGTGGATGCCACGAAGCGGCCCGGCGCAGAAAGCCGGGCGGACGGGGCGAACACCAACCACTCCCGCGCCCATACGGCGAGACGCTCACGTTCATGGACCCCGGCATCCCCGTACCACGACGCCGGAAGGGCATAAACCGTCACATTTCTCCTTCGGGTGATGTCATTCTGCCCATTTCGCGGAGGCGGAGCCCCTCAGTGCTCCCCGACCGACCGCGGGCCTGGCCGGGATACCGACCGGCTGTCGACGATCTTGGCGGCGACGGGGCCGACCACCGCCGTGACCAGCACGTACCCGACGGCCAGCAGGCCGAGGCGTTCATCGACCCCGGCGGCCAGTCCGAGGCCCGCGATCACGATCGAGAACTCGCCGCGCGCCACCAGCAGCACCCCGGCACGGAGTCGCGCCGACCGGCCCGCGCCGACCCGGGCAGCCGCCCACCAACCCACGAGGAGCTTGGTCACGGACGATGCCACCGCGAGCGCGAGTACCGCGAAGGCAATCGGCGGGAGAGCGCGCGGGTCCGTCTGGATGCCGAAGAACACGAAGAAGACCGCAGCGAACAGGTCACGGAGGGGGGCCAACAGGGTCCGGGCGCGCCCGACGGCCTCGCCGGAGACCCCGATCCCAACCAGAAATGCCCCGACTGCTGCCGAGACACTGAGGCGCTCGGCCGCTCCGGCGACAAGCAGGGTGATGCCGAGCAGGGTGAGCAGGTTCACCTCATCGGAAGACGAGAACATTGCCCGGCTGATCCGATCGCCGTGACGAGCGCCGATCGCCAGGATCAGCGCGACGGCCACCAGGGCAGCCGTCGCCGCCAGGACGACGCCGCTGAACTCACCGCCGATGGCGATGGCACCGAGCACGGGCAGTAGCACGGCCATCGCCAGGTCTTCGAAGACAAGCAACGAGAGCACAGCCGGCGTTTCGCGGTTGGCAAGCCACCCGAGATCGGAGATCAACTTGGCGATGACGCCCGATGATGAGATGTAGGTGACCCCGCCGAGGAACAACGCACCAGTGGGCCCGAGGCCCAGCACCAACCCGCCGATGAGACCGGGGGCGGCATTGATCGCGAGGTCGGTGAACCCGACCGGGGCGGTCGACCTAACGCTCGACACCAGCTCGCGGCCGGTGAATTCGAGCCCGAGCATCAGGAGGAGCAGCACCACCCCGATCTCGGCGCCGATCTCGATGAAGTCCTCAGAGATGACGATCGGGGCAATCCCCCCATCGCCGATGGCGAGGCCGCCGATCAGGTAGAGCGGGATCGGGGAGAATCCGAACCGGGCGGCGAGTCGGCCCAGCAACCCGAGGCCGAGGACGATTCCCCCCAGCTCGAGTAAGAGGAGTGCCCCCTCGTGCACCTTCAGCCCGACCGAAGAATCTCGCGGACGCCGGAGATGCCCTCGGAGGTGCCGACCACGACGAGCACATCGTCGGCCTCCATCCGGAACTCGGGTCCGGGGGCCGGATGAGGGTCCTCACCGCGGAGCACCGCAACGACGGAGACACCGGTGCGAGTTCGGATGCGAGCATCGCCGATGGTTCGCCCCACGTACTTGGCGTGCGGGTCGATGGTCAGCCAGTCGATCGCCAACCCCTCGATCTGATGCTGCAGTTGGGAGAGGTTCTCCACCACACGAGACCCACCGAGGAGGTCGACGAGGTCATGGGCCTCGTCGTCGGAGAGATCCAGTGTCACGATCGGGGTGTCGGGATCGTGTTCTGGGCACACGAACACCTCGCGCCGCCCGGAGCGATGATGGATGACTCCGATCCGCCTGCCGTCCCCGGTGGTGAACTCGAACCGGGTTCCGACCCCGGGCAGGTTGGTTCTCTCGATTTCCGTCAAGGGGGACCTCCGGCGTCGCCTGGCTGCCCGATTATGGCGACTCGGCGATGTCCCCGTGGCCGCCGTTCAGGCCAATGAGCCTCGGACCTCGGCTCCACCTTCATCGAGATCCGCAATGACCCGGTCAACGAAGTCCTTGACGCTGCTCTCGGCGAAGCGATGGAGCAGCGTCCGGTCGAGCACCTGGCCGACGATTCCGAGGGGAGGCTTGTAGGTGCCCTGGAACGTCACCTGGGTGAGGTCGGGCCCCATCGCGGCGACGGACAACTCGGCCTCCATCGTCGGAAAGAGGGCTGGGGAGCCGGTAGCCCACCATGAGAGCGGCACGGTGGTCGAGTCCGACCGATGGATCGGTTCGCCCATCTCGAGGGTCACGGTCTTGGCGACCATGCCGGGGCCGCTGAGGGTGGCCATCAGGGCTTCGCCGTGGCGATACGCGACGCCAGCCGACCGGGAGAGACCACTCCTCAGCGCCATTAGGTCGTGTGACACATCGGTGAACGGTCGAGCGACGAGGCCGAAGTACTGGACGAACATGTGGCAAGTCCAGCGGTTGTCACCCCGCCTCGATAGGGCCATAGGTCAGCACGCCGGTCCCAACATGTTTCCCTGCGAAGCGGCCATGGGTACGTAACCGCACCCGACCGAAAAGGAGCGAGGCGTATGAACCGGCAACATTTGGATGAGCTTTTGTATCAGGCGATCGAGACCGAGCTGGGAGGCGAGAAGCTGTATCGAGCCGCCATCGCCAGTGCGGTGAATACTGATCTGGCCAAAGAGTGGAAGACGTATCTGGAAGAGACCCTGCAACACCAGGAGATTCTCCGCAGCATCTTCAAAGTGGCCGGACTCGACGTCGACACCGAGACGATCGGAAGACTGGCCGTGCGAGCCAAGGGTACGGCGCTGGTGGCCGCGGTCAAGGCCGCCCGATTGGCCGATCCCCGCATCGGTGAGCTGGTTGCCGCGGAGTCGGTGGTGGAAGCCGAGTCGAAGGACCACCAGAACTGGGAGCTTCTCGGCAGGATGGCCGAACATGTCGACGGCGCGCTCGGTGATGCGTTGCGCGAGGCCTACGACGAGGTCGGCGAACAGGAGGCCGAGCACCTCTTTCACACGATGGGTTGGGCGCGCGAGCTATGGCTCGACTATCTCGGCGTGCCGGCCGTGCTCCCGCCACCGGAAGAGCAGAAGAGCGTCAAGACCCAGATCGGCGCCGGCCGCGCCGAGAAGGCCCGCGAGGACTACCTCTGACACGGCCCCGACCTTGCATCACACCCTGGTCATTTGGGCGAGAAGACTGTCGACCGACACCGAAGCGAAGCTGGAGGATGTGTCGGATGCCCCGTAGGCGATGATGAGCCGGTCGCCGTGGATCAGCGACCCGCACGAATAGACCACGTTGGGCACGTATCCGTCGCGTTCCGCTTCTTCGGGCTCCAACAGGGGCTCATCGAGGCTTCCAATCACCCGGCTCGGATCGTCGAGGTCGAGCAGGATCGCCCCGAGGGTGTATCGACGCATCGGGCCCACGCCGTGGGTGATCGTCAGCCAACCAGCCTCGGTCTCCAGGGGCGATCCGGCATTGCCGATCTGCATCAAATCCCATGGATGAGTGGGCACCTGGATCTGTTTCGACTCATTCCACACCCGGATGTCGTCGGACCGCATCAGGTAGTTGCTCTCGCCGTCTGATCGGCCCAGGGCGGCATATTTCCCACCGATGCGACGGGGAAAGATCGCCATCCCCTTGTTGCGCGCCTCCTTGCCGCCGATCGTGGCGATCCGGAAGGTCCGAAAGTCGGTCGTCTCGATCAGTTGCGGGAGAATCCGCAATCCATCGAAGGCGGTGTAGGTCGCGAAATATCGCATCGATTGGTCGGCTTCGACGAACGGCACAAATCGAGCATCCTCCATACCCTGGCTCTCGGTCGGCCCGCTCGGAAACAGGACCCGCTCCGAGACGGTCGACTCCGCCGGGAAAGTGGTCTCGTAGTTCGAAGAAGCGAGCCAATGGAGCGAGTGGATGGCGGCGTCGGCCGCCTCTGGTTGGTGGGCTCCGCCGCGGAGATCGGCGCAAGCCCGGTCGAGGTCTTCGAGAGTGAACCAATCGTCGACCGAGTCGAGGATGCGCCCGACCAGACCCCCCAGCACCCCCATCTCGTCGAGCTTGGCCGCAAACGCTGCTCTTTGGAACGTGGGGGGCCGGCGGTCTCCAATGATCGGCGGCCCCGCAACATCCAGGTCGATAGCGCCGTCGGCGCCGACCGACCCGGTGCGGAACTCGATCGCCGATATGTGACCCTCCCCGACCGCCCGGAGGCTGACGATCACCTCGAGGGACCCATCCGCAACGCTCCCCTGGTCGGGAGCCGGAACGATTGATGGATTGGTGAGGGCAGCACCCTCGAGGGAGTACTCGTGGACAAAGTACGCCCCGATGAGCATCCGAAACTCCTCCGGCACCCGAGCGACCTCCGGGACCGACGCGACCGCCGCCGCAAAACCCTGCATGAACACCTGGTCGAGGTCGGCGTGGCGCTCGGTGAAGCGGATCCTCAGGCGGTCGAGGGTGTCCCGCACCTCGGATGGGGAGAGGGCCGTGATGCGATCGATCATCCGTTCGGCACGGCTCTTCCCGGTGAATGGTGCCTGGTCGGAGATCAGGTACGGCTTGGCGATCAGTCGATGAGGATCGGGCCTGAGGGTCAGGGGCGATCTGACGACCGTGATGGCGGTCTTCACCGAGCCGGCGCCCCCATCCCCCCCTGGGCCAATCGCGCCGCCACCTGAAGGATGGCTATTCCAGCGAGTGTCGACTCGGCCCCGCGATTCTGGTTGACCCCGTACTCCATCAGGCCGTCACTGGTTGCCCCGGTGCCCGCATCGTAGAGGGCGAGGCCCAGGTCGTTGCGTCCGAGCAGCCAGTGAGCCGCACCGAGGGCTGGGAACTTCCACATTGGATCGCGAGTGATGCGCCAGGCGCGGAAGGAAGCATCGGCCAACGCCGCCGCCTCGATCGGCTGTTGGTCAAAGCCCGGTCGTGGCTCGCCGGGTGCCCACCCGGAGTGCGGGGTGAAGCTGAGATGCTCACCGTTGGTCTCGACACTCACCAGCCATTCGAGCAGCCGAAGGCCGGCCGCGATCAGGTGACCGCGACCGAGCGTCGCCCCCGCCGCGAGGAGCGCCTCAGGCAGACGCCCATTGTCGTAGGTGAGGCGGTCCTCGGGCCAGGGGATCCTCCTGCCGGCGGCATCCGCGATGACGCCCACCGTGCGCTCCAGCATCGCGGCGGCGACCGGGTGACCGGGCTGCGCGGCGATCATCTCGACCGCACCGAGGGCGGCGTAAGCGTTGGACCGCAGGTGCGGCGACTCGAAGAGATGACTGGATGCAAACGCGTCGGCCGCCGCCCGGCGGAGGGCGGGAGTGGGGCCCGAGCGGGCCGCCCTCCCCAGCGCCCACCAGGCTCTGCCTTGACTGTCGTCGCTACCGACGGTGTCGATCCAGACCCCATCGGCGTGCCGGCGATTGTGGAATCGGCCGAAGTCGATTCGGGAGTCGAGCACGAATCCGAGGTAGGTGGAGGCGAGATCGATCAGCTCGGTCGACCCGGACGCCTCCCGCAACACCACCAGCAACGCACGAGCGTTGTCGTCGGTGCAGAAGCCGTGCTCGGTGCGAGGGGACGACCCGAGGGCATGCTCCCAAAGGCCGAGGTCAGTGGTGAGACGCCCTAGGTGGGCAAACGACGGCGCCGGCATTGCTGCCTGACCCGAGGAATCCCGCGATGGGACCCATGCCGCAATCCGGCCGGGGTCATCCGGCATGCGGCACCGCCGACGAATCGGAGATCGTGCCGGCCTTCCTCGTCGCGATAGTCCCCATCATCGCTCCGAACCGACGGCCGATCTCGGGCCAGTACCACCGGGCGGCGAGACGCTGGGCCTCCCGGGCCATCGCGGACCGCAGGGAGCGATCCGTGGCGAGTCTCCGAATGGCTGCGGCCAATGCCGCGACGTCCTGGTGCGGCACGACGATCCCGGCGCCGTCCGTGAGCAGGTCGACGGCATGAGGAAAGGCGGTGGCGATGACGGGCTTCGAAGCGGCAACTGCCTCGACCAGTACGCCTGACGTCAACTGCTCCACAGATTCGTAGGGAAGAACCACGAAGTCGGCCCGGCGGACGAGACGGGCGAGCGTATCGCGGTCGAGGTAGCGATCGTCGAACTCGACCACATCCTCGAGCCCATTCGCCTTCACCAGTTCGATGAGGGACTCGCGATAGGTCTCACCGGCCGACTCCCGAACCCGGGGGTGGGTGGCGCCCACGATCAGATAGCGGGGCCGCGGCTCGAGGTCGACCAGACCCGCGAAAGCGGCGATTGCAGACTCCAAACCCTTTCCGGGACCGATGAGGCCCCAGGTGAGGACCAGGGGGCGATTCCCCTCCACCAGGGAAGGGCCGCCAAACCGCGGGTGTACCCCGTGGGGGATGGTCTCGACCCGCGATGCGTCGATCCCGTAGCGGTTGGTGAGCCGTTCGGCGGCGATGGGGCTCATGACGATGAGCCGATCGGCGGCAACGCCAAGATGTTCGACGATCCGCTGCTGCGCAGCCGTCGGGCGGTCGAGCACGGTGTGGAAGGTCACGGCCGTGGGCACGGTGAGGCCGTCGATGAGTTCGACCACCTCATCGCCATCGGGGCCCCCGAAGATCCCGAATTCGTGTTGGATCGAAACCGTGTCGAACCCGTTGAGCACCCGCAGCGCCTGATCCAGCGAATGCCGGTCGCCGACCCGGTGGTGGTAGGCGACGTCGGCCGACGTGGAGATTGCGGCGGCTGAGGCGAGGTCGACCACGCCGAGACCCTCCCGCGAGGAGCGGTCGCTGGCGATGCCGTCGAGCAGTGCGGCCGTATAGCTGGCGATTCCGCAAGCGGTCGGCGGGTAGGTGCTGACGAACCCGATGGATACGGGGGTGCTTATGACGACTCCAATCAAGAATGGCTCGGGTTACCAACCATCGACGATGACGGGCACGAGTGTCTGATCGGAAGAACTCCCCCGCAGGACCGATCGGCAAACCCGGCCGCCGGTTCCCTCATTGTACCGGTGCCGGCCGGACTGTCCGCCGGCCACGGGGCCACGGGGGGATGGGCGCCCACAGAAATGCCCATCGCAATCGGGATTCGGGTTTGCGGACGGGGGCGGCTATGCTCTCCTTCAACAGTGCACGCCTGATGCGTGCTGCGCCTCCCTTCTCCTTTCCTACCGTCGGGTGAAGCGGCCATTGGGCCCAGCAAAGATGCTCACCCGGTTTCGGTCGGTTGTGACCTCCGGCTTCGCACCACATGGGGCGCAACGACGATCGACGGTTCAACGCTTCAAGAGGAGCAAAGACAATGACCACCAACATCTACGTGGGGAATCTCACGTTCGACACCGATTCCGCTCAGCTGGAGTCCCTGTTCTCCCAGCACGGTCAGGTGACCAAGGCCCAGGTCGTGATGGATCGCGACACCGGCCGCTCGCGCGGTTTCGGGTTCGTCGAGATGGCCTCGTCCGACGAGGCTCAGAAGGCGATCGATTCCCTCAACGGCAAGGACGTCGGCGGGCGTGCGCTCACCGTCAACCTGGCCAAAGAACGCCGTTAGGCGATAACACTCCCGAGCACGGGATTCGCGGGGCGAAGGCCCGACGCCAACCCCGTTGCTCGGTCAGAAATGAGGAAGGACCGGCCACAGGGCCGGTCCTTTCTTCATTCGAAAGCTGGGCTTCATCGATGTGAGCCCCATTATCTGCCAAAAGGAGAGAGCTTCACATAAGGGCCGGAGAGGTGTATCTTTCCTTCGCTACCACTAGTTGGTAGCCCGCCCAGACCCCGCGGCCCTTATTCGGCGCGGAGGTGCACGGTGGTTTCGGACCGGCGACTCTCTGAGCTTCTGGGCGAGTTCGCCCGGACTCTGATGACGGACTATCCGATTCAGTCGATCCTCGATCACCTCGTGCGTCGCATCGTCGAAGTGCTGCCGATCGGCTCTGCCAGCGTGACGCTGATCTCGGAGACAGGGGAAACCAGGCATGTGGCCGCCTCCGACGAGTCGGCGCTGCGCTTCGTGGAACTCCAGACCGAGAACGGGCAGGGGCCTTGCATCGCGGCCTTCCGGACCGGTGAGACCGTCGCCATCCCCGACCTCCGCCACGACACTCGGTTCCCCGAATTTTCGACGCGGGCAATCGAAGAGGGGCTCGCCGCGGTTTTCAGCTTTCCTCTCCGGGACTACGACCACAGGCTCGGGGCTCTCGACCTGTACCGGACGACGGCCGGCACGATGGACGCCGAGGCGATGGCGGCAGCCCAGACGCTTGCGGATGTGACCACCGCCTACCTCCTCAACGCGCAGGCGCGGGCGGATCTGGAGGAGGCGTCGGAGCGCGATCGCCACCGATCACTCCATGACCCGCTGACTGGCCTGCCAAACCGCACCCTCCTCGTCGAGCGCCTCGACCACGCGATGCTCCGCTGCCGGCGTTCGAAAAAGATGGTTGCCGTGTTCTACACCGACCTCGACGGGTTCAAGTCGATAAACGACTCTTACGGGCACCAGATCGGGGACCAGTTGCTGGTTGCAGTCGCCGAACGGCTGACGAATCTGCTCCGACCCGGAGATACGGTCGCGCGCTTGTCGGGAGACGAGTTCGTCATCCTCTGCGAGGATCTCGACGAGGCCGTGCAGGCGGAACCGCTCGCCGAACGCATCGGTGCGGCGATGCGCGAGCCCTTCGTAGTGTCCGGCACCCAGTTGCATGTCAGCGCCAGCGTCGGTATCGCCTTTGCCGGCCTCGCCGACGACATCCCCCACTCGGTTCTGGATCAGGCGGACGCCGCGATGTACGAGGCGAAGCGGCAAGGGGGAGGACGTCACGCCATCATCGACCTGCGTGACCACCGCGTAGTCAGTCACCGGGCGCGCCTGAATCAAGACCTCCGCGGCGCGGTAAGGCGGGGTGAGATGGAGGTCCACTACCAGCCGATCGTGGCCACCGGGAGCGGACAAGTCACCGGGGCCGAAGCCCTGCTCCGCTGGCACCATCCGGCTTTCGGGATGGTGCATCCCGACGTGATGATCCCATTGGCGGAACAGTCGGGCCTCATCGGCGACATCGGTCGGTGGGTAATGGAGCAGGCGTGCCGCGACCGCAAGCGTTGGGTGGGCCAAACCTCCCGGGAGGATCTTGGAGTATCGGTGAACATCTCGATCCACCAGCTGATGGCGCCGGGCTTCGCCAGCTTGGTGTCGACCGTATTGTCCGACACCGAGACACAGCCAAATCTGATGACACTCGAGGTGACCGAGAGCGTCCTCGTCTCCGACCGGGAGCGCGCCCTGACCGCCCTCGTCGGCCTCAAGAACATCGGCGTGGCTCTGGCACTCGACGACTTTGGGACCGGCCAATCGTCGCTCAGCCACCTGAAGCACTTCCCGATGGACACGGTGAAGATCGACCGGGGGTTCATCGGCGACCTGGAGACAAGCCTTGCGAGTCGCCTGATCGTCAGGGCCGTAGTGGGTTTGGCTCATGGCCTGAACATGGCCGTCGTGGCCGAAGGAGTGGAGACGGCGGGGCAGCGGATGAGGGTCGCCGAGATGAGCTGTGACTTCAGCCAGGGCTACCTGTTCGCCCGTCCCCGGAGCGCCGAAGACCTCAGCGCCCTCCTCGGCGATCGGCAGACGCTCCCATTGCGACGCACGGCACCAGCGTTTTCCCAACTGGCGGCAGCAAGCCCGGGTACACCCGGCCACACGGAGCACTGGAAGGGAGCCCGAACCGAGGGGCGCGGTGACCAATGACGCTCGCGACCGGGCGGCGCGCGTCGCCGTGGCGTTCGAACAACATCGCACCGCGAACCCGCCTGGCAGCGTATGCGTGGCAACCGCCGAGGTGATGCAGGTTTCATCTGCCGGCGTCACGCTGATGAGCGGCCGACACAGCGGCCCGGTGTGCTTCTCCGATCGACGAGCCGGCGCCCTCGACGAGTTGCAGTTCTCGCTCGGCGAGGGGCCGTGCCAGGACGCCTATGCCAGCCGTGCGCCTGTGTTCGAACCCGACCTCTACTCGGCAGGCCAGAGTCGATGGCCCAACTTTGCACCCCTCGCCATCGAGCTGGGGACTCGAGGCGTGTTTGCGTTCCCTCTCCACAGCGGCCGGAGGTGCATTGGGGTACTCACCCTCTACCAGAACGCCGCAGGCGACCTTTCCCGCGACCAGATCGCCGACAGCCTGTGGGTGGTAGACGCCCTCACCGAGTCGATCCTCACCCCCCACACGACCGAGCAGCCAACTCTCTCCACCCACGAACGCCCTGCTTCGATCGCGCACCGGGCCGAGTTTCACCAGGCGACGGGAATGGTGGCAGTACAACTCGATATCTCCGTCGCCGACGCTTCCGTGCGCATCCGGGCGCACGCCTACGCAACATCCCGATCGCTCGCCGCGGTGGCCCAGGACATCGTGGCACGGCGCCTCCGCCTCGGCGATGACACGCCACCCGGGGGATCGAATGACTAGTCTTGGGTCGCCTGGAAGAGGCAGGGAGGAATGAAGCGAGAGCAACTCGTCGTCGATGTCTTTGTTCAACTCGCCGACTCGCTGGTTGACGACTTCGACATCATCGACCTGCTCACCGTGCTCTCGGACGGATGCGTCCGGCTCGACCCCGCCGACGCGGCCGGGATTCTCCTCGCCGACGAGGACAGCAATCTGCGAGTCATGGCCGCCTCCAGCGAGCGAGCCCGTCTACTCGAGCTGTTCCAGTTACAGAACCACGAGGGACCCTGCCTGGAGGCGTATTCGACCGGCCAACCCGTGACGCACACCGACCTCGCCAACTCGGTGGACCGATGGCCGCACTTCGGCCCCGAGGCTGTGTCCGCCGGGTTCGGCTCGGTTCATGCGATCCCCCTGCGGCTCCGGACCATCGTCATCGGGGCGCTCAATCTGTTCGCTGCCGAAGCCAGACCGCTGGACGAACCGAATGCACACCTTGCGCGCGCCCTGGCCGATGTCGCCAGCATCGCCATCCTCCAGGACCAAGCCGCTCGAGAGGCGGTGCTGCGGGCCGGCCAACTCCAGTACGCCCTCGACAGCAGGGTGGCCATCGAACAGGCCAAGGGGATGGTGGCCGAACGGACCAAGACCGACATGGACGAGGCGTTCCGGATCCTTCGCAAGTACGCCCGCGACTCTCGCCGCCACCTCAGCGCGGTCGCGACGGATATCGCCGCAGGAACCGTGCCGCTCGACGAGGTCATATCAGCGACCGTGCTGTCGGAATCCGACCACAAGAACGGTTAGGCACGACCACGGAGTTGCCCGCGCTCATAGATGAGCGCACTGCGAACTGACCGAACCGTCGTCAGTGTCTAACCATCGGGGCTTTTGGCCCTAACGCCCCGCTGAGCCTCTCCGTACCTTCCCCCAGTAACCACAGATGGAGGGGGCCGTGTCTCGAGAGTCCACCGCGTCCGATCGGAACTTGTTTCTCGCCGGCATCGGCGTGCTGGTGATCGTTGCGCTGATCATGTCGATCCTCGCGCTGGGGAAGGCCCTGGCGGGCCCCGGGACGGCGTCGTCACCAGCCGCGTCTTCCACGACGGCGCCGCCGACCACCCCCGCGGCGACGCCGGCTGAGGTGAGCATCACCCTCTCTGAGTTTTCGATCACCCCCGGGGAGATCGTGATCGCCGCCGGCGGGTCCCTCGTCGTCGAGAACGAAGGGTCGATCGAGCACGATCTGCGGATCGAGGGGACCGATCTGATCACTCCCCTGATCGCCGTGGGTGGCTCGGAGCGCCTCGACCTCACCGGCCTCGAGCCGGGGACCTACCGGGTCCTGTGCACGGTGGCCGGTCACGAGCCGGCGGGGATGAGCGCCACCCTCGTGGTGGGTGGTGCCACCGGCGAACCGGGCGGACACGAGGGCCATGGCTCTACCGAGATCACCTGGGAGCAGATGGAGGAGAACATGCGAGCCTCGGTGGCCGCCTTTCCGGCCGAGACCGAAGGCGTCGGCGCCCTGCCCATGGAGCCGACGATCCTCCCCGACGGAACCAAGGAGTTCGTCCTGGTCGTCGATGAACTGCAGTGGGAGGTCGAGCCGGGGCGGGTGGTCGAAGCAGTCGCCTACAACGGCCAGATCCCCGGACCGACCATCAGAGTCGATGTCGGCGACCGGGTGCGCATCGTCGTCGAGAACCGCCTCGACGAGATCACCTCGTGGCACCCCCATGGGGTTCGGCGTCACCCCAACGCCGCCGACGGAGTGGGGTTCATCACCCAGGACCCGATCCGGCCGGGCGAGAGCTGGACCGTGGAGTTCGTCGCCGAGGAGCTTTCGGTGGGGATGTACCACGGGCACGACATGGGCATCCACCAGGTCCCCAATGGACTCGCTGGAGCGTTCCTGGTGGGCGAAGTGCCACTGCCCGAAGGCTGGGAAATCGTGTCGGAGGAAGTGATGTTCCTCAACGACGCCGGCAACATCGGCTTCAGCCTCAACGGCAAGTCATTCCCGGCCACCACCCCTTACGTTCTCGCTCAGGGCGAAGCGATGATGGTGCACTACATGAACGAGGGGCTCATGTCCCACCCGATGCACCTCCACAACAACCGGCAGTTGGTGATCGCCAAGGACGGATTCCCGCTCGAGTCACCGTATTACGCCGACACGCTGAACGTCGCCCCCGGGGAGCGATACACCGTGCTCGTCCTCGCCGAACTGCCCGGCGTCTGGGTATGGCACTGCCACATCTTCACCCATGTGGAGCGCAGCGACGGCACCATGTTCGGGATGCTCACCGCCCTGATCGTGGAGGAGTAGCCAGAGAGAACCCAACTTGCGGGGTGCTTACACGAGAGAGCACCAACCCGGCCAGGGTGGTGACTTCGGGTGAGCGACCTCCAAGAGGACGGCTACGCCAGACCGAACTCCAGCCCCGGCCGGGTGAGTTCGCGGCGTGAGGGCCCGCCGCCGACGCCATGGATCCGGCTCCAGGACTCCGATTCGGCCACCTCGAGGCTCAGCTCACGTAGTCCTCGAGGACGATGCCGATCGACATCGATTCGACGATCTCTCGATCTCCCAAAGGCTCAGGCAGCTCGACCGTATAGGCGGTCTCGGGATTGCCCGGACACGATTGGGCACTGTGTTGACTCTCGGCGGCAAAGGCAAGCCTCACCTCGGTTTCCGTCATCACCACCTGATGACCGACGAACCGATCACCCATCGGCAGGCCGCTCGCACACGCCGCCTCGGTCAACAACACAACTAACTCTGTGGTATCCGGTCCTGGCTCGGGAGCCGACGGATCAAGGCGCCACCTGACCACGTTCAAGCCTTCCGGCAAGGCGTATTGAAGGTCGCAGCGGCTTCCGCTGATGGACGAGCCGCCCCACTTCCACACGCCGCTCTCCCGGGAGAGACGCATGTATGCCAGGGTTCCGTTCGCTCGCGCCACAAGGGTCGCCCGATCCTCGGCCTGATAGAGCAACTGCCAACCGTCCTGGGGCCAATGCCCCATCAAACCCTCCTCGCTGCTCAAGAAGGGCTCGATCGCAGCCAGCATCCCGTCCGGGTCGTCTGGGGCGATCAGCTCTATCTCGTAGATGGCACCAAGCGGAAACACGGATGCGCCCTGACACCCGACCATGAGGTCGGGCGGGTACCCGCCGTTCTCATCCGGCGGGACGATCACGTCGAGGTCTCCCATCGAGATGAAGCTCGGGGAACTGGTGGTGGTAGTGCTCGCCGCCGTTGAGGTCGTGGGCGTGCTGGTCGAGGCGTCCAATGCCAGAGTGTCTGCCGTCGTGGTGTCCACACCCCCGTCCGGGAAACCGGCACAGGCGACAACGATCAAGGACGATGCGGTGAGCACCATCCAACGTCCTCGCATTTGCATGGTGCTGTGACGCTACCTCAGATGGGGTTCTACGACCGATGAGGCTCGATGCCCAGCGACCCACCCCGACTCGGGATCGTCTCTCGGCATGCGTACCGTGGGAGGGATTAAGCGACAGCACCACCTAGCCCTCCTCCGCGGGGTGGGGGCGGCGCGGCCATGAGTCGTTCGCTATTGTCCCGATCTCGCGCACCTCGTGCGCCCGGAGGGGTGGGTCTTGGAACCTGGCTGGCGCAGCGCGGCGGTCGCATGACCACCTCAGCGGTCTCCCTCGAAGAACTCAGCAAGCGCTTCGGCGATGTCGTCGCCGTGGATGGCGTGTCTCTCGAGATCGAAGATGGCGAGTTCTTCTCGCTGCTCGGCCCGTCCGGATCGGGCAAGACCACCTGCCTGCGCATGATCGCCGGGTTCGAAGAGCCCACCTCGGGCAGGGTGCTGCTTCACGGTTCCGACGTCACGGGGCTGGCCCCCTACCAGCGAGACGTGAACACGGTGTTCCAGGACTACGCCCTGTTCCCCCACATGACGGTGGCCGCGAATGTCGGTTATGGCCTGATGGTGCGCGGCGTCGACAGAATGGAGCGGGCCGCCAAGGTGGCCGAAGCCCTGGACTTGGTTCACCTCGGAGCACTCGGTGAGCGCAAGCCGGGCCAGCTCTCCGGGGGCCAACGGCAGCGGGTGGCCCTGGCTCGGGCGCTGATCAACCGACCCAGGGTGATCCTGCTCGACGAGCCCCTGGGTGCCCTCGACCTCAAGCTGCGCCACGCCATGCAGATCGAGTTGAAGTCGATCCAGCGCGACGTCGGCATCACCTTCATCTACGTGACCCACGATCAGGAGGAGGCGCTGAACATGAGCGACCGCCTCGCGGTCTTCAACCACGGCCGCATCGAACAGGTAGGACCACCGCAGCAGGTGTACGAGACACCCCGAACCGCCTTCGTTGCCGGGTTCGTCGGCGTCTCCAATGTCGTTCCCGCCCACCTCGCCATGGCGCTCACCGGGCGCGCCGGGGCTTTCACCATCCGCCCGGAGAAGATCTCGCTACACGTTGCCGCGGCGCCCCCAGCAGATGCCGCAACCTGCGACGTGAGCGGAACAGTGGTCGACGTGATCTACCTCGGCATGTTCACAAGATATGCCGTCGAGGTCGATCATGCCACCACCCTCGAGGTGGTTCGGCAGAACCTCGATGCGGCCCACCGGGAACGGGGGCTCCTCGGAGCCACCGTCCACCTGCAGTGGGCGCGCGAGTCCTGTCGGTACCTCTCCGAGGGATCAACGGAGGAAGACGAAGGAGGAACGAAATGACCAAGCGCCGAATTCTGGCGCTGGTGACGGTCATCGCCATGATGGCGGCGGCCTGCGGCGACGACGATGCCGGACCCGGTGGTCCGCTCACCGAAATCGGTGACGGTGAAGGTGCCGTGTCGATCATCGCCTGGGCGGGCTACATCGAGCGCGGCGACACGGATCCCAGCTTCGACTGGGTAACCCAGTTCGAGGCGGACACCGGTTGCATGGTGACCGTGAAGACCGCGGCTACCTCGGACGAGATGGTCGCCCTGATGCAGGGCTCCAACGACTTCGACCTGGTCACGGCTTCGGGCGACGCCAGCCTCCGGCTCATTGCCGGCGGCACCGTTCAGGAAGTGAACACCGACCTCATCGAGTCGTGGGGCGACGTCGACCCGCGCCTCCAGGAGGCCCCGTGGCACTTCGTCGACGGCGCCCACTACGGCGTGCCGTACCAGTGGGGCTCGAATGTGCTCATGTACAACACTGAGGTGTTCGGGGACACGCCCCCGACCTCGTGGAACGTGGTGTTCGAGGAAGTGACCTTGCCCGACGGGGCGAGCAACGCGGGACGGGTCGAAGCCTACGACGGGCCGATCTACATCGCAGACGCTGCGCTCTACCTGATGCATCACCAGCCCGAGCTGGGGATCACCGATCCCTACGCGCTGAACCGTGCCCAGTTCAAAGCAGCGCTCGACCTGATGCGCCAGCAGCGGGAGTTGGTGTTCCGGTACTGGCATGACGCGTTCGTACAGATGGACGACTTCACCACTGAGGGTGTGGTCGCGTCCAGTTCGTGGCCGTTCCAGGTGAACATCCTGGCAGCGGGCGGTGCCCCCATTTCGAGCGTGATCCCAGTGGAGGGGGCCACCGGATGGGCCGACACCACGATGATGCACGCGAACGCCCCGCACCCGAACTGCGCCTACATGTGGATGGAGTGGTCACTGAACCCCCAGGTCCAGGGTGACCTGGCCGCCTGGTTCGGTTCGGTGCCAGCCAACCTCAGCGCCTGCACGGGCAATGCGCTACTCGGCGACACGGGTTGTGCGACCAACGGCGAGGGGAACTTCGACCAGATCCATTTCTGGAAGACGCCTCAGGCCGACTGCTTTGGTTTGGGAGGCGAGTGCGTCCCCTACCACGAGTGGGTTACCCAATCGGTCGCCGTCATCGGCGGCCGGTAACCCGGTCACAAGGGGGAGAGGGGGGCCCTGTGGGCCCCCCCTCTCCACTCCCCAATGGTCATCGAATCCACCAACGTCGGACGCATCGGCCGGATCTCGGGAGCGCTGCATCGCCGCCCGGGCCTTCGGCTGCTGCTCCTGCTGGGATTGCCCGCGCTATGGCTGGTCGGCGTGTACGGAGGATCGTTGCTCGCTCTCCTGTGGCAGTCCTTCTTCAGCCTCGACGAGTTCTCCGGCAATGTGAACCGCGACCTGACTCTGGAGACCTGGGGCGACCTATTCACCGATTCCAACATTTCGATCGCGATACGGACGTTGAGCATGGCGACCGCGGTCACCATCGGCGCTGCCGTCATCGCCTTCCCCATCGCCTACTACACGGTCCGCTACGCCGGCCCGAGGCTACGCGCCGCGTTCTTCGTCCTAATCCTGATCCCGCTGTGGTCGTCCTATCTGGTCCGGGTCTACGCGTGGAAGCTGATCCTTGCCCGTGAGGGCATTCTGTTCTGGTTCGTCGACACGCTCGGACTCAACTTCCTGCTAGACGCGGCCCTATCCGCCCCGGGGATCGGGGGCCCGTCGCTGAGCGCCTCGGCACTCGGTCAATTCTTCGTGTTCACTTACATCTGGCTGCCCTACATGATCCTGCCGGTTTACACCGCGCTCGAGCGAGTGCCACGCTCCTACCTGGAGGCCTCCGCCGACCTCGGAGCCCGACCAGCGCAGACGTTCCGCACCGTGATCTGGCCGCTCGCCATCCCCGGTATCGCCGCCGGATCGATCTTCACCTTCTCCCTCACCCTGGGCGACTACATCATTCCCACGATCATCGGGGACTCCTCGCCGTTCATCGGGTTGGCCATCTATTCATATCAGGGCGTGGCCGGGAACCTGCCGCTAGCGGCGGCCTTCTCGTTCGTCCCGATCGTGATCATGGTGATCTACCTGATCCTGGCCCGCCGGGCCGGAGCATTCGACGCGCTATGAGTACCCGCAGACCGCGCATCCGCAGGCACTTCGGGCTCCGCCTCTCCACCTGGGCGGTCCTGGCGTTTCTCCACTTCCCGATCCTGATCGTCGCGCTCTATGCGTTCACCACCGAGGACGCCGCCTTCAGCTTCCCACCGCCGGGCCTGACCCTCGAGTGGTTCGGCGTGGCGTGGAGCAACGGCGCGGTTCGTGACGCCCTGTACCTGTCCCTCCGGGTCGCCACGACGGCTACCGCGATCGCCCTCGTGTTGGGGACGATGGCGGCGGCTGCGGTGTGGCGGCGACCGTTCTTCGGCCGGGAGGCGGTGTCTCTCTTCATCGTCCTGCCGATCGCCCTTCCCGGAATCATCACCGGCATCTCGCTGCGATCGGCGATCGCGTTGGGCAACATCCCATTTTCGTTCTGGACGATCGTGATCGGTCACGCCACCTTCTGCGTGGCAATCGCCTACAACAACGTCGTCGCCCGGATGCGCCGCACCTCACCGTCGCTGCTCGAGGCGTCTGCCGACCTCGGTGCCAACGGTTGGCAGACCTTCCGCCATGTGCTGCTCCCCCAGATCCGCCCGGCATTGATTGCCGGAGGCATGCTCGCCTTCGCCCTCTCTTTCGACGAGATCATCGTGACCACCTTCACCGCCGGGAACCAGCAGACCCTGCCGATCTGGATGTTCTCGTCGTTGGTACGGCCCAGGCAACGCCCGATGACCAACGTGGTGGCGCTGCTCATCGTGGCGCTCACCTTCATCCCCATCCTCCTGGCGACCCGGATGACCAGGAACACCGAGGGGAGCTGAGGCCCGGGGTCGGCAGGGGTGAGTCCGACAAACAAGACCCGGCCGGAAACGGTCGGGTCTTGTCGATTCGTAGCGGGGGCGGGATTTGAACCCGCGACCTTCGGGTCATGAGTTATGACTCATCGACCGTGCCCTCCGCCGGGACCATACGTTCCGCTCACCCATCAAAAGGCTCTGGTCCCTACGACTGTGGTGACTGAGTTCTCTGTCGTGGCTAGGGCGATGTTCGACTCAGGTGCACGATGGATCCGCCCTCGAAAATCCGGGGTGAGGGTTCGACTCCCACTCGTCTGAAGACCCCCGCTGGTACGCCGAGGTCGGCCAGCCAGACGTCACCGACGTCGGATCCTTCCAGACCTTGTTTGGGCAGGGCGAGTGTGAGTGTCTCGGTGGGAGCAACGACCACACCTGGTGCCTGACCAGTGTCTGCGTCGCGACCGGAAGGCACGTCCAACGAGATGACGGGCACGCCGGCTTCGTTGATGGCGGAGATCATCTCGGCGACCAACCCCTGCGGCGCCTCGTTCAGTCCATATCCGATCAGGGCGTCGAGGATAAGCCCCGGCTGATCCTCGGGCATCGCGCCAAGGCGACCCGGCGTCTCCGAGTAAATCTCGAGCTGCTGGTCGAGGATCGTCCCTGGCGTGGGCTCACGGGCGAGGATCAATGTGACGTCGCCACCACGGTTGGCCAGATGCCGGGCCGCAGCCGTTCCGCCGCCACCGTTGCCGCCCGGACCGCCGAAGACTGTGATGGGTATACCCGTCCAGCCCTCCCCGATCACAGCGGTCGCCGCCGCGGCCAAGGCCCGACCGGCATTCTCCATCATCTGATAGATGTTCGGGGTCCGGCGCTCGACGGCGATACGGTCGACCTCCCTCATCTGCTCGACGGTCACGGTCGGTACGACCACTCCCCGATCTGTTGTGAAAGACCAACTCATCGGCGGGGTTGTCCCAGCCTGGCCTCTCGCCCGGGCCCCGCATCCGTTGGTGATTGGGCCGATGGCTCACGACCCAGAGCCCAACCGACTACGAGAGCGCCGACCCCGACCGACTCCAGATCGGTAGCCGCGCGGCGTTCAGCCGACATGACCGGCCGCGACCTCGTTGAGCTTCTCGGAGTCGACGACGCTGATCATCCGATACCCGGTGTTGATCGCACCCATGTCGCGCAGCGTTCTCACGGCCTCGTTGACGGTCTGCCTGCTCGAGCCGAGCAATGTCGCAACCGCGGCCTGGGACAGCTGCAAGTCGGGGCCGGTCTTGGAGGCTTCCTCGACGAGGAGATCTGCGACCTTGGCGAGCACCGTCTTGTGCAAGAGGTGAACGATTCGCCGTTGGGTGTTCTGCAGCTGGCGCAGCGCTGACACCAGCCAACGAAGGCAGAGCGCCGGGTGTTTCGCCAGCTCCGGGATCAGCACGTCTCGGTCGAATCGAAAGGCCTTGACCTGATTGACGGCCTGGGCCGAAGACATATAGGTGCCCTCACCGAACATGGCGATATCTCCGATCACCGAACCAGGCCCGACGCGAGCTACCACGCGACGTCGTCCGCTGTGCATTCGAAATAGGTCTACCTCACCCGACCTGATCACGTATGCGGCGATTGCCGGTTCTCCCTCTTTGAACAGGTGCGAGCCGGTGAACCGGGAGATCGGCTCGGCCACGTTCTTGAGGGTGTCGATGTCGCCGGGGGTGAGAGGCAAATAGTCGGGTCGCCCGAAGGAGCGTGCCAGCCACGCCAGGTGCTGGTCCTCGGCGTTCTTCATGCTGGCGGGGTCACCTGATCCAAGAGGCAAGATCGCGTAGAGCCTATACCGGGGGGAATGCTCTCTCAGGCTCAGCCAGCGGAAATGGCCATCCCCATCAGTTCGACCTCAGTGGCTACCGGATCGTCCGCGAAGACATCCCGGCACGGACCTGCTCGAGGGCCCCAGTCAGAGCGAAGAAGTGTCGCTCCTCCGACACTCTCCCGAAAAGGGGTATCGCGAGCAGAGTTGACCTAGTCATGCAAATGCGCACCCTCGGCCTCATGACTGGGACCGCACTTCTCGTCGTCGCCTGCGGGAACGGTGACAAGACGGGAACCAATGAGGGGGACCCGACCCCCGAACCAGAGTCGACGACCACCGCTCCGCCGGCCACCAATGGACCAGGCGGGGAACTTCCTTCGGCGCTGGACAATATGGAGAACGCCTCCTTCCCCGAGCCCCTGATCGATCCTTCCGAGATCATCAGCGGCGGTCCCCCACCCGACGGTATTCCCCCAATCGACAATCCCCAGTTCGTCTCCGTCGAGAAGGCGGACGAGTGGATCGGTGCGAACGAGCCCGTGATCTATCTGGAGATGAATGGGGAGGTTCACGCCTATCCGGTTCAAATCCTCATCTGGCACGAAATCGTGAATGACACCGTGGGAGGGGTTCCGGTTGCGGTGACCTACTGCCCGTTGTGCAACAGTGCGGTCAGTTACCTGCGAGAGGTGGCTGGTCAAGTCACCTCATTCGGGACCTCAGGGCGGCTGTATGCGTCCGCCCTGGTCATGTACGACCGAGCCACCGAATCGCTCTGGACCCACTTTGACGGCCGTGCGGTGGTGGGCGCGCTCACCGGGCAGAGGCTCGAGCCGATCTCGTCGCCCTTGCTCGGCTGGTCGGACCTCAAGGAGTCGTTCCCCGAGGCGAAGGTTCTCGACCGTCATTCGACCGGATACAGCCGACCATATGGCACGAACCCCTATGCCGGCTACGACGATCCGGACACCCAACCCTTCCTCTTCCGAGGCACAGTCGACGACCGGGCGGCAGCCAAACAACGCGTCGTCGGCGTCGCCATCGACGGTGCTGCCCGCGCCTGGGCTCTCGATGGTCTGGCGGACGGAGATGCGTCGGCCACCAACAGTCAAGTAGGGGAAACACCCGTCGTCCTCTTCTGGAAGTCGGGCCAGGCGTCCGCGCTCGACACCGACCTCATCGTCAGCGGGCGGGAAGTCGGCTCGGCGGCGGTGTTCTCCCCGGTCGTCAACAGTCAGACCCTCACATTCGGAGTCGATGGGGATGAGTTCGTTGACGACCAAACCGGCAGCCGGTGGGACATCACTGGAATCGCCGTCTCGGGCGAGCTCGCCGGCAGGTCGCTTGAGCAGATCCACCACCTCGACACTTTCTGGTTTGCGTGGGCCACCTACCAGCCGACGACCGATTTGATCGAAGGCCGCTAGCGGCAGCCGAGCCGGGTCAGGGCCCCCCAGCCGGCGACCCTCCGGTCGAAGGCGAGAAACGAAGGAGCGTTGAGACAAATGAGCCCCCGGCTAAATGGAGATGCACCGCCGGACTCGAGATACGACGTCCTGGTCATCGGCGGCGGCCCGGCAGGCGAGAACGCAGCTGACATCGCCGCCAGGGCCGGACTCCGCGTAGCCCTGATCGAGCACGAGCTGCTCGGAGGCGAGTGCACCTACTGGGCGTGCATGCCGTCCAAGGCTCTGCTCCGCCCAGGGGAGGCGCTGGAGGCGTTGCGTCGGGTACCGGGGGCCCAGAGCGCGGCATTGGGGGAAATCGACGTCGATGAGGCCCTCGCCCGCCGCGATTCGCTGGCCAGCCACTGGGACGACGCCGGTCAGGTGTCGTGGCTCGAAGATGCCGGAGTCGACCTGATACGTGGTCGCGGCCGGATCGGTGGCGAGCGACAGGTGACCGTGCAAGCTAGGGACGGATCGATTCATCTGTTTGAAGCTAGAAAGGCCGTGGTGGTAGCCACCGGATCCTCGGCGGCTAAGCCGCCAATCGAAGGGCTCGACAGCGCCGGGGTCTGGGACTCCCGAGACGTTACGACTGCGAAGCAGGTGCCCCGCAGACTCTTGGTCATCGGAGGAGGAGTCGTCGGCAGCGAGATGGCACAGGCCTGGAAGTGGCTCGGTGCAGAAGAAGTCACCCTGGTCGAGTTGACCGGCCACCTTCTACCCCGCGAGGAAACCTTCGCTGGAGAGGAGTTGGAGGCTGCGCTATCCCGCATGGGGGTCGTCGTCCACACATCCGCGTCCACACGTTCGGTAACTCGCGTCAGCCCGGGCGGTCCCGCCACCGCCGAGATCGAATTGGCAGATGGTGAGGTCGTGAAAGTGGAGGCCGACGAGATACTCGTGGCCACGGGACGCAGACCAAACACAGGCGACCTCGGGCTGGAGACCGTCGGTCTGGAGGCGGGTGGCATCATCGAGGTCGATGACCACCTGCAGGCCACGGCTGTGCCCGGTGGATGGCTGTACGCCGTGGGTGACGTGAACGGCAGATCGCTGCTCACCCATACCGGAAAGTATCAGGCTCGAATCGCCGGGCGTCATATCGCAGGCGCGGCCACACACGCCTGGGGCGACACCAAAGCGACCCCGCGCGTGGTCTTCACCAGTCCAGAGATCGCCGCAGTGGGGCTCACCGAGCGGCAAGCGAGAGAACGCGGGGTCGACGTGCGCACCGTCACCTACGACATCGGACGGGTGGCCGCCGCGGCTGTGCTCGGACGTGGCTACCGCGGAACGTCGAAACTCGTCATCGACGCCGCGCGTGAAGTGATCGTCGGGGCTACCTTCGTCGGCCCGCGGACCGGAGAACTGCTTCACGCCGCCACCATCGCGATCGTTGCCGAGACACCGCTCGAGACGCTCTGGCATGCCGTCCCCGCCTTTCCGACTCTCAGTGAAGTGTGGCTGCGTCTGTTGGAGACTTATCGTGACGAGTACGAGAGGGAGTTCGTCTGACCCCGTCTCCAGGCGTCGAGGTCGCCCTTGCCCGTGCCCTCCGCTGGACCTTGGTTGGAGCCTCGGTCAGCCTGCCGCTGCTCTTCGTTCCGGACGCGACGCCCGCGACATTGCTGCCGTACACGATGGTGCATCTCAGCGCCCTCGTCGCCTTCGGACTGATCGTGGTCGCCCACCTGGCCCGCCTCATCGACGATTCCTGGTTCGCCTCACTCGGCGCCACCGGCCGGCTCATATCCTCGGGAGCGGCGGTGGTGGCGCTCACAGTTCGGGGTGGTCGCCCTGGTCACCCTTCCGACGTCGGCCGCGCTCCGCTTCGACCCTTCTCTGCAGTTCCTCCAACTGCTCTCCGCACTGGACATCGCATGGGCAGCCGGGGCAACTCTCCTGGGTGTGGGGTGGATGACCACGAGGCGTTGGGATCATGCCGCGGGTGCGGTGGTAGGTGTGGTTTGTGTCTGGTCGATCTGGACCTACCTTTCTGCAATCGGCTTCGCCCCCGACGGTGGGTGGCAAGTCAACGGAGCCGCCCTGATGCGCTACGTGCTCCCCTACGACATGGCTGCGGCCATGGTCGCGGTGATCACCCTGTCGTTGGGGGCTCGACGTGACGGACGGACAACAAAGGCCTGAGCCACATACAGCGACCCCGGCAGATTGCCATTAGCGAAAGGGCTCGGGGACCCGTCGGACTCAGTTGGTCAGTGCTGAGGTGGACGGCAGTCTTCTCAGGCCTTGGACACCTTGACACCACGCCAAAACGCGATGTGATCCTTGATGTGGGCGGCGGCCCGGGATGGGTCGGTATAGGTCCACGCTGCAGCCGGGTAGCGGGTTCCGTCGGCAACTACGTCGTAGTAGGTGGCCAAACCCTTCCACGGGCACACTGAAGTCTCTGATGAGGGTTCAAGCATGTCCCAGTTGACGGCGTCCGGGGCGAAGTAGTCGTTGCCCTCGACCTTTACGGTCTGCTCGGCGGATGCAACCACCACGCTGCCAGCCATAGCCTGTGTGACCGATGAGTGATCGGACTTCTTGAATCGACGCAATATGTCTGTCATGACCAGCACAACACGACATGCCGTACAGGTATGGCATGGACTGTCGGACCTGCGACGATGTGCAGCTGCAATGAGGCTCGGGCACCGTTAACCCAGTCATGGCCTCAGGCCCCAATCCCCTTTCGGTTGGACTGTCGGTGGTTCGATCTCTGGTCTCCGTCCGGCGACCGGGACCGTTTGGAACCTCCACGGCCGACCACTCGCTTCTCACCACACCGCTGAGACGTCTTAAGAGCACGGGGCCTGGATTCCTGTCGGACCTGGAGGTCGACCTTGGTCGCTACCTGGACCACGCCACAGGTCTGAGCCCGGATTCGCTGAGCAGGGCGGAAGCCCTGGCGTATTGGATCAACGTCTACAACGCCGGGGCACTGCTGCTCGCCGGCCAGGCACAAAAGGCCGGCCTCGGATCGGTGATGGGCATACCCGGCGGGTTCAACCAGGAAGTGATCCGCGTGGACGGAGAGAGCCTCTCGTTGGACGATATCGAGCACGGCAAGCTGCGCCGGTTTCGTGACCCGGGGATTCATGCGGCACTCGTCTGCGGCGCGGTCTCCTGCCCTACTCTTCGCAGCGAGCCGTATCGGGGGGAAACGCTGGGTGACCAGCTCGACGACCAGCTACGCAATTTCCTCATGGCCGGGGCCCTCGAAATCGACGAAGACCGGAAGGTCGTCTACCTCTCTCGCCTATTTCTGTGGTTCGGCGGCGACTTCACCCGGCCAAATCGCATGCCGACCTTTCTCCCAGCACGACGGTCGAGGGTCCTCAGCGCATTACGACCCTGGATGGATCCCGCCGTCGCCCGATGGATAAATGAGGCCGATCCCGCAGTGGAATTTCAGGGGTACGACTGGGGCCTTCGCTGCACCGTCCGCTGACCATGCGTTCCCGGTGCCGCTAGTCACCTACGACGACCCCCAGGAAAGATCACGCCGCGAACGGCACGGTGAACTCGAACCCGGACATGGACCCGTCGGCCACTTGTCGTATCTCCCCACTGTGAGCCGCCACCAACTCGCGCGCGATGGGCAGCCCCAGACCAAGTCCGGGGGCGGACATGGTCGGGTCGTCGACAAGACGCGCGTAGGGCACGAACGCCCTTTCCAGGTCACTCGACTCGATGCCCCGTCCAGCGTCGAGCACGCTGCAGCGAACCAATGCGTCATGGTTTGATGCGGTTACCACGATCGGCGGCTCACCGTACTTGAGCGCATTGTCGACCAGGTTTCGCAACACCTGACGGATGCGGGGCGGGTCCGCCAGGATCATCGTCCGCGGCGGCACCCGGTTGGAGACATCTCCGGCCCGAGCGCCGAATTCCAAGAGCACCGCTGCGGTCAGCTCATGGAGATCGACCCGGGCCGGGGTAACGGTCA
Organism: Acidimicrobiia bacterium; assembly: GCA_040878325.1. Lineage (NCBI taxonomy): Bacteria > Bacillati > Actinomycetota > Acidimicrobiia > Acidimicrobiia bacterium. The sequence continues at coordinate 195,945 of JBBDMM010000016.1, forward strand.
CTCCTCCTGCGCTCATCTGGCCGAAGGTGATCACATCCTCGATGAGCGCGTGTAGCTCGTCGGCCTGGTCCGCCATGATCGTGAGAAACTCCCGCCGCTCCGTAGGGCTCACATCGTCGTCGAGCAGGGTCTGGGTGAAGCCCTTGAGTGTCGTCAGAGGGGTGCGCAGCTCGTGGCTGACGGTGGCCACGAACCGGTCCTTGAGCGAGTTGAGCTCACGCTCCCGGCCGAGGTCCGCAGCCAGGGCGCGCTGACCCCTTCGCACCATGCCGGCAATGCCCACCATCAGAATCCCGATGCCGAGCAGCAACGCGGCCTTGATGCCCTCTCCGGTGAGGAATTCCGAGGTCGGCACCGGGCCCGGGGGGTGAAAGAGCGGGAGCGACACCTCACCGGCGACGAAGTGGAGAGCCACCTCGACCGGTACGGTGAACAAGGCGGCGCCCACGATCACGCGAGTATCCCGGAGAACCATCACGAAGGGACCCACGGCGACCACGCCCAGGGCGATGAACGCGGCACCCGACACGGGCCCATACAGCCACCAGACCGCGACCGACACAGAGAGGTCGATCAACAGCAGGCCCCGAACCGTCATCCCGCCCGGGAACACCGCGCTGATGGACGCCAGGAGGAAGACGGCTGCCATTCCGGCCCGTCGCGGATCGGGGCCTATGACCAGCGCAGCGACCGTGCCGCCGAAGACGAGGCAGTACACCACCCGCCTCCATCGGCCAAGCGGACGCTCGAGTTCGGCAAGTGCCCCTCTGTCCATTCCCGGTACATCGGCGGCTGTCGCGCACTAATAAAGCGTGCTGTGGAACCCGCGGGTCACTGCCCTGCGAAGACCTCGATCTCGGCGGCGCCGGTGTTGCCTCCGGTCGAGGTGGTGACATCGAAGCGGATGATCTGCCCGGTGAACGCGACGTCGCTGCGACCCACCGGGAACGGCCCATAGATGTCATCGCCGTCGACCGTGACGGTGAAGGCTTCGGTGGTCGCGGTGCCGTCGGACATCGAGCGGGTATGGAACCCGACGGCGACCACGTCGACCGCCCTACCGAGGTCGATCACCAGGTAGCCGTCGTCTCCGTCGCGAAGCGGGCGACTCCCGGCAGGATCCTCGAGACCTGACGGGAGGCGCGGTGTCGGGTAGGGTTGCCGCGATGCAGGCGCCGACGTTCACTCTCGAGGACCAGGCGGGACGCCCCTTCTCGCTCGGCGACCATCTCGACGCCGCAGTGGTCCTCTTCTTCCTCCGCGGCGACTGGTGACCGTATTGCAACGGCCAGCTGGTCAGCTTGGCACAGGGACATCCCGACTTCACGAACGCGGGTGGGAGGATCGTCGGGATCAGCGTGGACTCGCCGGGGCAAAACGCCGCCATGGTCGAGACGCTGGGCCTGCCGTTTCCGCTTCTCAGCGACCCCGAGCGAACCGGGGCGATCGAGCCATACGGGGTGGCCGACCCGCGGGACGAGCGCAACATCGCCCTGCCCACAGTCGTCCTCGTCGGTCCAGACGGCGAGGAGAAGGCGCGATTCACATCGCGCGACTTTGCCGACCGGCCCTCCGAGGACGAGGTCCTCACAGCCTTGAGGTCGCTCGGCCTACCCCCCGTCGAGCAGGTGTCTCCCGAGCTCGGTGAGGCCCGGCCGGGACCGAATGCCATGCCGTTCCAGAATCTGCTGCCCTACTACCGGGGGGCGCGCTTCGCGGTGATAGCCATGGCCGGGCGCCACCCCGAGACTCGTGATGAGGCGGACGAATATGTTGCCCTGCTCGACCGCTACACAGAGGCCACGAAACAGGCGTATCGCGCCAAACGGGATGCCGGCTGAGGCGCCCAGTAAGCCGGCGGCGGTGGCCGAGGTCTTGACCACCAGGCCACATCCCCGGGGCGAACTCGGTGCCCTGGACGCGTTGGAGGCTCGACTTGGCGCGCTCCCCAAGGATGCCGAGATCGTCGCCTAATGCCGGGGCCCCTACTGCGTGCTCGCCCCGCAGACCTTCCAACTTCTCCGCCAGCACGGATATCAAGCCCGCCGGCTTCAAGACGGGCTCCCCGAATAGCGCCGGGCCGGACTACCCGTCGGCACCGGACCGGTGGAACGGAGCTGAGCGCTGATCAGCGGGTGGCGGTGAGGATCCGGCAGACGCTCTCCGGCGGACAATCGGTCGGGTCGAACCGGGCGGCGGTCTCCGCGACGGCGGCCAGGTCCTTACGTAGCCTTCGCAGGTCCCTGATCCTCTGGTCGATATCGCCGATGTGACGGTCGACCAGTTCGGCCACGTGCGAGCACGGGAGGTCACCCCGGTCCCGGATCCCGAGCACCTCCTTCAGCTCGGCCAGGGTGAACCCCACCGCCTGGCCGGCCCGAATGAACATGAGACGGTCGATCACAGCCGGGGCGTACTCCCGGTACCCCGATCGGGTCCGCTCCGGTTCGGGCAGCAGACCCGACTCCTCGTAGAAACGGATAGCCGAGGTGGCCACCCCGACCTTGCGTGCCACCTCACCTATCTGCATGACGGCACCATACCACTTGACATTCAACCGCACTTGAAGGTGTAGGTTTACCGGAATGAGGACCAAGCGCGAGAAGATAGATAACTCCGCAGAGCCGATCCGCCTCGCCATCGAGGGGATGACCTGCGACCACTGCGAGATCACGGTGGGCAAGGCGCTCAGCCGGGCCGGGCTGCAGGACCCGCAGGTGGACTGGCAGACCGGGACCGCGGTGGGCCTCGCCACCCCTGCGTTCTCGGCCGATAGGGCCACTACGGAGCTGGCGAACGACGGCTACGGCCTCGTCGAAGACGACGAGCGGGGCTCCGAGCGACTCGCCGAGTCCCCGAGTGACGGAGACCACGACCTGCTCATCATCGGTTCCGGGTCGGCGGCATTCGCCGCCGCAATCAAGGCCTCCGAGCTGGGGGCCCGTGTCGCCATGGTGGAACGGGGCACAGTCGGTGGTACCTGCGTGAATGTCGGCTGCGTACCCTCCAAGGCGCTGCTCCGAGCCGCCGAGCACTATCACCGGGCCCGTCACTCTCCCTTCGCCGGGTTGCCCACCGCGGTCGGGAGCGTCGACCTGGCGGCCCTGGTCGCCCAGAAGGATGACCTGGTGAACACCATGCGCCGGGAGAAGTACGAGGATCTGATCGAGGTGTACGGCATCGAACTGATTTGGGGTGAGGCCCGGTTCACCGGACCAGACACCGTGGAGGTCAACGGTCAGGTGGTGTCGGCCGGCCGCTACCTGATCGCCACCGGCGCCGCCCCGTGGGCGCCACCGATCGCAGGGCTCAACGAGGCCGGCTATCTCACCTCCACCACCGCGCTCGAGCTCACCGAGCTGCCCGCTGAAATGATCGTGGTGGGGGCCAACGCCATTGGCCTCGAGCTCGGTCAGCTGTTCGCCCATCTGGGCAGCCGGCTCACCCTGGTCGAGGTGCTGGATCGGATCGCACCCTTCGAGGAACCGGAGATCTCCGCCGCCCTCCAGGCGCACCTCGAGTCGATCGGTACCCGGGTCCTCACCTCGGCCACGATCACCAAGGCGGGCCGCAGTGGCGACCGTCGCTGGCTCGACATCACCATCGCCGGCATCACGGAGCGAATCGAGGCCGACCAGCTCGTCATCGCCACCGGCCGTCGCGCCGACACCGCCGGCCTCGGCCTGGAGGCCGCGAGAGTGGATACCGACCCGCGGGGGCATGTCGTCGTCGACAGTGCGATGGCGACCACCAACCCCCGGGTCTTCGCCGCCGGCGACGTCACCAACCTCCCCCAGTTCGTCTACGTGGCCGCCCGCTCTGGTGGGGTCGCCGCCGAGCATGCCCTCAGAGGCACCGGCCGACGCATCGACCTCAATAGCATGCCCCGGGTGACGTTCACCAGCCCGCCCATCGCCTCCGTGGGATTCACCGAGGCTCAGGCCGTCGACGCGGGCCACCGGGTGATCACCTCGCTGCTGCCCCTCAGCGCGGTACCTCGCGCCCTGGTCGACCATGACACCACCGGACTGGTGAAGCTGGTTGCCGACGAGGCCACCGGCCGGATGCTTGGCGCCCACATCCTCGCCGAGGGTGCCGGCGACGTCATCCAGGCGGTGGTGATCGGCCTTCAACACCGGGTCACCATCGAAGAGATCGCCGGCACCTTCCACCCCTACCTGACGATGGCCGAGGCACTCAAGCTTGCCGCCCAAGGATTCTCCAAGGATGTCGCCCACCTGTCCTGCTGTGCCGCTTGACGATCGAAGGGAGCAACAAATGGACGACAGGTACGACCTGGCCGTGATCGGAGCCGGGATGGGCGGCATCAATGCCGCCTTTCGAGCCGCAGGGCTGGGGGGCCGGGTGGCTCTCATCGAACGCCACAAAGTGGGTGGCACCTGAATCAACGTGGGGTGTATCCCCACCAAGGCCCAGGTCGGGTCTGCAAAGGCGATTCAGATGGCGCAGCGGGGGGAGGAGTTCGGGTTTCGGATCGGGCGGCTGGAGGTCGATTGGCCCCGGATCAGGACCCGCAAGGATGAGATCGTCTCGCTCATCCGGAGCCGGCTGGAACGCCGGATCGATGAGCACCCCCGAATCGACCTGATCCGCGGCTCCGCCCGCTTCGCAGGCCCCGGCCGCCTCTCCATCGACGGCCGCGAATTGGAGGCGGAGAAGGTGATCGTCGCTTCCGGCGTGGTACCGGTGGTACCCGACATCCCCGGGCTCGCAGAAGCGGGATTCGAAACCAATGAGACGGTCATGGACATGGACACGCTTCCCGGGTCGATGGTCGTCATCGGTGGCGGCCCCGAGGGGATGGAGTTTGCCCAGATGCTCCATCGCTTCGGCGTGAAGGTCACCGTGCTGCAGCGGCGGGGCCGAGTGCTCCCCCGAGAGGATGAAGAGATATCGACAGCGCTGGAGGCGATCCTCGGGGAGGAGGGCATCGACATCCGCACCCGGGCCGAGCCGACCAAGGTCGAGGCTGTCGGCGGGGGCAGGTTGGCAGTGACCGCCGATGTGGCCGGCACCACCGAGCGCTTCGAGTGCGACCGTATCTTGGTGACCGCCGGGCGTCGACCCCACCATGTCGGCGACATGGACCTGGAGGCGGCAGGCGTCGAGGCGGATCCGGAGACGGGAATCGCCATCGACGACACACTGCAGACCACCGCCCCCAACGTCTGGGCCATGGGAGACGTCATCGGCCGCCTGCAGTACACCCACTTCGCCGTGTACACCGCCGGGGTGGCGGTGGACAACGCCCTCAAGGGCGCCGGCCGGGCCTACGAGACGGACCGCATCCCCGGGGCGGTGTTCACCGACCCGGAGGTGGCCAGCGTGGGACTCACCGAAGAGGAGGCCGTTACCGCGGGGCGGAGCATCAAGATCGGTCGCCAGCCACTGCGGCGAGTGGGCCGGGCCATCGCCATGGGCGAGACTGCCGGATTCGTCAAGTTCGTCGTCGACGCCGACACTGACGAGCTGCTCGGCATGCACGTTCTCGCCCACCTCGGCGCCGATCTCCTGTCGCAGGGGATCCTGATGCTGCACACCGCGGAACGGAGCATCTCTCCGCTTACCAACTGCATATGCGTCCACCCCACCCTCTCCGAGGGAGTCAAGGCGGCGGTGACCAACCTGAAACCTGTCGAGGCGGTCGCCACCGCAGCCGGCGACCTGGCCGACTGAAGCGGATGAGTCCCCAGCGCATGTCCGACATCTAGTCAGTGCCCGTCGGCCACGGCCACCGCTACTCCCCCAGCGCCTACATCGACTTCGGGATCACTGATCCCCCGGGCCGGACCCAAGCCGACGCGACCAGGCTCAAGGCCCTCTTCGCCGCCGAAGAGACCGGCGACTGACTGCGGCGCGGCGGCCCGTTCTTGGCTTCCGGAAGGGCAGCCCGCCGAGCACGAGGACAACGAGAGACCGGTCCGACCGGCCCCGGAGGGCCACCCGAACCGGTGTTCCCATTGGCTCTCGGCGCCCCGCTGGGGCACTAGACAGCTATCGCTTTCTCCGCCTCCTCAGCCCTCGCGACGATGAAACCGGCGAGATCCACGAAGGGATCGAACCCGATCACCTGGGGTGCGTCGGCTACGAAGTTGGAGAGGGCGTTGATGTCGTAGAAGTAGGGCCGGCCGTCTCTGGAGTTCACCAGATACTCCACGCCACCGAGGTCCATTCCCGCGCCTTCGATTATCCGCTTCGTGATATCGATCACATCCTCGGGTGGTGTGAACGCCTCCACCGGGAGCCCCCGGCCGGAGACGCCGTCGGCGATGCCCGGGACTTCGCAGTAGTCGGCCGGGCACAGGTTGAATGAGCCCGGGAGGAGCCGGAGGCGAATCGCGTAGAGATACTCGCCGTCGAGGATCTCCACCCTCACGATGCTGTCGCCCTCTGCGGGCAGATGCTCCTGCACCAGTGCCAAGCCGTCGTAGCTCAGATCCTCCAGCTCACCTGATCGTACGGCCGCTTCCAACTCAGCGGTGTCGGCGAACGACCGGATGCCCGCTCCGCTCCCGCCGAGATTGGGCTTCACCAGAATCGGGAAGCGAAGACCAGTCGCGGCTTCGATCACCTCCGCCGGGTCGCTGAACGGTCTTCCCGCCGGATGACTGACACCCAGGTCTGCGAGCAGCTCGAGCTGACGTGTCTTCGATATCTCGTATTCGAAGGCTGCGGCCCCGTTGATGACCGGCACTCCATCGGTATCGAGTCGCCGAAGGAGATCCTGAGTCCTGGCAATCGCCGGGCCGTTCCCCCTGGTCCAGGCGGACGGGCTCATCCGGTTGACCACCAGACGGCAATCCTCGAGCGCACCCACCAGGTCAATCCGCGAGTCCGAGGCGTCCACCGGCAAATACTCCACACCACGCCGATCCAGCTCGGCGAAGAGCGGTTTGAACCAGAGCGGATGCTCGTACAAGATTCCGATGGGTTGTGTGATGGCTCTCATGCCCGCCTTGGTTTAGCGTTACGCTGCCCGTAGTAGCTACTCAGTGTCGTATATCCGACACGTCCTGCACCATTGCTCCATGAATCCACCCAGGGACAACCTTCCCGGTCATCACACCTAGACGGCTCTTCTGATCCGTTTGTCGATTTCGACTGCGACCAGAACGGTAGAAACCCGGTCAGCGTACTGCTGACCCCGGCTTCTACTAGCGGGGGCGGGATCTGAACCCTCGACCTTCGGGTTATGAGCGAGGCCGGGGTGTTCGCTGACCTGAGGAAATGCGCGAAATGCCTGTTCAGAAGCCATTTGTGTTTCGCGACATTTCGGGTTCGTGACCGTCCCATCGCATCCTCTCGCGATATGGACGCGCGATGGAAGCGCCTTCGCTGGGTCACCCTCTCAGGGTTCTGTGGATGTCTTTCATCAACAGGACGAGGTGCAGCGCGTCGGTAGGTGACTGTGCGAATTCGGGGATGAGATTGACGTAGAAGTCTCGAGCCTCCGGCCTCTCGGCGTGAACAAGTAGGCCCCGGCATCCGATCTCAACTCCCAACTGCGCAGTCCGACCGATGGCATCGGCGAGGAGACCGGCACCGAGTCCTCGGCCTTCGTGCTCTTGGGATACACCAAGTCGGGCGAGCAGCGCAACGGGCTGCGGGTACCGTCCCGCACCCTGGCGCGCCCGTGCCGGAGCATCCTCGATCGAGATACTGGCCATCGACCAGGCGTAGTAGGCGACCACCAGGACACTGTCATCCGGAGTGACGACCAGCACCTTCGCTGTTCCCGCCGCGTGGGCCTGTCGTGCATGGTGGCGTAGCCAGTCGGTCTGTTCGGCGGATCGACACTCGAACGGGTCGACGATGTCACCGGCCTCCAACAGCCTGGGAGGCCGATACCGTTGCGTCACTCGTCGGTGAACGGCGACGGCCGTGCCATCAACTCGCGGAGCCCGGTCAGGCTGCGAGCACGACGACGGTTGATCTCCTCCCACGCGGCTCGAGCCTCAGGTTCGAGCACAAACTTGGTCCGGTCGGCCAGCACCCGACGGGACGCCACGGTCAGATTGGTGATGACGAAGTCGGTCAGGTCGGTTCCGGACGCCGTTACCGCCCGGTCAATGAGCGCACGATCCTCAGGAGTCGTCCGCACCTCGAGACGCTCACTGCGAGTTCGCTTCGTGCCGGTGGCCATGGTTCAACTTTCCTTCAGTACGGCCAGTGTACGGCCACACCCAGGGATGGTCAACCAGTGACTGCGTTGCGCTCCAGCGCAACCTGGCATCAGCCCGATCGGACAACGTCAGAGGCCCTCTCCGATTTCCCGGAAAGGGCCTCTGACTTGGTTGTTCACTTGGTAGCGGGGGCGGGATTTGAACCCGCGACCTTCTGGCTCCGAACCAACACTGCGCGCCCGACGAAGCAGAAGACCGGCCTAAA
>JBBDMM010000017.1 GCA_040878325.1 Acidimicrobiia bacterium
CCCAAGGCCGATGGCGCCCGCCCGGCCAGCCGGAGACTGGCCCAAGGCCGATGGCGCCCGCCCGGCCAGCCGGAGACTGGCCCAAGGCGGCCGAAGGCCGCCCGCCCTCTATCCGCCGAAGAACCCGGGCAACACCGCTTCGCGGCCGAGGGCGAAGAGAGCGCCGACCACGATCGATACGACCGCGGTGATCGAGCCGAGCCCGATCTGGAAGCGCCGCCGCTGCTCCGGGGACCGGAAGCCGTACGACGACGCCACCGCGATGAGGGTGTTGGTGATGAATAGTCCGACGAGGAAGGCCACCAGCACCGCTACTCCGGCCCCGCTCCCACCGGCCTGAGCCGCTGCCAGGAAGATCACGACCTGCGTGGGGGTCTCCGCCCCGACCCCGTGGAGCATGCCGATCCCGAACGACACACGACCGCCGTACTCGTCGGCGAGCTCGTCAGGGGGATGCACGTGAGCGTGACTGTGCACGAGGTCATCCTCGACTGCGCCGCCCGCGTCGGAGGCCTGGTGGTGGACATCGAGGGCGGCGTGCCGGTGCTCGTGCTCGACCGGCCGGCGAGACCGGAAGCGAGCGACCAGTCGGCGGACGCCGCGGATGATCAGCATCCAGCGGCTCTGCATCCGAAATCCTTCCCGGTGCACAATCAGGGAGTACGCCACGTATCCCCCGAGGACGATGAGGGTCCAGCCGACGATTCTGCCGAATAGGGCGTCGATCGATTCGGGGAGGCTCCGGCCGACCACGATCGCAACCGCCCCGATGACGAGCACGACGACCCCGTGGCCAAGGGCGTAGATGGTGCCCAGAACCAGGCCTCGGCGCGGGGTGTCCTGGGTCGCCGCCAGGTCGGTAATGGCGGCGATGTGATCCCAGTCGACGCCGTGGCGCATGCCGAGCAGCAACGCGCTCAGCAACAGGCCGATGCCGAGGCCCGTGGAGGCGAGAAACAGGTGGTCAACCACGGCGGGGAGAGTAGGTCGGCCGCCGACGGCGGCGGAGACGAACGGGGCAGCGGAGACGAACGGGGCAGCGGAGACAGCGAGCGTCCTCCCCTGCCGTCTTCGGCGGGGGAGGTGCCGAAGCGAAGCGAGGCAGAGGGGGCAGCGGAGACAGCGAGCACTCCAACCACCTCCTCAAGAACGGGTCCGGTCCTTCTCGAAGGGTCAGGTGCCCCCCTTCGGGGTACTCCCCCCGGAGGGGGGAGTAGCACTCGGAGCGTCGGCCTACCTAAACCGCTCTAGCAGGCCTCTCACGATGAACGCGGTTGCCCCCCAGAGGACACCTTCGGGGAACTCGTAGAACCACATGTTGCGGCCGCCCCACACGCTGCGCCGCCAGTCGCCGTCGGCCAGCAACTGATCGATGGAGGGCTCGATGATGGCGGCCACCTCCCCCGGTTCGGGCACCAACTGGGCGGGACGCTGCACCCGGGCGACCACCGGAGAGATCTGCATCGTCACCGATCGGGTGTGCACCGGGTCGAGCCCGCCGAGCACCTCCACTCCCTCCGGCGGAAGGCCAACCTCCTCCCATGCCTCCCGCACCGCGGTATGCACCGGGCCGTCGTCGGTCGGCTCGATCATCCCCCCGGGGAACACCACATCACCCGGATGGCTCCGCATCGTGTCGGGACGCCGGGTCATGATCAGTCGCAGCACCCCGTCCTGCTCATAGAACGGAATGAGGACCGCCGCCCTGATCGCCTCCCCCGTGACGACCGGCGGAAGCGCCTCGAGCGGAGACCACAAATTGGCTGACACACCTAAAGGGTAGAGGCCCCTCCCCGTCCCGCCTCCCGCCACCCGCCTCCCGCAAGAGCGCGCCAACGCTCTGCCCGGTGCGCATCGCGCATTGCTGATGGGGGATAGTCTCCCCAACCCATGGCCAAGTCGATCCCCTCTGATCCCCGCTTCACTCCGCGCCTCGAGCTGCGGCCCTTCAAGCGCCGCGACCTCGATGCGGTGGTCGAGGCGATCGACGCTTCGATCGGCGAGCTCGAGCAATGGCTGCCGTGGGCGAACCGGTCCTACGGGCGGGCCGAGGCCAACCAGTTCCTCCGCGAATCGGGGACGGCATGGGCCGACGGGAGAGCCTTCGACTTCGCCATCCGCCAGCGCTCCGAGCCGGATATCCACATCGGAAACATCTCGGTGTGGACCACCTCGCGACGGGAGCGGGCCGGGGAGATCGGCTATTGGATCCGATCGTCGGTGACTGGACAGGGCATTGCCACCGAGGCGGCGGCGCGGATCGCCGCGGTCGGCTTCTCCGAGATGGATCTGCACCGGATCACCCTCCGCATCGCAGTCGGCAACCGGGCCTCCGAACGGGTGGCCGAGAAGCTCGGCTTCGCCCGCGAGGGGTTGCTCCGCAAAGAGGTGCTGGTCCGCGGCCGCTGGATGGACCACTCCCTGTGGGCGATGCTCGAGGAAGAGTTCCGCGCCGCCCAAGACCGCTGGCACGAAGAGAAGTGGCTGGAATAGAGCCCCGGGCAAGCTTGGGGGCGGCTCGTGTGAGCCGCCCCCAAGGCCATTCGATCGATCAGGTCGCGCTTTAGAAGTCCATGTCGCCGCCGCCGGGCATGGCGGGGGCGGAGGGCCTGTCGTCCTTGCGCTCGGCGATGAGGGCCTCGGTGGTGATGAGCATGGCCGCCACCGACGCTGCGTTCTGCAGGGTCGAGCGCGTCACCTTCGCCGGATCGGCGATGCCCGCCTTGATGAGGTCCTCATACTCGCCGGTGGCGGCGTTGAAGCCGAACCGGTACTCGAGCTCACGAACCCGCTCGACGATGACACCACCCTCGTAGCCGGCGTTGAAGGCGATCTGGCGCATCGGCTCCTCGAGAGCCTTGCGCACGATCAACCGACCGGTCTTCTCGTCCGGCGTGCCACCGCGCATCTTGATGGCATCCTGGGCACGGACCAGGGCCACTCCGCCGCCGGGCACGATGCCCTCTTCGACGGCTGCCCGGGTCGCCTGGATGGCGTCCTCGATACGGTGCTTCTTCTCCTTGAGCTCGACCTCGGTAGCCGCGCCCACCTTGATGACGGCGACGCCACCGGCAAGCTTGGCGAGGCGCTCCTGGAGCTTCTCGCGGTCCCAGTCGGAATCCGAGTTCTCGATCTCGCGGCGGATCTGCTTGATCCGGCCCTCGACATCACCCTTCGCGCCCGAGCCCTCGACCACGGTGGTGTCGTCCTTGGTGACGACGACCTTGCGGGCCCGGCCCAGCATGTCGACGGTCACGCCATCGAGCTTGAGACCGACCTCCTCCGAGATCACCGTCGCACCCGTGAGGATGGCGATGTCCTGGAGCATGGCCTTGCGGCGCTCACCGAACCCGGGGGCCTTGACGGCCACGGACTGGAAGGTGCCGCGCAACCGGTTGACGACCAGGGTGGCCAGAGCCTCGCCCTCGACGTCCTCGGCGATGATCACGAGCGGCTTGCCCGCCTGCATGACCTTCTCGAGCACCGGGAGCAGGTCGTGCACCGCGGTGATCTTCTGGTTGGCCACGAGGATGTAGGGATCCTCGACGGCGGCTTCCTGGCGGTCGGCGTCGGTGATGAAGTACGGGGAGATGTAGCCCTTGTCGAACTGCATGCCCTCGGTGAACTCGAGGTCAATGCCAAACGTCTGGCTGTCCTCGACCGTGATCACGCCCTCGTTGCCGACCTTCTTCATCGCCTCGGCGAGCTTCTCCCCGACCAGCGAGTCGGCGGCAGAGTTCGAAGCCACGAAGGCGATCTTCTGGCTGTCGGTCGCCTTGATCGGCTCGGCCTTCTCGGCGATGAATGCGACGACGTCTTCCACTGCCTCGGCGATGCCGCGGCGGAGCTCCATCGGGTTGGCGCCGGCGGCCACGTTGCGAAGCCCCTCGTGCACCATCGCCTGAATCAGCACGGTCGCCGTGGTGGTGCCGTCACCGGCCACGTCGTTGGTCTTGGTCGCCACTTCCTTGGCGAGCTGGGCGCCCATGTTCTCCCACGGGTCGTCGAGCTCGATCTCCTTGGCGATCGTGTAGCCGTCATTGGTGATCGTGGGGGATCCCCACTTCTTTTCCAGGACGACGTTGCGGCCCTTGGGGCCCAGCGTCGTCTTGATGACGTTGGCCAGCTTGTCGACTCCGGCCTCGAGGCCCCGACGGGCCTCCTCGTTGAATCTCAGGTCCTTTGCAGCCATTGATCGATTACCTCCTCGATCCTCAGCGGATGACAGCCAGGACGTCGCGCGAAGAAAGGATCAGATAGTCCTCGCCTTCGAACTTCACCTCGGTGCCGCCGTACTTGGAGTAGACGACGACGTCGCCTTCCACGATGTCCATCGGAATGCGCTCCCCGTCCTGGAAGTCACCCGGGCCGACGGCGATTACCTCGCCGAGCTGGGGCTTCTCCTTGGCGGTGTCGGGGATCACGAGGCCGCTCGGCGTCCGCATGTCGTTCTCTTCACGAGGCTTGACGACGACACGGTCACCCAGCGGATGAAGGCTTGCGACCTTCTTCTTGGTAGTTGCCTTTGCCATATTCGACGAATCTCCTCCTGTTGGCACTCGTCGCTTGCGACTGCCAAATTAGCAGCCGGTGGTTTCGAGTGCTAGTCGGGCAGGCGGGAAGTTGAGTGATGTCGTATCAGGTAATCGCAATTGGCAAATAGCCAATTGTGGCTGGCTGAGCCGGCCGAAGGCCGGCTCAGCCCATAACCATCCCCGTATCTATCTCGGCATTGAGAGCCGTGATTTCCCCGCGGGCGAGCCGGAAGACGGCGGCGGCGGCGATCATGGCTCCGTTGTCGGTGCATAGGGCCGGCGACGGCAGATGGAGGGCGATCCCACGGGAGGCGCACTCAGCGGCGAGCCGTTCGCGGAGCCGCCGGTTGGCCAGCACGCCTCCTCCTCCGCCGACCTGCTTCACCCCGGTCTCCTCCACCGCATTCATGGTCTTGGTCACCAGGGCGTCGACGATCGCCTCCTGGATCGCCGCGGCCAGGTCCTCCATCGGCGGCAAGTCGCCTGCCTCATGGTGCTGGCGGACATACGTGACCACCGACGTCTTGAGGCCGGAGAACGAGAGGTCGAACGGACGGTCGGCCAATGCCCGGGGGAACTCGACCGACGACGGATCGCCCCCCTCCGATGCTCGATCGATCGCCGGCCCCCCGGGAAACCCGAGACCGAGAAACCTGGCCAGCTTGTCGAAAGCCTCGCCCGCGGCGTCGTCGATCGTCGACCCGAGCACCTCGTACTCGCCCCACTCCTTCAAGTGAACGAACTGCGAATGGCCACCCGAGGCGAGCACCACCACCGCGGGAGGTCCGTAGTCGGGATGCTCGAACCGGGGGGCGAACAGGTGCCCTTCCATGTGGTCGATCCCGAGAAACGGGATGTCGAGCGCCCAGGCCAGGGCCTTGCCGTAGGAGAACCCCACCATCAACGCCGACGCCAACCCCGGCCCCTGCGTGGCGGCCACCGCATCGAGGTCCATGGCGTGCACCCCGGCGTCGCGCAGCGCCCGATGGGTGAGCGGCCGTATGGCCTCGACGTGCGCCCGCGCCGCCACCTCGGGGACCACCCCGCCGAATCGAGCATGCTCCTCCACCTGCGTTGCCAGCACGTTCGACAGGATCTCGTTGCCCCTGACGACGGCAACACCTGTCTCGTCGCAACTCGTCTCGAACCCGAGCACCGTAGGACCGCTCATCCCACTTCCTCCCGCAGCCGGTCGAGGCGGCGCCGGAACGGCGCTTCGTCTGCATCGACCGCCCACATCACCAGGGCGTCCTCGTCCCGGTAGTAGTTGGGCCGTAACCCCACCGAGGCGAACCCCACTTTGCGGTACATGCCCAGAGCAGCATCGTTGGTGATCCGCACTTCCAGCGTCAGATGCCGGGCTCCCCGTTCCACAGCGATGTCGATCAGCGCCAGCATCAGCCTGGTCCCGATCTTGCGGCGAGTGTGCCCGGGGTCGACTGCGATCGTCATGATGTGGGCCTCCTCGTCGAGGTCCATCACGCCCCCATACCCGACGATCGACCCGCGCTCCTCTGCGACCACATAAGAGCGATTGTCCAGCGCCAACTCCTCCAGGAACGTGGCAGGCGACCACGGGTCCCGGAAGGCTCGCGCCTCGAGGACGGCGACTGCCGGGATGTCGGCATCCGTCATCTGCCGCACGGTCGCGACCGCTACTTCCACGGTCCCTCCGATCGGAAATCTGACCAGTTGATCGCCACGTCGGGCTCTCGAAGGTACATCGGCCGCACCTCATCCGGATGAGGCAGCGCCGCCCTGGCCACCCGTCCCCGGGCCACCTCGATCACCGCCTCGGCCGACGGGAAGCGGGGCCGTCCGGTACGCACCGCGTGAAGCCCGACCAGGGTTCCCTCGGGCAACGCCTTCCAATCGCCGACGACGAGCACGTCACTCGGATCGCTGACGAGCATCTCCCGAAATGCTTCGGGGCGACACAGCTCGGTCGGCCCGTCGCGGACCACTCCTCCCCGGACCGGCCGGTACGGGGCGACTGCCACCTCCTTGCGCCGCACATCCACCACCGCCCAGATACGGCGATGGGCGGTGGCGGCCCGCAGGGCGATGGCGTCGAGCGAAGTGACCGGCACGATCGGGGCGCCGACGGCGCCGGCGATCGCCTGCGCCGTCGCCAGGCCGGTGCGGATCCCGCTGAAGAGCCCGGGGCCGACATCCACGGCGATGGCGTCGAGTTGCTTGGGCTCCCAACCCGCCTGCGAGAAGCAGAACTCCAAAGCAGGCACGAGAAACGAGACATGGCCCCGGGGATCGAGCCGCCGCGACGATGCGATGACCCCCTCGGGGGTGCCGAGTGCCACCGAGGAGGCGGCCGTCGACGTCTCGATGGCGAGGATCCTCATCCGGTCACCTCCGCCAGCGGGCGCCGCGACCACGAACCCCGGGGGATCAACTGGAGGGCTCGCCCCCCGTCTGAGCCCGCCTCGATCCGAACGAGGAGGTAATCCTCTCCGAACGACTGCTCGGCGGCCTGTCCCCATTCGACCACCAAAACCCCATCGGCCGCCTCCGAGTCCAGGTCCAGGTCGTCGATCTCAGCGGACGATCCGAGGCGGTAGAGATCGACATGGACCATGGGCATCAGCCCCCGATACCGCCGTACCAGCACGAACGTCGGGCTCACTACGACGTGATCGAGGCCAAGGCCCTCGCCGATTCCCGCGGCGAACACCGTCTTCCCGGCGCCCAGATCGCCGGCGAGCAGGACGACATCACCGGATCGCAGCAGGCTGGCAAGACGACGGCCCACCCCGCGAGTGTCGGCAGGCGTGGGACAGTGGATCTCGATCATGATCCGAACAACCCCAATTGCTCCGCGGCCGGCTCGGCCGCGGGCGGCTCGGCGGCACGTGCGAGCAGACCCCGAACGAGTGCAAAGTCCTCACGCATCTGCGCCAACACGTTTTCTCCTCCGCGGAGGGCGGCAGCGGGATGAAAGGTCGGAACCAGTTGCCGGTTCCACCAGGGGAAGGTCTGCCCGCGCAGTTTGGTGATCCCGACATCCCGCTTCAAGAGCAGCTTGGTGGCGAAGTTGCCCAGGGTCACCACCACGGCCGGATCCACCAGTTCGATCTGCCCCCGGAGGTACCCCTTGCACTCCTCGATCTCCTCCGGCTTGGGGTCCCGGTTGCCCGGAGGCCGACACTTGAGGACGTTGGCGATGTACACCTCGTCGCGTTCCAACCCGATCTCCCCCAGCAGCCGGTCGAGCAGCTTGCCGGCTGCACCGACGAACGGCACGCCCTGCTGATCCTCGTGGAAGCCGGGCGCCTCCCCCACGAACATCAGGTCGGCGTCGGGCGAACCGGCGCCGAAGACGACAGTGGTCCGGGTCTGCGAGAGCGGGCACCGAACGCACGAGGCTGCCACCTCTGCGAGTTGGAGTAGTTCTGCCGTCACCTCTCGTCTCCCATCGCCGGCACGCGGGTGAGCGTCATCCGACGTACCGGCGCGGCAACCGCGGGCCGAATCCGCACACGACCTCCCAGTTGATCGTGCCGAGCCAATCGGCCCACTGGTCGGCGGTGATCTCGGCATCGCCCTGACGCCCGAGGAGAACCACCTCGTCGCCGATGTCGACCGGGTAGTCGCCCACGTCGACCAGGGCCTGGTCCATGGTGATGTTCCCGGCGAAGGGATGGAACCGTCCCCCGATCAGCGCCCCGCCTACAAGTGAGAGGCGACGAGCGACCCCGTCGGCGTAGCCGATGGGAACCGTCACCACGGTCGACTCCTGCGGAAGTGGCCGCCGCCGGCCATAGGAGGGACGCGTGCCGGCGGGGTGACGGCGGGAGTAGACCACCCGACTCACCACCGACATCGCCGGACGGAGATCGATCTCGGGCGCAAACCCCGGTGCGGGCCGGAGCCCGTAGGTGCCGATCCCGACGCGCACCATGTCGAACCTGGCTCCGACATCGACCATCGCGGACGCGGTGTTGGCGGCATGCACCATCTCTGGCTTCACCCCGACACCGGCCAGGTCTTCGATGAACCGCTGGAGCAGCACCACCTGGTGTCGGGTGAACTCCTGATCCTCCTCCGAAACCGGGAAATGAGTCCACACCGCCTCGAGGCGAAGGGGGCTGCGATCGACTTCTACGGCGAGTTCTCGAGCGGCATCGGGTGGAGCGCCGACCCGGTGCATCCCGGTGTCCACCTTCACGTGGACCGGGAACCCTTCGGGAGCGGCCGCGGCCAGGGCTGCGAGGAACGACCGCCGGTACACGGTGGGAGTGAGCCGCCAGTCGACGATGTCCTTGGCGTCGTCGGTCACGGGTTCGGAGAGCACCAGGATCGGGGCTTCGATCCCCGCCTCCCGCAGGCCGATACCCTCGGAGACGAGGGCCACCGCCAGCCACTCGGCCCCAGCATCGAGGGCGGCCTCGGCCACCGGAACATCACCGTGCCCATACCCGTCGGCCTTGACCACCGCGCAGTAGCGCGCCGGTCGCGCGGCCTGCGCGATCGCCCGGACGTTGTGACGGATCGCATCGAGATCGACCTCGACCCACGACGGCCTCACTATCCGAACCTCCCGATCTCGGCGAGCAGACGCGTGGCGGTGACGGTAGTGACCGGGGCGAGCGACGCCCCCGCCCGTCCATGAAGATGGGCCGCTGTCCGCGCCGCGGTCTCGGGGCCGAGCCCGCGGGCGATGGCGGCGGCGATCATGCCCGTGAGCACGTCGCCGGTGCCGATCGACGCCAGCTCGGGGCCTCCAGAAGTGATCACCCACCGCTCCTCGCCCATGACGAACGTCGGCGACCCCTTGAGCAGCACCACCGCCCCGGTCTTCTGGGCCAGCGCGTGCGCCTGCCGGGGACCGGCGGGGTCGCCCGTAAGCCGCCCGAACTCGCCGGCATGCGGGGTGAGCACCGTGGGCGCGGTGCGGGCGGCGATGTCGTCCATCGAAGCAGCGGTGATCGCGTCCGCATCGAGGACGAGGGGGCGATCCCAGCGGCGGAGGATCGCCGCCACGAAGCTCTCCCCGTCCGGCCCGAGGCCGGGGCCCAGCGCCATGACATCGAACCGATCGGCCGCGGCGAGCACGGCATCGGGCTCGCCGTGCCGCTCACCGGCGCCCACCCCGGCGGTGAGCAAACCCGGGTCCATCGCCGCCGCCTGGCCCTGCAGGCCACCGGGAACGATCACCGACACTGCTCCCGCCCCGAACTCCAGCGCGGCCCGACCGGCGATCACCGCCGCCCCGACCATTCCCGGCGAGGCGCCCACCACGGCCACCGACCCCGCCGACCACTTGTGGGCGTTTGAAGGCCGTACCGGGAGCACCGCGTCATCGTCCTCGCACTCCATCCACTCGGCGTGCTCCCCGGAAAGCCCAATGTCGACCACCTCGACCTGGCCGGAGAGATCCCGGCCCCGTCCCACCAGGTGCCCGGTCTTGAGCGCGTGGAACGTGACCGTACGGGCGGCCCGGAAGGCGGCACCGGAAACGGACCCGTCGCCGGCATCGAGGCCGCTGGGGAGGTCCACGGCCAGCACCGGGGCAGGATGCTCGGTCCACGGGACCGCCCGCTCGGGAAGCGAGCCATGAAAACCCGCCCCGAACAGTGCGTCGATCAACAGGTCGCCCGGCTCCAGAGCGCCCAGGTCGACCACCCTGACACCCGACCGGACCGCCCGCATCGCCGCCACCCGGTTGGGTGAGGAGTCGCCCTTTGGGTACCCGAGCGACCTGACCACGACATCGGCGCCGCGGGATTTCAGGATGCGAGCGGCCACGTAACCGTCCCCGCCGTTGTTGCCGGGACCGGCGAGGACGATCACACGGGTTCCATAACCCGCCCCCATCCGGATCGCGGCCAGGGCCACCCCGAGCCCGGCACGCTCCATCAAGTTTCCGACCGGGACCTCGGAAGCCGCATCGAGCCGGGCGGATTCCTCCGCGGTGATGACGGGGCGCATGGGCGGATGGTACGAGCAGTGCCGACCCTGGGGGCGCCCAGGGAACCGTGGCGACACCACCCGTCGTCCAACTGGCATGAACCCACGCGTGATCACCGCCGTCCTCTTGTTCTCGCTGCTCGCCGCTGCCTGCGGTGGAGACCGGGACGCCGGTGGCGAGCCCGTCGACATCACCACCTGGCAATTGAGATCGGGGACGGTCGACGGCATCGCCCTGGTACTGGTCGACGGCTACCCGGTGACCTTTCGCGTCGAAGATGACCAGGCGGGCGGCACCGCCGCATGCAACCAATACGGCGGGCGGGTGATCCTCGACGGAAACACGGTCTCGTTCCCCGATGGCTTCTTCCAGACCGAGATGGCGTGTGTCGACCCAGGGGTCATGGAACTCGAGGCAGCCTTTCTGGCCGCCCTCAGCCGGGTCACCGGATCCGCCGCCGGCGGCGGCGAACTGAGACTGTCGGGGGATGGCGTCGACCTGCGCTTCAGCGCCGTCGAGCCCGAACCTGATGCCGCCTTGATCGGCACTCTCTGGAACCTCGACACCCTCATCGAAGGCGATGCCGCCCCGACCGTCGCCGCTCCCGCAACCCTGTACATCGACGATCAAGGCAAGGTCACCGGATCGACCGGGTGCAACAGCATGAATGGCACCTACCAGGCTGCCACCGGGTTCTCACCGCTGGCCACCACCAGGATCGGCTGTGAGCCCTCCGTGATGGACCAGGAGAGGCTGGTGCTGGCGGTCCTCGGCGGCGACCCGATACTCACGATCGAGGGGTCGACACTGACCGTCACCGCGAGCGACGGCAGCGCGCTCATCTACGGCGCCGACGCCTGACCGACCCGCGTCGTCGTTACCCTCCGCCGGATGCCCCATCTGCTCAATGTCCTCCGCGGTTTCCTCATGGGCTCGGCGGACGTGGTTCCGGGGGTCTCGGGCGGCACGGTCGCTCTGGTCCTCGGAATCTACGAACGACTGGTGGCCAGTATCCACGCTGGATCGGCCGCCCTCGGGTTCGGGCTCCGGGGTCGGTTCGCCGAAATGCGCCGTCGCGTCGGCGAGGTGGAATGGGGCTTGCTGCTGCCACTTCTCGCCGGCATCGGGCTGGCGGTACTCACCCTCGCCTCAACCATCGACCATCTGCTGGAGAACGAGCCGCAGAACACCGCGGCCGCCTTCTTCGGCCTGGTGCTCGGCTCGATCGTCATCGCCTGGCGCATCGTCAAGCGTTGGCTTCCGGTCCGCCTGGCGATTGGACTGGCGGTCGCCGTCACCGCCTTCTTCGTGCTGGGGCTGCGCACCGACCCCGTCGTCGACCCGAGCCTGGTCCTGTTCCTCGGTGCGGGGGCGATCGCCATCGTGGCGATGATCCTCCCCGGAATCTCGGGCTCCTTCATCCTGCTGATGCTCGGCATGTACCAGGCGGTGCTCGACGCAGTCAACCAGCGGGATTTCGCCGTGCTGGCCGTGTTCCTCGTCGGCGCCGTCATCGGACTCGCCTCGTTCTCCACCCTGCTCAACCGCCTGCTGCGTGACCATCACGACACGGTGATGGCCGCACTGATCGGCCTGATGCTCGGCTCACTCCGGGTGCTGTGGCCCTGGCCCGACGGGGCCGACACCGCCGCGCTGTCCCGCCCGGTCGACTGGGGCATCCCGGTACTGCTCGCCCTCGGCGGCATGGCGCTGGTGTTGTTGATCGGATGGGTGGCGACGAGTCGCCAGTCTCCAGTCTCCAACCCCCAGCAAGAGGGTTAGCGCCGCCAGACGCCTTCCGGCCGCCTGAGGCCAGTGGCTGGCCACGCCTCCAGCCTCCAGCCTCCAGCCTCCAGCCTCCAGCCTCCAGCCTCCAGCCTCCAGCAAGAGCGTCCTCCTCCGTCGTCTTAGACGGGAGGTGGGCACCGCCCGCAGGGCGGTGACGGAGGGGGCAGCGAAGCGAACGAAGTGAGCCGACAGCGTGCGTGCACCACGCGATCTCCTCCTACCCGGAAGCACCCGCCGAACGCCTCGCACGCGTTCTTGCCAATCGCCAATCGCCAATCGCCAATCGCAGCCGGGCCGAAGGCCCGGCCTAGTGCTCCCCTAGAGCAATGGCAAACACCATCGCGTCCTTGTCGGTGTGGGTGATCGTCACCTCGAAGCCGGTGACACCGAGCATCTCGGCCCGCTTCTGGGCGGTGCCGTAGAGCCTGACCGTGGGCTTGCCGCCGCCGGTGATCTCCACATCGGTCCACCGGATTCGCCGCCACCCGGTGCCCATGCTCTTCATCACGGCCTCCTTGCCGGCGAATCGCGCCGCCAATCGCCGCTCCGGCTTGCTGAATCGGAAGGCGTACTCCCGCTCATGATCGGTGAAGCACCGCTCGGCAAACCGCGGATACTTGCCCAGCACAACGCGAACCCGCTCGATGTCGGCCAGATCGATCCCCAAGCCGATGATGCGCATGCACCCTCCGGTGACGAGGGACGCATCTTGCCAATCGCCAATCGCCAATCGCCAATCGCGGGCGAGCGCCAGCGAGCGGGCGGCTCCTGGCCGCCTCACTCCACCGTCACCGACTTGGCCAGGTTCCTCGGCTGATCGATGTCGTGGCCTCGGGCCGCCGCCACGTGATAGGCGAGGAGTTGCAGGGGAATGATCGACACCAGCGGCGACAGAACATCCGGCACCCGGGGAATCCGCAGCACCTCGTCGGCGTGCTTGGCGATCTGATCGTCGTCTTCGTAGGCCACGGCGACCACGAAGGCGCCGCGGGCCTTGACCTCTTGAATCGCAGAGACCGTCTTGTCGTAGACGTCGCCCTGGGTGATCACCACCACCACCGGGGTGCCCTCGGTGACCAGCGCCAGGGTGCCGTGCTTGAGCTCGCCGGCCGGCATCGACTCGGAGTGGATATAGGAGATCTCCTTCATCTTGAGCGAGCCCTCCATCGACACCGCGTGGTCGAGCCCTCGTCCAATGAAGTAGATGTCGTCGGAGGTACCTTCGGGACGCGGCGGCGCTGCCGAGCGGGCGAGGCGTTCGGCGATCCGCACCACCTGGTCCTCGGACTTGAGCGCCTCACCGATCTTCGCCGGGATTCCCCGGAGCCCGGCCACCAGCGTCTCGTCGATGGCTGGATCGAGGGTCCCCCGTTCCCGTCCGATGGCGAGCGCGAGCAGGTACTCGCCCACGAGCATCGTCAGGTACGCCTTGGTGGACGCAACCGCGATCTCGGGCCCCGCCCGGGTGTAGAGGATGTCAGTTGCTTCGCGGCTCAGGGTGGAGCCCACCACGTTGGTGAGGGCCAGGAGGCGCGATCCCCTCTCCTTCACCAGCCCGGCTGCGGCCAGGGTGTCGGCGGTCTCGCCGGACTGACTGATCGCCACCGCGAGCGTCGTCCCCTGGATGATTGGGTCCGAGTACCTCAATTCGTGGGCGTAACCGACCTCGGTCGGGATCCGTAGCAGTCGCTCGAAGAGCTCCTTGCCGACGAGGCCGGCGTGATAGGCGGTGCCGCAGGCCGTGATCCAGATCTTGTCGAGTCCCTCGATGAACCCGTCGGGGAAGTGGACATCCTCGAGCGCAACCCTGCCGTCTTCGAGCAGGCGTCCGCTCAAGGTCTCGGTGGCCGCGTGCGGTTGCTCGAAGATCTCCTTGAGCATGAAGTGGGGGTATCCGCCCCGCTCCGCCTGCTCGGCATCCCAGGTGATCTCGAGCTTCTCTCGCTCCACGGGCGTGCCGTCGAGCTTCTCGATCCTCCATCCATCCGGGGTGATATCGACCATCTCGCCGTTCTCGATCACCACGATGTCGCGCGTGTGCTCGAGGATCGCCGGCACGTCCGAGGCGAGGAACATCTCACCCTTGCCGATGCCGACCACCAGTGGGCTGATCATCCGTACCGCCACCATCCGCCCAGGTTCCTGCCGGCACATCGCTACCAGGGCGTACGCCCCTTCGGCTTTGCCCACCGCCCGGCGCACCGCCTCGAGCAGGTCGCCGTCGTATTCGCGAGCGATGAGGTGGGCGAGCACCTCGGAGTCCGTTTCGGACGTGAACTCGGCGCCCTCGGCCGCAAGCGTCTCCCGCAGCACCACGAAGTTCTCGATGATCCCGTTGTGGACGACGACGAAATCGCCGCCGGGGTCGGTGTGAGGATGGGCGTTGCGATCGCTCGGGGCACCGTGGGTGGCCCAACGGGTGTGCCCGATGCCGAAGTGGCCGGCCACCGGACTGTCTTCGAGCACCGCTGCCAGCCTCGAGAGCTTGCCTTCGGCCTTGGTGACTGTGAGCACGGTGCCGTCATGCACCGCGATCCCTGCCGAGTCGTATCCGCGGTACTCGAGGCGGCGAAGCCCCTCGACCACGATCTGGGCCGCATCTTTGGGGCCCACGTATCCCATGATTCCGCACATGCGCGCGCGTCTCCCTTCGCGAGGAGACCAGGAGGACCCACGGGACAATGGTCCCGCCTCACACCGATCCGGGCTCTGCCTCCGGGATCACTCCCGGGCTCTAACCCGCATCGTCACGACCGTGAGTTGCCGAGAGGGCATCCGCCGACTGCTCGATGCTCCCTCTTCCTCGTCACCTCTCCTAAGAGAGGGCAGGCGCTCCAATAACTCCGTCTGGGTCACCGGTCTGTTGCATTGTCTGTCGCGGCCCTTCGGCCGATAACGGGAAGGCTAGCCGTCGCCCTCCAATACGCCCCCGAGTTCCCTCCGTACCACCACGACAAGGTCGTCGGCTATGGCGGCCGCTTCATGGCTCTCGGTTGCCTCGACCATCACCCGCACGAGCGGCTCGGTGCCGCTGGCCCGGATCAGCACTCGGCCCTGATCTCCCAGCCGCTTCTCCATGGCGGCGACGGTCGACCAGATGGGATCGGCGTCGGCGAGACGTTCCTTGACCCTCACATGGACGTTGCGCAACACCTGGGGATACTCGACCATCACCCGGCGAAGTTCCTTGAGGGGGGCCCCGGTGGCAGCGACGACTTCGAGAAGGCGCATCCCCGTCACGAGCCCGTCGCCGGTGCTCCGGTCCCGGAACAGCACATGGCCGCTCTGCTCACCGCCGAGACCTGCATCGACCCGCTGCATTTCTTCACGCACGTAACGATCCCCCACCGGGGTCTCCAACAGTTCGACGCCCATCTTCCGCATTGCCAGCCGGAACCCCAGATTCGACATCACCGTGGCTACCACCCGGTCGCCGGGAAGCTCACCGCGGCCGCGGAGGTGTCGGGCGAGAATCGCCAGGATCACGTCGCCGTTGCACACCCTGCCGTCCTCGTCCACGGCGATGCAGCGATCGGCATCACCGTCGAAGGCGAGGCCGATTTTGCCGGCGGCGTGCTCGGCGAGCATGCCCGTGCTCACCGCGCCGCAGCCGTCGTTGATGTTCATCCCGGTGGGCTCGATGTTGATCGCCTCGACATCCGCCCCCAGATCGGCAAACAGCCGCGGGCCTGCAAGAAATGCCGCCCCGTGGGCACAGTCGAGCACGACCTCGAGGCCCTGGAGTCGGTAGGCGGATTTGGCGGAAATGGACTTGAGATAGGCCGTCATCCCATCCCGACTGGGGACCTGGATTCCCACATCGCCGCCGCTCACCTCGTGCCAGGGAGGCCCATGCCGCAGGCGACCCTCGATCGCCGCCTCGTGATCGTCGTCGAGTTTGCCACCGTCAGGCCCGAAGAACTTGATGCCGTTGTCGGCAGCGGGATTGTGGCTGGCGCTGACCATCACCCCGAAGGCGGCGTTCATCTCCCGGGTGTGGAAGGACACCGCGCCAACCGGCACGATCCCGAGATCGACGGTGTCGAACCCGGCGGCGTTGAAACCGGCGTGGACGGCCGAAGCGAGCATCTGACCCGACCGGCGCGTATCCCGGCCCACCACGGCCAAACCGCTGCGACCGTCACCGGCGGCGCGGGCCAGCCCCATCGCGAGATCGGTGGTGAGGTCGACATTGGCGACGCCCCGGACGCCGTCCGTGCCGAATAAGGACTTGTGGGCCATCGCGGTTTCTTTCGGCGCGTGGCGCCGGAGGCGTTAGCGCTTCGTGTACTGCGGCGCCTTGCGCGCCTTGCGCAGGCCGTACTTCTTTCGTTCGACGGCCCGAGGATCCCTGGTGAGGAACCCGGCCCGCTTCAGCTGGGGCCGCAACGCCGGATCGACTTCGATCAACGCCCGGGCGATGCCGAGACGGAGAGCGTCGGTCTGGCCGGTGGTGCCTCCACCTTCGGCGATGGCGTGCACGTCGTACCGGGTATCGGCACCGACGATGCGCAGGGGCTCGAGCACCCGCAGGCGGGTGGCCATGGTCGGAAAGTACTCCTCGAGCTTCTTGCCATTCACGAACACCTTGCCCTCGCCGTCGAGGAGGCGAACCCGGACCACCGAGGTCTTACGGCGTCCGACGGTTTGGGAGAGGGGCTTGGGATTCGGCATCAGGATTCGACCTTTCGAACGTCGAGGGTGAGCGACTGCGGAGCCTGCCCCTCATGCGGATGATCAGGACCGGCGTAAACCCTCAGCTTGCGACCCATGGCACGACCCAGCCGGTTGCGGGGAAGCATTCCCTTGACTGCCTTCTCGATCACCCTTTCAGGATGGATGTCGAGCAACTCCCGAAACGATCGCTGGCTGAGCCCGCCGGGGTAGCCGCTGTGCCGGTAATAGGTCTTGTCCTCTTCCTTGGCGCCGGTGACGGCGATCTTTTTGGCGTTGACGACGACGACGAAGTCGCCCATGTCCATGTGCGGGGCGAACGTCGGCTTGTGCTTGCCCCTGAGGAGCGTGGCGACCTCACTGGCGAGCCTGCCGAGGGGCAGATTCTCGGCATCGACGAGCCACCACGACCGATCGATGTCGGAAGGCCGCGGCGTGAACGTCTTCTGCAGCTTCATCTTCATCGGAAACACTCCCAAATGGTGCGCGGCGCGCACGGGAAGCCCCGCGATGGCGGAGCGGCGGCGCATGGTAACGCCCCCAGAAGGGTTTGGGCCAATCCGAGCAGCATCCTGCGGCACGGGCGGTACCGCCTGTCGCCTGCAGCCGAGGTAGTTTGGCGCCTATGTCGCTCGTCTCCCTGCCCGAGATCCACGAGGCCGCCGCCCGCGGCAAAGACGTGGTGATGAAGACACCGCTGATCCCCACTCACACTTTCTCGGTGATGACGGGACGCGAGGTCTGGCTGAAGGCCGAAAACCTTCAGCGGGCGGGCTCCTTCAAGATCCGGGGGGCAATGAATGCGCTCTCGCTTCTCGACGACGAGCACCGGGCGGCGGGGGTGGTGGCAGCGTCGGCAGGGAACCACGCCCAGGGCGTCGCCCTGGCGGCCGCAACGCTGGGGATCGCGTCGACCGTCTACATGCCGCTGAATGCCGCCCTGCCCAAGATCGACGCCACCCGCCAGTACGGGGCCGACGTCCGCCTTCATGGTGACAACATCGGCGATGCACTCGACGAGGCGCTCGTGTTCGCCGGGGAAACCGGGGCCCGGCTCATCCATCCATTCGACGACCCCACAATCGTCGCCGGGCAAGGCACGCTCGGACTGGAGTTGATCGAACAGATGCCCGCCCCGGGCACCGTGGTGGTGCCGGTCGGCGGCGGGGGGCTCATCTCGGGTGTCGCCGCCGCGATCAAGTCTCTCAGCCCCGAGACGCGGATCGTCGGCGTGGAAGCCGAAGCCGCCCAGCCGTACATCGTCAGCCGGGCTGCCGGGACGCCGACCCCGGTTCCCCCGCAGTACACCGTGGCCGACGGCATCGCAGTCGCCCGGCCCTCTGCCCTCAGCTTCGAGCACATCGAGGAGTTTGTGGACGACCTGGTTGCCGTCACCGATGGCCAAATGATGCTCGCCGTGACCCTGCTCCTCGAACGAGCCAAGCTCATGGTCGAGGCAGCCGGGGCCGCCCCCCTCGCCGCCGTCATGAACGGCCTCGTTCCCCAGACCAAAGGGCCCACCGTGCTCGTTCTCTCCGGGGGGAACGTCGACCTGCTGGTCGTGGACCAGGTCATCCGCCACGGCCTCGAGGCCGGGGGGCGCTACGGCTCGTTCGAGGTCCGCGTCCCTGATGTCCCCGGCCAACTCGCCCGTGTCACCCGAACCATCGCCGAGGGAGGCGCCAACGTGGTTTCGGTCGACCATCAACGCCAGGGCATCGGCCTGCCGTTCGGCTACACCGCGATCCGGTTCTCGGTGGAGACCCGGTCGGCGGCGCAGTTCGACCAGATCTGCGACACCCTCCGCGACATGGGCATCGAGGTCCTTGTATAGGCGGCCACCCTTCGGGCGGCCCGGCCCTATCGCGGGTCGCCCGAAGGGCGGCCCTATCGCCGGCCGAGCGGAGCGAGGCCTCCTAGTACCCCACCGCCCAGAGCACCAGGCCATGTGGAGGGGCGGCGCCGCGGGCGGCGTTGCGGTCGCGGGCTTCGAAGATCTGGGGGATCGCACTCACCGGAACCCGTCCCCGGCCGATCTCCACGGACAGCGCCACCAGCGACCTGACCATCTGGTGGCAGAAGGCGTTGGCGGAGATCTCGAACACGAGCAAGCCCCGTGTGCCGTGGTCCTCCTCACGCCACCACGACGCCGAGGTGACCCGCCGCACTGCCGTCTTGCCTTCGTCTGAACGGCAGAACGAGGCGAAGTCGTGCTCGCCGACGAATGTTGCTGCGGCCGCAACCATCGCCTGCGTGTCGAGTGGCGACTCGATATGCCAAACCGTGTGGCGCCTGAGGGGGTCAGCCGCGGGTCGGTCATCGGCGAAGTATCGGTAGGTCCGCGAGACCGCGCTGAAGCGCGCATCGAACCCGTCCGGAGCCGGCGACACCGACCGAACCACCACCTCGGGCCCGAGCATGGCATTCAGCGATCGGCCGATGCGCTCGGTGTCGAGCCCTTCCCCCGCCTCGAACGAAACGACCTGGCTCGAGGCATGTACCCCGGCATCGGTGCGCCCGGCAACGGTGGTGGACACCTTCGACCCCAGCACGGTGGCGAGGGCCCGGTCGAGGTCCTCCTGGACGGTGCGCACCCCCGGATTGGCGGCGTATCCGTGAAAACCGGAACCGTCGTAGGCGAGGTCGATGCGATATGCCGCCATGCAGGAAGACTATGTCCCATACGGGCCGATGCGAAACGGATGGCGATCTGCCCGCCGGCGAGGCACCTAGGCTGCCCGACGTGATCCGGCATGCCATCGACGCCGCCCTCCTGCGACGCAACCCCTACTTGCGCATGGTGCTTGCCCCTGACGGGGTCGCCGACGGGGCGATCGTCGTCGCCGCGGTGCACGCCATCCTTGCGGTCCCCTTTGTCATGGCGGGGGCGGGCGTGCTCGCCGCCGCGAGTCTGATCCTGTCCGGGCTCGTCGGTTGGATCATGCTCAGCGGCCTGGTGTACCTCATCGGGAAGCATGCCCTCGACGGCTATGGGTCGTTTCCCGGCACGATGGCGGCAACCAGCATCGGCCAACCGGTCCTCATCGCCGCGCTGCCGCTTTCGCGACTCATCGACCCTTTCCAGGCGATCCTGGTGGTGTCGATCTGGCTGGTGCTGACGATCTGGGTGGCGGCGCGAGTTGCTCTCGAACTCGACTTCGGCCGCGCCGCCATCGCCGCAGTCGGCGGCTGGTTCGCCTACCTGGTGGTCATCTCGCTCTTCCGGATCTAGCGGACCGCCATCTGCGGCCGGCTACTTCTCCGTTCGCACCGACGACGGCGAGCGCTTCGGTCGATCGGGGCGGGAGTCGACGGGACCGGGTCGCCTCATGATCTGGACCGGAGTGGGTACCTCGTCCTTCTGGTGATGGCGGGTCACCGAGTCGTCGAACAACCACTGGTCGGCCTCCCGGATCGGCCGAAGCTGGTCGAACCAGGTGGCGTTCTCGTCGAACTCCGCGAAGAACGGAACCGCCACCCTTTCCGGGGCCCTCGCCTGGAGGTACTCGAGCACGAACACCTTCTTCCCCGACACCTGGGCGGTTCCGGCCACCCTGATCTTCCCCGGCGTCGCCGACATGGATGGCCCGCGCACGGTCCGGGCGAGGCCTGAGACCTGTCGGTAGGCCCGCCGGAAGATCGTCTGCGCCTCGGCCAGCGGCACCTCGAAGTAGGCCCGCGCCCCCGTGTCGCGCACCACGAACATGTAATACGGCACAAGACCTAGCTGGATCCCGCGCCGCCACAAGTCGGCCCAGATCTCCGGATCCGCGTTGATGTGACGCAGCACCGGGCTCTGCATCCGGATGTTGGTGCCGGTGGAGACGACCCGCCTCGCCGCGTCCTGGGCGATGTCGGTGCCGAGTTCCACCGGGTGGGAGTAGTGCCCCATCAAGGCAACATGCTTGCCGGCGGCCACGATCTCCTCGAAGAGACCGAGGAGGTCGTCGGCATCGTCATCGGTCACGAATCGCTGTGGCCAATACGCCACCGCCTTCGACCCGATCCTGATGCTGGTGAGGTGATCGATCTTCAGGAGAGGCTCGATGTACCGCCGCAATACCCGGGTCTTCATGATGAGCGGGTCGCCGCCCGTGATCAGCACGTCGGTGACCTCAGGGTGTGCGGCCAGATACGAGCCGACCAGTTCGGTGTCGTCGGTGCCGAAGCGAAGTTCCTTCGGGCCCACGAACTGGGCCCACCGGAAACAGAAGGTGCAATACGCGTGGCACGTCTGCCCCCTGTTCGGAAAGAACAGCACCGTCTCGCGGTACTTGTGCTGAATCCCATCGACCGGGGCACACTCGAACTCGGGGACATTGTGCGTCATCTGCCCGGCAGGGTGGGGGTTGAGGGTCGACCGAATCGAGTTCGCGGCCTCCTCCAGAACGGTGCGTTCCGCACCCGAGTCGACCAGCGCGGCCATCGTCTCGAAGTCTTCCTCACTCAGCATCCCCCGCTGGGGAAAGGTGAGCTGGAAGATGGGATCGGCGGGAAGGTTGTCCCAGTCGATCAGTTGATCGACGACGTAGTGGTTGGTCCGAAACGGCAGGACGGTCGCTACGACCCTCACCGCTCGCTGCAGCTCGGGATCGAGTGCCTGCCATTGGGGCAGCCGATCGATGTTCCCGGCATTGATGGCCTTGAACCTGGTGGTCTCGGTCATGGCACCTCCGTCGTTCGACCCGGCGAGTCCGTTCGAACCCGGCGAGAGCGTGCTGAACCGCCATTGTCGCACATGTAGGCGCGGGACGGGGGGCCGCGCTCAAAGGTCCCGCCTCCCGCCTCCCGCAAGAAACGGCCAGCGCTCGAGTGCCGCTACTCCTGCCGCGCGTCGGACCGTCGACCTGGCTCAGAGCAACTTGCCTGCCGGGCGGATCACGGATCGGTCGACTCCCAGGCCTGCGAGCTCCTCGCGGGTGACCCATACGGCTTCGAGTACCTCGGTGTTGGGATTGAGGTCGGCGCCGTCGGCGACAAAGGCGAACCGCACGTCGAAGTGAAGGTGCTCCGGTTGGTCGCCCGATGACCCGAAGCGATGAATGTCGATGTCGACCAGCCTTTCCGTGACCGGATGGAGCCGGGCGATCCCGGTCTCCTCGACGATCTCCCGGCGGGCGGCCTCGAGCAGCGACGGATCACCGGGATCCACATGCCCTCCGGGTTGCACCCAGATCCCCAGCCGGGCGTGATGGATCAGCAACAGCCGGTCGCCGTCCGGATGCACCACGAACCCGCTGGCAGTGAAATGGCCGGGGTCGTACTCGGTGCGCCGGAACGGATCGTGGGCCACCGCAGCGAGGTCGAGCATGCGCACCCGGTAGGCCTGCTCGTCGGGGTCAGAGGGGTCGTAGGCCGTAAGTAGGGAGATCAGCTCTGCGCGGCCGGCCATCTCAAGATGCAATGCGCAATGCGCAATGCGCAAGGCGACCAACCGCATCGCGCGCCGCGCATCGCGCATCGCGCATCGCGGCGAGAGGCGGCCCGGCGCGATCTGGGTAAACGACCCCGATCACCCCCCACCGCCGTTGGCCTCATCACGCCACGCGACCCACCTGTCGAGGAACGCCAGGTCGTAGAGGGGGCCGCCTTTGCCGAAGGTGAGCAAGGTGGCCCCGGCTTCCACCAGGGTATCGCCGACGGAGGGGTCGTCCCACGAGGCCATCCGAATGCCTGCCGAGCGCTCGATCTCCGCTGGATCGCGGCTGACGGCCCGGCAGTGACCGTCGAGCACCTCGTTCTTGTGGCGGATCGTCTCGGCGTCACCGAAGCCGTGCCAGATGTCCGCATGCTCGGCGGTGATCCGAAGGGTGACCTTCTCTCCCCCGCCGCCAACCATGATCGGCATGTCCCGCAGCGGCGGCGGGTTCAACTTTGTGAGCCGCTCCTCGATGATCGGCAGGTCCCGCTTCAGGGCCCGCAGGCGCCCTGGCGCGGTCCCGAACTCGTATCCGAACTCCAGGTAGTCGCGCTCGAACCACCCGGAACCGATGCCGAGAATCACCCGCCCCCCCGAGATGTGATCCACGGTGCGGGCCATGTCCGCCAGCAGGTTCGGATTCCGGTACGAGTTGCAGGTCACCAGCGGGCCGATCTCGACCCGGCTGGTCACCTCGGCGAAGGACGCCAACTGGGTCCAGCACTCGAAATGCGCCCCATCGGGATCGTCGTAAAGGGGGTAGAAGTGGTCCCAGTTGAAGACGATGTCCACCCCGCGCTCCTCAGCTTCGATGGCGGCATCCCGCATCGCCCCATAGGACGCCTGCTGCGGATGCACTTGAAGGGCGAGCCGGATGGGGTACGGGTAGGGAGAGTTCATGAGGTCAGACACTAGGAGAGGAGCGAAAGGCGAAAGGCGAAAGGCGAAACCGCGTCAGTACTTCTCTTGTCTTACCAATCGCCAAATCGCCAATCGCTGGGCGAGCGAAGCAAGGCGCTGCTCACCCCGCTCCAACCTTCAGTCGCTCGGCAAACACTCTCCGCGGGCCGGAGCGGGCGAAGACGGTGAGCACGTCCCCTGCCTCGAGCACGGTGTGGCCGGTGGGGACGATCACCTCGCCGAGGCGTCGCACCGACACCACCGTGCACCCTGCCGGTACGGCCACCTCCCGTATCGGCCTTCCCGCCGCCGTCGAACCACGAGGAATCTCCAAGTCGAAGAAGCGTGCTTCGTCGTCGGGGACCACGATGTCGAGCTCGGCGGTGTCGCCGGCGTGGAGACGCTCGTCCAGTTGGGCTCCCACCCCGGGGCGGGCGAAGACGGTGAGGACGTCGTCGTGCCGCAGCCTGGTGTTCCCGTCGGGTACCAGCACCTCCAACCCCCTTCTGACCGACACGACCGTGGCCCCGCCCGGAACCGGCAATTCCTTGAGAAGTCGCCCGTCGGCGACCGAACCGGGGGTGATACGCACCTCGTGGAAGTCGGCGCCGGCGGCCACCCTCGCCTGGAGGCGGGAACGGCCCAGGTCGTGATCGATCTCCTGCCCGAGAGCGATGTGATAGGCCTTGACGGCGTCCTCGCGGCGGAACATCGCAATCAGCCGACCCGGATCGTCGTCGGCGACGACCGGGATCCGTCCGATGCCGACCGAGGCCATCCGCTCCAGTACCTGCGACACCGGTGTCGCCGGGGTGACCGTGACCGGGCGCGGCGTCATGGCGTCGGCCGCGGTCACCGAGTCGGACGGGCCACCAGTCCGAACGATGTCGCTGACTGTGAGCACGCCCACCAGGCGCCCGCCGTCGACCACCGGGACACCGTGGAGGCGGTTCTCGTCCATCAGTCGCTGGACCTCGGCGGTCGTCGCGGAAACCTCCGCGGCGACAGGGGTGCGATCCACGATCTCCGCCACCGTCACGGTGTCGAGAAGATCCACCTCGCTCCGTCTGGTGAGGGTGATCCCCATCTTCCGTAGCGCCATCGAGTAGACGCTGTCGCGGTGCACCCGGTCGGCGAGGAAGGTCGCCAGTGAGGCAGCCAGCATCAGGGGCAAGACCAGGCCGTAGTCCTGGGTGATCTCGAACACGATCAGGATCGAGGTCAACGGGGCCCGGGCGACCGCGGCGAAGGTCGCCGCCATCCCGACCACAGCGAATGAGCCGGGCTCGAGGGTCGAAACGGTCCAGAACGGGGCGACGAGGTCGGTGAACCCGGCCCCGAGTGCCGCACCGATGAAAAGACTGGGCATGAAGGCGCCGCCCGACCCGCCCGAACCCAGTGTGAGGGCGGTCGCCACGATCTTGGCGAGGGCGATGCCGAGGACGGCGTACCAGACGATCGAGTCGGTGGTGAGGAGGCCGAGCAGACCCCGCACGTAGTCCTGCCCGGTACCGAGGATCCGGGGCTCGAAGAACCCGATACCGGCCACCAGCAGCCCCAGCACCACCGGCCCCACCCAGGCGCGCCTCGGCTTCCCCACCGAGTCCGCGGCATGGATCGCCCGCAGGAACAGCCAGCCAACGAGGGCGGCGAGCACCCCGAGCAGCGCATACAGGATGAGCTCGCGCGGGTCGCGGACCCGGTGGGGGAACGAGCGGAGGATCAGTTCCTCACCCACGATCGATCGAGTGGTCACCGCGGCCGACACCGAGGCCACCACCACTGCATTCAGATGGCGGATGGCAAAGTTGCCGAGGATCACTTCCATCGCAAACAGCATCCCGGCGATGGGTGCGTTGAACGAGGCCCCGATGGCCGCCCCGGCGCCTGCAGCCACCAGACTCCGCACCCGGTCTTCTCCGAGGCCAGTGTGCCGGGCGATCGAAGATCCGATCGATGCTCCCACCTGGACGATCGGACCCTCCCGACCGGCCGATCCGCCGCTACCGACGGTGAGGGCGGTGGTCAGGATCTTGAGAGGGGCAGATCGCGTAGGCAGATAGCCGGACCGCACCGCCAGAGCAGCCGCCGCCTCGGGCACGCCATCGCCCGCCACTTCCGGGGCGAAGCGACGGGCAATGGCCCACGCGAGCAACAGGCCGAGCGGCACAGTTCCGAGAAAGATCAGCTGGGGTGTATCGAGTGACTCACCGGCCCACTCGATGATTTCCGCAATGCCCTCGATCGCCCCGATGAGGCCGGCCGCCGCCAGGCCGACGATCACCCCGACCGCCACCGAAAGGGCAAGAAACACTGCAGCGCCCCTGCGTTGCAAAGCCGAGACGAGCATCCCCCAGAGGCGACGAAGCATCAGGGGACGATAACGCCCGGTCCCGGGGTGCACCCGACAGCCCGGTAGGCGTCAGACAATGGACGGAGGGGGGTCGGCTCTCTCAGCGGCAGGGATGCAAATCGCCGCAGCGGTGGTACCGCAGGTACACCAGGTTCTCTTGATCGATCCCCTGCTCTTCGAGGGATGCGCGGATGGGGGCGTTGAGGGTGTCGTCGATCATCGACCAGGGCGCGAGCATCACCCCGAGACCATCCTTGCGCAAACAGGTCTCACCCAGGCCACACACCCGGGTGGTCCACCCGTCGCCGCGCAGACTTTCGGCGACTTCTTCGATGACTTGATCAGCGGGGACACCCGGTTGATCGAGGACGAGGCCGTACCCGTCGCACTCCGAGGCGTCACAAGTCGAATGTGAATCCACCACCTCGATGCCGCCCGGCAGGACGAGAAGTTCGACGTCGGGCAGTGTGGGCCGGTCGTCGGCGATGACTGCAGCCACCATCGAGGTGGCGACGATGAGAAAGCTGCCCAGCATCAGCACCCCGATGACCAGCATCGAGGCGGGGAGAGTGCGAGTCTCATCGATCAAAGTCACGCGCTCCGACCCGCGACGGGCGACCCCAGGCGTACGCGAGGATCAGCGGTCCAGAGTGCCATCGAGCTGAAGGCTCAGACGAGCTCGACGACTGCCATTTCGGCGCCATCACCCCGCCGCGGCCCGAGGCGCACGATCCGGGTGTAACCGCCAGGCCGCTCGGCATACCGGGGGGCGACCATGTCGAATAGGCGAGTGACGACTTCGGTGTCCTCGATGTCGGCGAGCACCATGCGGCGGGCATGGAGCGAGCCGGTCCGAGCCTTGGTGATCAGCTTCTCGGCATAGGGCCGCAGCATCTTTGCCTTGGCGACGGTGGTGGTGACCCGCTCATCCCAGATGAGCTCCTTGGCAAGGTTGCTCAGGATGTGCTTCTGATGGGTGGCGTCACCGCCGAGCCGGGGACCCTTCTTGGGGCGAGGCATCAGGCGCTGACTTCCTGGTCCCGCGCCGAGGCCAGCGACAAGCCGAGCTCGTCGAGCTTGGCCGCCACTTCTTCGAGGCTCTTCTGTCCGAAGTTGGTGATGTTGAGCAGGTCTTCCTCGGTCCGCAGCACCAGCTCGCCCACCGTCTGGATCTGGGCGCGGCGCAGGCAGTTGCGAGGACGCTCGGAGAGGTCGAGGGCCTCGATCGGAAGGTCCAGGTCCGGCGAGCTCGACTCGGCCGTCACCACATCGCCCAACTCGAGCCCGACCCCCTCGCCGAAATCGGCGAAGAGCCCCATCAACTCGTTCAGCGTCTTGCCGGCCGACGAGATCGCCTCGCGGGGGGTGGCCGACCCGTCGGTGTGGATGTCGATGATGAGCTTGTCGAAGTTCGTCATCTGCCCCACCTGGGTGTTGCCGACCGTGTACGCCACCTTGCGCACCGGCGAGAAGATCGAGTCGATGGGGATCACGCCGATCCCTTCGCCGCGATTGTTCTTGTCGGCGCTGCGGTAGCCGACCCCGCGCTCGGCGGACATCTCGATCTCGAGCTTGCCCGACGACGAGAGCGTTGCGAGGTGATGGTCGGGGTTGACGATCTCCACCCCGGCCGGGGCCTTGATGTCGCCGGCGGTGATTTCGCCCTTGCCCTTGGCGGTCAGATAGAGCACCTGAGGCCCGTCGACATCGATGCGGAGGACCACCTGCTTGAGGTTGAGGATGATGTCGACCACGTCCTCGGTTACCCCGGTGACGGTGGCGAACTCATGCTGCACCCCCTCGATGCGGACGCTGGTGATGGCCGCACCCGGGATGCGGGCCAGCAGCGTGCGCCGCAGGGTGTTCCCCAGCGTGTAGCCGAAACCTGGTTCGAGCGGCTCAACGATGAAACGCGAGCGGTCGTCGTCGACGACTTCTTCCTCGATCTGTGGACGCTGGACGATCAACACGGTTCGGGCCCCTTACTTCGAGTACAGCTCGACGATCAGCTGCTCCTGGACCTGGGTGTCGATTTGCACCCGGCTCGGGAGGCTGGTGATTGTGATCTTGCGCGCATCGGGTTCAACGTCCATCCATTCGACCTGGCTCCGAGAGCCCGAGGTATCGATGGCATGCTGGACAGCAATCATTTGCTTGCTGCGGTCCCGAATGGTGACCACGTCGCCGGGGCGCACCCGGTATGAAGGAATGGTGACCCTCCGCCCGTTCACGCTGAAGTGGCCGTGGGCGACGAGCTGGCGCGACTGGGCCCGCGACTCGGCGAACCGGGCGCGGTACACGACGTTGTCGAGACGGCTCTCGAGGATGCGGAGGAGGTTCTCGCCGGTGATGCCCTTCTGGCGGGCGGCCTCGCGGTAGTAGCCACGGAACTGCTTCTCGAGCACGCCGTAGATGCGGCGGGCCTTCTGCTTCTCGCGCAGCTGGATGAGGTACTGGGTCTCACGGATGCGGCCGCGGCCGTGCTCACCCGGCGGATACGGCTTGCGCTCGACGGCGCACTTGCTCGACTCGCAACGCGCCCCCTTGAGGAACAACTTGGTGCGCTCACGGCGGCAGAGTCGGCAGACGGGTCCGATGTACCGTGCCATCAGCTACCCCGCCGCTTCTTGAGGCGGACGCCGTTGTGGGCCATCGGGGTGATGTCTTTGATCCCGGTGACCTCCATGCCCATGGTCTGGAGCGTGCGGACCGCGGTGTCCCGGCCGGATCCCGAACCACGGACGATCACGTCCACCTTGCGCATCCCGAACTCGCCGGCACGGCGGGCGGCCTGCTCGGCAGCCACCTGCGCGGCGTACGGCGTCGACTTCCTCGAGCCCTTGAAGCCGACGGTCCCCCCGGAGGTCCATACGATGGTGTTGCCCTCGAGGTCGGTGATGTTGATGATCGTGTTGTTGAAACTGGCGGTGATGTGCGCCTCACCATGGAGGATGTTCCGCCGTTCCCGCCGGCGTACCGGCTTCTTCTTATCGGCCAAGAGATCGACTCCTCACTGCCCTACTTCGTGACCTTCTTCTTGCCCGCAATCGCCTTGCGCGGACCCTTGCGGGTACGAGCATTGGTGTGCGTGCGCTGGCCCCTGACGGGGAGGCCGCGCCGGTGGCGGACTCCCTGATAGGTGCCGATTTCGACCTTGCGCTTGATGTTCTGTGCCACCTCGCGCCGCAGGTCGCCCTCGACCCGGAAATTGGCGTCGATGTACTGGCGGATCTTGGAGACCTCGTCATCGGTGAGGTCGCGGACCTTGGTGTCCTGGTTGATGCCCAGATCGACGCAGGTTGCCCGCGATGCGGTGCGCCCCACTCCGAAGATGTATGTCAGCCCGATTACCACCCGCTTGTCGCGGGGAAGGTCGACGCCGGAGATTCTTGCCACTTAGTTCACCCCTGCCGCTGCTTGTGGCGCGGATTCGGACAGATCACCCAGACCCGCCCCCGGCGTCGGATGATGCGACATTTCTCGCACATCTTCTTGGCGCTCGGGCGTACCTTCACGGGCTCTTCTCTCCTGCGGCGGCGTCATCGGGCACGCTCAGACCCATTGATTGGGTTTGGGGGGTCCCGACGAACGACACCGATCCGGTTCACTCGTCAGCGGTCCTGAATCGACTAATGCTGTCCAGTACCTGTAAACACACCAAAGGGGCCCCGAAGGGCCGGACCGGAAGAGTACCGCGGGCGCAGAACAAGGACAAGTTCGGGAAAGTGGGTCGGCACCCCGCGGAATCGGGGGTTTCAGGCAGCGACCGGATTGACCACCAATGAGGTTGCCAGGCCGCCCGAGAGATGGACGCTTCCATGAGGAGTCGTCACCAGGCACCCTCCGTCGTCGCCCACCGCCAGCAGGGTCACCAATGCCCCCTCCCCCAGGCCCTCCTCGATGAGGAATGACCGAATCGCCGCGTCGTGCGGGCCCCGGATCACGATCCCCGAATCGCCCACGGCCATTTCGGACACCGCGATCTCACGGCTACGGGACACGCTGACGCCCTCATCGCGAGGGATCGGCTTGCCCGAAGGGCCGACGGTCGGATCGCCCAGGAACTCCGCCAACCGACCGGCGACGTCCGCCGGAGTGACATGCTCGAACTCGCAAGCCACCGCGTCCGCCGCACTCGGCGTGAGGCCGAGATGCTCCGCGAGAAAAAGCGCCCACAGTCGCCGGCGGCGGAGGATCACCCGGGCGACAGCATCCCCATCGGGAGTGAGGCGAACGCCCTTGTACGGGGTGTAGGTGAGCAGCCCCCGCGCCTCGAGTTTCTTGATCATCTCGTTGGCGGCGACCTTCGAGACCGCCATCGCCTTGGCGAGATGGGGCACTGGGACCGGATCGAGCTGCCCGTCTTCGACGGC
Organism: Acidimicrobiia bacterium; assembly: GCA_040878325.1. Classification (NCBI taxonomy): domain Bacteria; kingdom Bacillati; phylum Actinomycetota; class Acidimicrobiia; species Acidimicrobiia bacterium. The sequence goes on from JBBDMM010000017.1 coordinate 29,969, forward strand.
CATGGCGACCGTGATGAGGTACATCTCCTCGCTCTCGGTGGTCACGTCGGTGCCCGACGTGGCCTCGCTCTTCGCCATATTGCCGTCTCCCGGAGGAAGGCAATCAGGGTAGTCGCGAGCCCTCTGAGCCTCGTCCCCCCAGACGCGGTAAGCGCCGCATTGGTGCGGCGCTTACCGATCACTTGGTACTCCAGCCGTCACCCAGCGGGTTCGTCCGTGGGTACGGTGACGTTCACGTCGCCGCCGTTGGAGTCCTCGCGGATCACGGTGAAATACAGCACCGCGCTCAGGATGAGCACGACGATCACTGCGAGGACGACGACCACACCACTACTGGACGATTCGACGACCACGGTGTCGTGATGACGATCTGACATATTGGGTTCCTTTCGCACTTGCGGTTCGTCGAGTTACCCCGGCGAAGGCGGTCCGAAACCCAGTCGAGGGCGACGCACTTCCGTTCCCCAATGGGCTATTTCGCCGCTCGAGATGCGTCACGCGCACCCGGTGAGGCGCAGAGCATGGCCGCGCCGCCAGTACTCCACGAGTCGCTGCCTGGGGTGGCCCGATGGTTGCAGCACGCCGAAGCGTCTGAGGTAAGCACGCCCGCCCGAAGGTTTGGCATGAGGCACGCGCCGGATGAGGGCGCGTGAGCCGGTTTCGGGGAACCGTCGAGCGATTCGGTATCGTCTCAACGCATATGCGGTATCGCCGTGCTGCCCTCTCGGGCCTTGCCTCGTGGCTACTCGTGTTGGGAATGCTCGCCTTCGCCCCACCGGCCTGGGCGTGCTCGTGCCTTCGGATCGATCCGGTGCAGGGCCTTGCTGAGTTTCCGGCCGCGTTCGTCGGGACATTCATCACGAAGACAGACTCGGGCGGCTTCGAAGCGATGTACACCTTCCAGGTCGAGCAGTGGGTGAAGGGCGACCTGGGCCCCATTGTCGAGGTCCGGGCACATTCCCAGGGCTCTGCTTGTGGATATGAGTTTCTGCCCGGCCGTCGCATGGCGTCGTTCCTCAGAATCGAGGACGGCACTCCGACCGGCGGGCTCTGCCTGACGGTGGACCCTGATGTGTTAGTTCGGGCGACCGAGCCGATGACGTTCGACGGCGTGGGGCCGCCCCACCTTCTCGTCGCCGGCCCCTTTGCTACGAGCACTCATCTCGTGCTCGACGCCGACGGTGGACTTCTCGTCCCAATTGGCAAGACGCCCGACGGCAATGAGTATGGCTACCTCGATCGCCCCCGGGCCTTCAGACCGTGTCCGGGGGGCCGCCTCATCGTGGAAGAGTGGTCCTGGCGTCTGGACGTGCGCGACCTCAAAACCCTCGAAGTGGTCTCCACGGTCGATTTGCACGGCTTCTCGGACGAGATCGGCCTCACCGATGTCGAGTGTCGGACTGAGGACGCCTCGAGCATTCTTCTACTTGGCGACGAATGGACGGGAAATCGCTCCCTGGCACGCGTGTATGAAGCGGTGCCCAACCCAATTCCCCTATTCGAGGTCCCGTACGCCAACGGCGACCTAGGCCCAACCGTCGTTGTCCTCCAGGACGAGGATGAACAAGGAGCCGATGTTTGGCTGGTCGCCGACGAGGCAGCGGGGCCGTTTCTGGTGCACCACATCGATCGCGGCGACTCCAATTACGCAGGCATCATCGCCGCCTCTGAGAGTCCCACCGGCGGGACTGTCGCCGTCCTGGATATCAGGTACCCCGAGGGCGGTGGGACCTCAACGTCGAACCTCGTCCTCTACAACACCGAGGGCACCGAGTTGCGTCGGCGCACCTTCGAGGAGACGGAGATCAGTGCCCTCCAATGGCTCGACGGAGGCCGGCTTCTGCTCCACCACTACAGCGATGAGACGGACGGGGCGCGGGTCACCGTTCTCGATGCCACAACACTCGAATCGATCGCCGAGATCGACGATTGGCCGGCTTTCCGGACGGTTGCCGACGGCGACGTTCTCTACGGAGTCTGGGAAGGGCACCTGGATCGCGTCGATCTCAACACCGGAGTGATCGAGCACCTGACCGTGTTCAGCAGTCCGGTACACGGACCCGTCGCGATCCTGCCGGTCGGCTCGACGCCGCCAATACAAGAAATCGGGCCGGCGCCCGCGACAGCGTCGACGGTCCCACCCGCAACGACGACCCCCCTCAGTGCCACCCCGGTAGCCGCGGGGGAAGGCAGCGACGACTCCTCGCCGCGGCCCTGGATCTTCTTCGGCCTGGTTCTGGTTCTCGCCGCCGGCATCACGGGCACACTCATTGCCCGTCGCACGTCGTCGGCATTCCCACAGGACAACGACGATGATCCCCCAGGGGGCGCTCGCCTCTAGAGGAGGGTCAGCACCTCGGGGCCTTCGGCGGTGATCGCCACCGTGTGTTCCCAATGGGCCGACAGGGCTCCGTCGGCGGTGACCACCGTCCACCCGTCATCCAGTGTCCTGGTTTCGCCCGTCCCGAGATTGAACATCGGCTCGATGCAGATCCCCATGCCTTCACGCAGCCGCAATCCCTTGCCCGGATGGCCGTAGTTGAGAACCTGGGGATCCTCATGCATCTGCAGGCCGATCCCGTGCCCGGTGTGGCTGCGAACCACCCCGTAGCCGTGCTTCTCAGCGACTTCGGAGATCGCAACGCCGATGTCCCCCAGCCGGGTGCCGGCGGTCGACATCTCGATGGCCACCCACATCGCCCTCTCGGTGACTTCGATCAGTTGGGCAGCCTCGTCGGCGATCTCACCGATCGGGAAGGTGATGGCGGCATCGGCATGCCAGCCCTCGAAGATGGCCCCGGCGTCCACCGACAGGATGTCGCCGTCCTTGAGCGTGCGCTCCGAGGGGATGCCGTGGACGATCTCCTCGTTCACCGACAAGCAGGTGTTCGCCGGGAACCCGTGATAGTTGAGAAAGTTCGGGGTGCACCCACCGTCGGCGATGATCGTGGCGGCGATCCGGTCGAGTTCGATCAGGGACACCCCGGGCGCCGCCGCCTCGCGCAACGCCTCGTGGATCCGGGCGACCACTCTGCCGGCTCGCCGCATGCGGGCGAAGTCCTCCGGCTTCTTGATCGTGATCATTCGGCGAGAACCTCGACGATGCGGCAGAGCACCTCAGCGATCTCACCGACCCCGTCGACATACCGCACCACTCCGCGACGCTCGTAGAGGTCGAGCAGCGGCGCAGTCTGCTCGCGGTAGACCGCCAGCCGGGTTCGGGTCACCTTCGCCGTATCGTCGCTTCTGCCCCGCGCCAGCATTCGCGCCACGATCTCGTCTTCCGGGGCGTCGATCACCAACACGGTGTCGACCGTCCGGTCGCCGAGGATGCTGTCGAGGGCGGCCGCCTGAGCGGGGTTGCGGGGGAAGCCATCGAGCAGCCAGCCACAGGCCGCATCGTCACGGGAGAGCCGGTCGGCGACCATCGCCACCACGATCTCGTCCGACACCAACTCACCGGAGTCCATGATCTCTTTGGCGAGCACCCCGAGCTCGGTTCCCCCGTCGACGTGCTCGCGCAACATGGCGCCGGTCGACACATGAGGGATCCCCAGAGCCCGACACAGCACCTCGGCCTGGGTGCCCTTGCCGGCCCCGGGGGGGCCAAGGATGAGGAGGTTCCGGCCCATCTATCCGACCTTCTGCGAGTACTCGCACCCGCTTGCCCGCAATGCGCAATGCGCAATGCGCAAACCGGCACGGCCACCCTCTTGCTGGAGGCTGGAGGCTGGAGGCTGGAGGCTGCGTGAGGCCGAAGGCCTCACGTCAGGAACCCCTCGTAATTCCTCATCATCAGCTGGCTTTCGATCTGTTTCATCGTCTCGAGGGCGACGCCGACGACGATCAGGATCGAGATGCCTGAGAACCCCAGGTTGAGGCCGAAGAGGATCGCCACGATCGAGGGCAGCACCGCCACGCTGGCCAGGAACAACGAACCCGGCAGGGTGATCCGGCTGAGGATGTGCTCGAGGTACCTGGTCGTCTGTGAGCCAGGGCGGATGCCGGGGATGAACCCGCCCTGACGCTGGATCATGTCGGACTGGCGCGCCGGGTCGAACTGAATGGCCGTGTAGAAGTAGGTGAAGAACACGATCAGCAGCCCGAAAAGGACCACGTACCACCACGACTGGCCGCTCACCAGGTTGTTGTCGATGAACCTGCGGACCGGCCCGAAGAAGCCGGAGGCGGGGATCGACGATGCGACCAGGGCGGGAAAGTAGAGCACGCTCGAGGCGAAGATCACCGGGATCACCCCGGCGGTGTTGACTTTCAGGGGGATGTAGGTGCTCTGGCCACCCAGCATCCGCCGCCCCCTGACCCGCTTGGAGAACTGGATCGGGATCCGCCGCTGGCCCTGGTCGACGAAGATGATGCCCGCCGTCATCAGCAGGAACATCGCTACGACGGCCCAGTACTTGATGTTGGCGTAACCCCCGGTCGACGTGGCCAACACCGCGAACTGCGCCGGGATCTGGCTAACGATGCTCACGAAGATGATCAGCGACATGCCGTTGCCGACGCCGCGCTGGCTGATCTGCTCCCCCAGCCACATGATGAACGCCGTCCCGGCAGTCAGGGTGATCACGATGATGAGCACCCGTCCCGGGGTGTAGTTGGGCACCAGGTCGATGCCCCCGGTCAGCACACCGTTGTGGAACAGGAAGGTGAGGCCGGTCGACTGGAGAAGCGCCAGCACGATCGTCACGTACCGAGTCCACTGGGTGATGACCTTGCGTCCGGTCTCACCCTCTTCCTGCAGCGTTTGCAGGCGAGGGATGACGACCGCGAGGAGCTGCATGATGATCGACGCGGTGATGTAGGGCATGATCCCCAGCGAGAACACCGAGAAGACCTCGAGGGCGCCACCGGAGAAGAGGTTGAGCAGACCGACGATGCCGCCAGCCTCGGCCTGGTCGGCGAACTCCTGGACCCGGTCCAGATCGACCCCGGGTACCGGGATGGCGGCCCCCAGGCGATAGACCGCAAAGATCCCCAGCGTGAAGAAGATCTTCTTCCGGAGGTCCCGAATCCGGAACATGTTTCTGAAAACGGAGAGCATGGGCTTGATGGGTCCTTGTGGTTCTGAACGACTCTATCCGGGACAGGTCTCCCCGTCCCCCAGTCTCCAGTTCGCTCTTGCTGGTGACTGGCGACTGGTGACTGGCGACTACTCGATAACTTCCACCGTGCCGCCGGCGGTTTCGATCCGTTCTACTGCACCGACGCTGAAAGCGTGCGCCCGCACCGTCAGATTGCGGTCGAGGGCGCCCTGGCCGAGCACCTTGACCATGCCGCGCTTCTTGACGAGCCCCGCCCCACGCATCTCGTCGGGGCCGACGGTGGAACCCTTGGCGAAGCCATTGAGGCGCTCCACGTTGACGACGGCGTAGTCGACCTTGTTGCGGTTCTTGAAGCCCTTGAGCTTGGGAAGGCGCCGATAGATCGGCATCTGCCCACCCTCGAACCAGGCGGGCACCTTGTTGCGAGCCTTGGTGCCCTTGGTGCCGCGGCCGGCGGTCTTGCCACCGTGGCCGCCTTCGCCGCGGCCCACCCGGGTGCGCGCCGTCTTCGAGCCGGGGGACGGCTTCAGGTGATGGAGCTTCATGCCTCTTCGACCTCCACGAGATGGGCGACCTGGGCGATCAGGCCCCGGACGCTGGCGCTGTCGGGGCGCTCGGTGACCTGGTTGATCTTGCGCAGGCCAAGGGTGCGCACCGCGGCACGGGTCTTCGGCTTCTCGCCGATGGTGCTGCGGGTCAGGGTGATCTTCAGACTTGCGTTCTTGGCCATGATGTCTCCGATCAGGAACCGGGCTTCGCAGCCCGGCCGAGCTCGGTGGACCGATACGCGGCGAGCAGGGCCGGAGGCGTGATCTCTTCGGGGGTCTTCCCGCGACGCTTGGCGACGCGGTCGGGACGATGCTGCGACATGAGGGCGTCCATCGTCGCCTTGGCCACGTTCACGTGGGTGGGCGAACCGAGGCTCTTGGCAAGGACGTCGCGGATGCCCGCAGCCTCGAGGATCTGACGCACCGCCCCACCGGCGATGACCCCGGTTCCTGGAGCGGCCGGCTTGATGAGAACCCGGGAGGCGCCCTGGGTGCCGATCACGGTGTGGATGATCGTCGTCCCTGCCATGGGCACGGGCTTCATCGCCTTGCGAGCCACCTGGATGCCCTTTTCGATCGCGGTCGGGACTTCCTTGGCCTTGCCGTAACCGATGCCCACTTTGCCGTTGCCGTCGCCGACGGTGACGAGCGCGGTGAATGAGAACCGACGGCCACCGCCGACGACCTTGGCCACGCGGTTGATGTGGATGACCCGCTCGTCGAACTGCGACGCCTCGGAACCGCGGGAATCCCGGCCTCCGCCTCTGTTGTCTCTACGCGTGGTCAAAACTCCAAACCCTCCTCGCGCGCCGCGTCGGCCAGCGCCTTGATGCGGCCGTGGTAGAGGAACCCGCCCCGGTCGAACAGCACCGACTTGATGCCGGCGTCTTTCGCCCGTGAACCGATGAGCTTGCCGACCTCAGCCGCCGTCTCAACAGTCAGCTTGCGGTCGCGCAGGCCCGGCTCCTGCGACGAGGCGCTGGCCAGCGTGCGGCCCACCTCGTCATCGATGATCTGCACATAGACGTACCGGTTGCTCCGGTACACCGCGAGGCGCGGCCGGTTGGCCGTGCCATGGATACGACGCCGGACACGATAGTGGCGGCGGCGGCGGGCGTCGGCACGTGAACCTCTCATCGCGCCGTCGCCCCGGACTTGCCGGCCTTGCGCCGCACGACCTCGTCGGAGTACCGGATTCCCTTGCCCTTATAGGGCTCGGGCGGACGGACCCCACGGATGTCGGCGGCCACCTGGCCCACCAATTCCTTGTCGATACCCCGCACGATGACGCGAGTCGGCTCGGGCACCTCGAACTCGATGCCGTCGGGGGCGGTGATCTTCACCGGATGCGAGAAGCCGACCAGGAGTTCGAGGGTGTTCCCCTGGAGACTCGCCCGGTAGCCGACGCCCACCGTGAGCAAATCCTTCTGGAAACCGGTCGACACCCCGACCACCATGTTGTTGAGGAGAGCCCGGCTCAGGCCGTGGAGGGCCTTGGACTCACGCTCATCGTCCTTGCGGGCCACGGTGACCACGCCCTCGGCGACCTCGAAAGCGACCCGGTCGCTGAAGATGCGACGCAAGGTGCCCTTCGACCCCTTCACCGTGATCTCGGATCCGGCGACGGACACATCCACTCCGGATGGCACGGTCACCGGGGACAGACCGATGCGACTCATCACCACACCTCGCAGACGATCTCGCCGCCGAGGCGACGGCGGCGCGCTTCACGGTCGGGAAGCAGCCCCTGGGAGGTGGAGACGACGGCGACCCCGAGGCCCCCGTTGACGCGGGGCAGGGTGTCGGCACCCGAATAGATCCGGCGGCCCGGCTTGGAGATGCGGCGCACGCCCTCGAGCACCCGGGCCCGATCCGATGTGTAGCGGAGCTTGATGTCGAGCGTCTTGTGAACGCCGGCGGCCCGCACCTCGTAACCATCGATGTAGCCCTCGGCCACGAGGATCTTGGCAATCTCCTCTTTGAGCTGCGACGAGGGCATGGTGACGCGTTCGTGAAGCGCCATGTTGGCGTTACGAATGCGGGTCAGCATGTCGGCGACGGGGTCGGTCATCATGGGTTACCACGAAGCCTTTCTCACGCCGGGGAGCTCGCCACGGTGCGCCAACTGGCGGACGCATAGGCGGCACATTCCGAACTTGCGGAGGAACGCCCGGGGCCGGCCGCAACGCCCGCACCGGTTGTAGGCGCGGGACTTGAACTTCGGCTTCCGGTTCGCCCTGACGACTTGTGACTTCTTGGCCATTCTTATGCACCTGCCTGCTGGGTCTGGGGGCGCCGGAACGGGAATCCAAAGGCCTCGAGCAGCGCCTGGGCGCCCTCGTCGTCCCTTGCCGTCGTGCAGATGGTGATGTCCATGCCGCGCACCTTGTTCACTTTGTCGAAATCGATCTCAGGAAAGATCAGCTGCTCGGTGACCCCGAACGTGTAGTTGCCCCGACCGTCGAACGATCGGGGATTGAGGCCCCGGAAGTCACGGATGCGGGGGATGGCCACCGCGATCAGCCGATCGAAGAACTCCCACATCCGATCGCCCCGCATGGTCACCGAGGCACCAATGGGCATGCCCTCGCGAAGCTTGAAGTTGGCCACCGACTTGCGGGCCTTATTGACCTTCGGCTTCTGCCCGGTGATGGCGGCAAGGTCCTCGACTGCGGCGTCGATGATCCCCTTGTCGTTGATGGCCTCACCCAGGCCCATGTTCACCACGATCTTGGTCAGGCGGGGAATTTCCATCGGGTTGGCGATGCCGAGCTCTTCCTTCACCTGGGCGGCGAGGGTGTCGGCGTAGATCTGCTTGAGACGGGGGGTCACAGGTCACCCCCGCACTTGGCGCAGACGCGCCGCTTGTGACCATCGGCGTCGAGGCGATGGGCGATCCGGGTAGGCCCATCGGTCGGGCAAAGGATCATCACGTTGGACGCATCGATCGGCATGTCCTTGTCGACGATGCCGCCCTGCATGGTCTGGCCTTTGGGCTTGCTGTGGCGCTTTGCGGTGGCCACGCCCTCGACGATGATCTTGCCCGTAGACGGGAACACTTGGGAGACACGCGACTCCTTGCCCTTGTCCTTGCCGGACACGACGACGACGCGGTCGTCCTTGCGGATCTCCATCAGATCACCTCCGGGGCGAGAGAGACGATCCGCATGAACTTCTTGTCGCGCAACTCACGGCCAACCGGCCCAAAGATGCGGGTACCGCGGGGCTGCTGCTGCTCGTTGAGGATCACACATGCGTTGTCGTCGAAGCGGATGTAGGTGCCATCGGCGCGGCGTCGCTCCTTGTGGGTGCGGACCACTACGGCCTGGACCACTTCACCGCGCTTGACCGTGCCGCCGGGGATGGCGTCTTTGACGGTGGCAACGATGACGTCGCCGATTCCTGCGTAGCGACGGCCGGAGCCGCCCAGCACGCGAATGCAGAGGACTTCACGGGCACCCGTGTTGTCGGCCACCTTGAGGCGCGATTCCTGGCCGATCATCTCGCCCTCTCCACGATCTCGATGACACGCCACCGCTTCGTCTTCGACAGCGGACGCGTCTCCATCACCTTCACCGTGTCGCCGACCCGAGCCTCATTCGCCTCGTCATGGGCATGGAGGCGCTTCGAGGAGCGAACGGTCTTCTGATACATCACGTGACGGGTCGAATCGGCGATCTCCACGGTCACGGTCTTGTCCCGGCCGTCGGAGATGACGATCCCCGTCCGAATCTTGCGGGTGGCGCGATCAGTCATCGCCCTGCTCCTTGATCTCGTAGTAGGCCTCGATCTCCTGCTCGCGCATGATCGTGGCGATGCGGGCGGCCTCGCGACGAATCGTCCGCAGTCGGGCGGTGTTGTCCAGCTGGTTGGTGGCCACCTGGAAACGGAGGTTGAAGAGCTCTTCCTTGGCTGCGTCGAGCTTTCCCTTGAGCTCGTCGTAGGGGAGGTCGCGCAGGTCGGCGGGCTTCACTGCTCCTCCCTCTTCACGAACTTGGTGCGGATCGGCAGCTTGTGACCGGCGAGACGCATGGCCTCGCGCGCCAGGTCCTCCGGCACGCCGGCCAGTTCGAACATCACCCGGCCGGGGCGCACCACGGCCACCCAGAACTCGGGGTTGCCCTTGCCGGATCCCATGCGGGTCTCGGCCGGCTTCTGGGTCACCGGCTTGTGCGGGAAGATGTTGATCCAGACCTTGCCGCCACGCTTGATGTAGCGAGTCATGGCGACTCGGGCGGACTCGATCTGGCGCGAGGTGATCCACCCCGGCTCGAGCGCCTGGAGGCCGTAGTCGCCAAAGTAGACCTGGGTACCACCCTTGGCGGCACCACGCATGTGGCCCCGCTGTTCCTTGCGCCACTTGGAGCGCTTGGGCATCAACATGGGCTACTCCTGCTCCTCTTCAGCAACGGCGGAGTCGGCGGTCTCGGCGGCGGTCTCGGCCTCCGTGGCGGCCGCGGCGACGTTCTTCTCTTCGAGCACGATGTCTTCGTCGGACACGTCGAGCGTCTCCCCGGCGGTCTCACGCTCCTCCTCGAGATCGGAGAGGGCGGATTCGGCGTCGACGCGACGGGTGGGCCCAGGCTCGGGCCGACGGCCGCCACCGGCCTCGACCAGGCGCTTGCCGCCACCGGCCTCGACCAGGCGCTTGCCGCCACCGGCCTCGATGAGCCCGCGGGGGCGCTCGCCGGCTGCCTGCTCGGCCCGCGCCTTAGCCGGGGCACGGCGCGAAGCCGGTCCTCCGGTGGCCAGCGCGGCCTCGGCGGCGATCTTCTCGCGCGTCGCCGACAGCGACGGCACGACGTCGCCCTTGTAGACCCAAACCTTGATTCCGATGGAGCCGACGGTGGTGGCGGCTGTGGCGAGGCCGAAGTCGACGTCGGCGCGGAGGGTCTGCAGCGGAACCCGACCCTCGCGGTACCACTCACGGCGACCCATGTCGGAGCCGCCGAGGCGGCCGGAGGCCTGCACCCTTACGCCCTGGGCGCCCGCCTTCATCGCCGTCTGGACGGCACGCTTCATCGCCCGGCGGAAAGACACCCTGCCCTGGAGTTGGTCGGCGATACCACGCGCCAAGAGCTGCGCATCTGTCTCAGGATCCTGCACCTCGATCACGTTGATCTTGATCTCGCGCTTGGTGAGGCTCTCGAGCATGGTACGGAGACGGTCCACTTCGGTGCCGCTGCGGCCGATCACCACGCCGGGGCGGGCGGTGTGGATGTCGATCTGAACCTTCTTGTCGCCGATCCGCTCGATCTCGACGCGCGACACCGCACCACGCTGCATCTCGTCGGAGAGCAGCTTGCGGATCCGGGCATCCTCGAGCACCTGCGATGCGTAGTCCTTCTCGCTGTACCAGCGCGACTTCCAGTCGGTGACGATGCCGAGGCGGAGCCCGTACGGGTGGATCTTCTGGCCCATTAGGACTCCTCTGCGTTTCTCTGGTCGCCAACCACGATCGTGATGTGGCTGGTCCGCTTCAAGATCTGGGTGGCGCGGCCGCGGGCGCGTGCCTTGATGCGCTTGAGGGTCGGCCCCTCATCGGCGAAGGCCTCGACGACGCGGAGTTCGGCTGCGTCGAGGGCATGGTTGTGGAAGGCGTTGGCGATGGCCGACTCGAGAACCTTCCGAACCGGATCGGCGGCGCGGCGGTTGGTGAAGTCGAGCACCTGGCGGGCCTCCTCCACCGGCAAGCCACGGACGATGTCGAGCACTTGCCGGACCTTGAAGGGTGACTGCCGGATGTACGAGGCGCGGGCTTGCACGTTCATTGCTTCCTCGCTGCACGGGCACCCGCGTGGCCGCGGAAGGTACGGGTGGGGGCAAACTCGCCGAGTTTGTGCCCCACCATCGACTCGGTGATGTACACCGGCACGTGCTTGCGCCCGTCGTGGACGGCCAGCGTCTGGCCGACCATCTCGGGAATGATCGTGGACCGACGGCTCCAGGTGCGAATGACGCGCTTGTCCCCGCTCTTGGCGGCACGCTCGACCTTGGCGACGAGGTGCTGATCCACAAAGGGACCCTTCTTCAGGCTCCGTGCCATCGGCTACCTCTTCCCCTTCTTCGAACGGCGTCGGACGATCAACTTGTCGCTCCCCTTGTTCTTCTTCCGGGTGCGACCCTCCGGCTTGCCCCAAGGGCTCACCGGGTGGCGGCCACCGCTCGACTTACCTTCGCCGCCCCCCAGGGGGTGGTCGACGGGGTTCATCGCCACACCGCGGCTCTGCGGACGAACGCCCTGCCAGCGCTTCTGACCCGCCTTGCCGCTCTTGACCAACTCCGCTTCCGGGTTGCCCACCTGCCCGACGGTTGCCCGGCAGTCGAGGGGCACGTTGCGAATCTCTCCCGAGGGGAGCCGAAGCAGGGCGAACCCGGCCTCTTTGGCGATCAACTGGATCGAGGTCCCCGCGGAGCGACCGAGCTTGGCACCGCCGCCGGGCCTCATCTCGACAGCATGCACCAGAGTTCCTGCCGGGATGTTCCGCAGCGGGAGGGCGTTGCCGGGCTTGATCTCCGCCCCCGGCCCCGACTCCACCCGGTCACCAACGGTGAGGCGGAGCGGCGCGAGGATATACCGCTTCTCCCCGTCGTGGTAATTGAGCAGGGCGATGCGGGAGTTCCGGTTCGGGTCGTACTCGATCGAGGCGACGCTGGCGGGTATCCCGTCCTTGTTGCGGCGGAAGTCGATGATGCGATAACGCCGCTTGTGGCCCCCGCCGCGGTGCCGCGAAGTGACCCGCCCGTAGGAGTTGCGGCCACCGGTACCGGCCTGCTTGTCGATGAGGCTCTTCTCGGGCGTGCTGGTGGTGACGTCGGAGAAATCCGAAACAGTCCGAAACCGCCGCCCCGGCGAAGTGGGTTTGTACTTCTTAACGGCCATCAGAAAGTCTCCAGTCTCCAGTCTCCAGTCTCCAGTCCATCAGCGGTTCTGCTGGTGACTGGTGACTGGGGACTGGTGCCCCTGATCGCAATATGAGTGTGAGTGCGTCCGTACATCGTCATACCCCGAAAATATCTATCTCTTGGCCCTCGGCGAGGGTTACCAGTGCCCTCTTGGAGGCGGCGCGCTTGCCGATCGTGTAACCGGTGCGCTTCCGCTTGCCTTTGCGGTTCATGGTGTTGACCCGCACCACCTTCACGTTGAAGATCTGCTCGACCGCCTCTTTGATCTCGGTCTTGGTGGTGCGCCGGTCGACGATGAAGGTGTAGGTGTTGTCGTCCTCGATCTGGTCGTAGGACTTCTCCGAAACCACCGGCTCGATGATCAAGTCACGGGGGTTCTTCACGATTCACCTCCGGCGTCGTCGGCGACGGCTGAGGCAGTGGCGGCGCCCGCCCCGACACTCTGGATCGTGTCGGACGTGAAAATGAGGGTCTCGGCCCAGAGCACGTCGTAGGTGTTGAGCTGGTCGGGGGTGATCACGAGCACCTGCGGAAGGTTGCGCACCGACTGCGCAACGACGCCGTCAGACGCCTCGACCACGATGGCGACCTTGCCCTCGACACCCATGCCGGCGAGCAGGGCGGCAGCCGACTTGGTCTTCGGTGCCTCCCACTCGATCGAGTCGACGATCCGGATCTCGCCATCCCCGGCGCGAGTCGAGAGAGCGCTGTAGAGGGCGAGCCGACGCATCTTCTTCGGGGTGCGCTGGGAGTAGTCGCGCGGTTTGGGGCCGTGCACGACGCCGCCGCCGCGCCACTGAGGTGAACGGATAGAGCCATGCCGGGCCCGACCCAGACCCTTCTGGCGCCACGGCTTCTTGCCACCGCCGCGAACCTCGGCCCGCGTCTTGGTGTTGGCGGAGCCCGACCGGAGTGCGGCCAACTGGGCCGTCACCACCTGGTGCATCACGGGGAGGTTCGGCTCGATGCCGAAGATCGAGGCATCGAGCTTCATCTCCCCGGTCTGCTTACCGGAAGAGTCGTACTTGCGCGCGACCGGTGCGTCAGCCAATTGCCTTCACCGCCTCCCGAACGAGCAAGACCGCGCCCTTCGCCCCGGGAACGGCGCCCCGCAACATCAGGAGTCCGCGCTTGGCGTCGACTTCGACGACTTCGAGGTTGAGGATCGTGGTTTTCTCGCCGCCCATGCGGCCCGGCAGCTTCATGCCCTTGAACACCCGCGAGGGAGTGGCGCAAGCGCCGATGGAGCCAGGGGCGCGATGCACCCGATGGGTGCCGTGGCTGGCGCCCTGACCGGCGAAATTGTGGCGCTTGATGACGCCCTGGAAGCCCTTGCCGCGGCTCACGCCGGCGACATCGGCCCGACTGCCCTTGACGAGGACGTCGGCGATGCTGATCTCCTGGCCGAGCTTGTAGGCGTCGGCATCATCCACCCGCACTTCGACCAGGTGACGGTGAGGGGTGAGCCCGGCGCGCTTGAAGTGACCAGCGGTGGGCTTGTTGGCCCGTCGCTCGGGCATCTCGCGGTAGGCGATCTGAATGGCGGCGTACCCGTCGGTCTCGGGACGCTTGATCTGGACGACGCGACAAGGCCCGGCCTTGATGACGGTCACCGGCACTGCCTGTGACTCGTCATCGAAGATCTGGGTCATCCCCAGCTTCTCGCCGAGAATCGCTTTCACGTCTTGATCTCCACTTCCACCCCGGCCGGCAGGTCGAGCCGCATGAGGGAGTCGACCGTCTTTGCGGTCGGCTCGAGGATGTCCAGCAGACGCTTGTGGATCCGCATCTCGAAGTGCTCACGCGAATCCTTGTGGACGTGCGGGCCGCGGACAACGCAGTAGCGATGGATTTCCGTAGGCAACGGCAGCGGGCCCCTGATCTTCGCCTGAGTCCGAATGACCGTCTCGGCGATCTTGCGCGCCGACTCATCGACCACCTCGTGGTCGTAGGCCTTGAGTCGAATCCGGATCCGATGCTCCTTCTCGACCTTCTCGACCTTGGGAGCGGCCGCCGCCTTTGCCTTCGCAGGCGCCGCCTTCGAAGCAGCGGGCTTCGCAGCCGTCTCGGCCTTAGGAGCCGCGTCGGCCTTCGGAGCCGCCTCGGCGGGCGCGTCAGCCTTGGGAGCCTTCTCAGCCTTAGGAGCCGCCTCAGCCTCCGCCGCCTTGGCGGCCTTCGCGGGCGCCTTGGCGGCCTTCGCGGGCGCCTTGGCGGCCTTCGCGGGCGCCTTGGCCTTCGCGGGCGCCTTGGCCTTCGCGGGCGCGTCAGCCTTCGGCGCCTTGGCCTTCGGAGCCTTCACGGCCTTGGCGGGCGCGTCGGCCTTCGCAGCCTTCGCGGCCTTCGAAGGCGCGTCAGCGTCGAGAGCCTTATCCGCCTGAGCGTCCTCTTCAGCCATTCTCTTCTTCTCTTCTCTGTTCTTGTCTTGTCTTACTGGTGACTGGCGACTGGTGACTGGTGACTATTTGATGATCTTGACGACGCGGCCGGCGCCGACGGTGCGGCCACCCTCACGGATCGCGAACCGCAAACCATCTTCCATCGCGATCGCGTGGATCAACTCCACCGTCATCTCCGTGTTGTCACCCGGCATCACCATCTGCGTCCCCTCCGGCAACGTGATCGAACCAGTGATATCCGTCGTCCGGAAATAGAACTGCGGCCGATACCCCGAGAAGAACGGGTTATGACGCCCCCCCTCCTCCTTCGTCAACACATACACCTGCGCCGAGAAATCGGTATGAGGAGTAATCGACCCAGGCGCACACACCACCTGACCCCGCTCCACATCCTCCTTACCAATCCCCCGCAGGAGAAGCCCCACGTTGTCGCCAGCCCGCGCCTCATCCAACAACTTGCGGAACATCTCAACCCCAGTCACCGTCGTCTTCTGCGTCGCCCGGATCCCCACAATCTCCGCCTCCGCCCCCACCCGCAAAATCCCCTGCTCCACCCGACCAGTCACCACCGTCCCCCGACCCGTAATCGAAAACACGTCCTCGATCGGCATCTGGAACGGCTTATCCACATCCCGCTCCGGCTCCGGGATATACGAATCCACCGCCGCCATCAACTCCATCACCTGACCCGCAGCCTCCCCATCACCCTCCAACGCCTTCAACGCCGAACCCCGCACCACCGGCACCTCATCACCCGGATACTCATACTCCGTCAACAAATCCCGCACCTCCAACTCCACCAGATCAAGAAGCTCGGGATCATCGACCATGTCCACCTTGTTCAAGAACACCACAATGAACGGCACCCCCACCTGCCGAGCCAACAACACATGCTCCCGAGTCTGCGGCATCGGACCATCCGCCGCCGACACCACCAGAATCGCACCATCCACCTGCGCCGCACCCGTAATCATGTTCTTCACATAATCCGCATGACCCGGCATATCCACATGCGCATAATGACGATTCGCCGTCTCATACTCCACATGCGCAATCGCAATCGTGATACCCCGCTCACGCTCCTCCGGCGCCTTATCAATCTCATCAAACGCCGTAAACCGATTCGACCCACCCACCCCCGACTCCGCCAACACCTTCGTGATCGCAGCAGTCAACGTCGTCTTCCCATGATCAATATGACCCATCGTCCCCACATTCACATGCGGCTTCGACCGCTCAAACTTCTCCTTACCCATGGGTCACATCCTCCTGATCATTCCCCGCGGACCTTCGCCACGAGTTCGTTGGCGATGTTCTCCGGAACGGGTTGGTACGAGTGGAACTGCATCGTGTAGACGGCGCGGCCCTGAGTGCGTGAACGGAGATCCGTGGCGTAGCCGAACATCTCGGCCAGGGGCACGGTTCCGGTGATCACCTTGGCGTTGCCTCGTTGTGTCATGTCGCCGATCTGGCCACGACGGCCATTCAGGTCGCCGATGACGTCCCCCATGTACTCCTCGGGGGTCACCACCTCGACCGATACCACCGGCTCGAGGAGCTGGACACCCGCCCGGCGGGCAGCCTCCTGAAGCGCCATCGAACCGGCGATCTTGAACGCCATCTCCGACGAGTCGACCGGGTGCGACGAGCCATCGACGAGGATGGCCCGAACGTCCACGATCGGGTAACCGGCAAGGACGCCTGACTCCAATGCGTCCTCGATACCGGTGTCTACCGCCGGGATGTATTCGCGGGGCACGGCCCCACCCTTCGTCTTGTCGACGAATTCGTAACCGCCGCCGGGGCCTGTCGGCTCGAGGTCGATCTCGACATGGGCGAACTGGCCCTTGCCGCCGGTCTGCTTGATGTGGCGATAGACCACGCCCTTGACCGCCTTACGGATGGTCTCGCGGTAGGCGACCTGGGGGCGGCCGACGTTGGCGTCGACCTTGAACTCACGACGAAGCCGGTCGACGAGCACGTCGAGGTGCAACTCGCCCATGCCGGCGATCACGGTCTGGCCGGTCTCCTCGTCGGAGCGCACCAGGAAGGTGGGGTCCTCTTCGGCGAGGCGGGCAAGACCGTCGCCCAGCTTGTCCTGGTCGGCCTTGGTCTTCGGCTCGATCGCCACCGAGATCACCGGGGCCGGGAACGACATCGACTCGAGCTGGATCGGATGGTTCGGGTCAGCGAGGGTGTCGCCCGTGGTGGTGGACTTGAGACCCACCGCGGCCACGATGTCGCCGGTAAATACGTCGTCGACGTCTTCGCGGTGATTGGCGTGCATCCGCAGCAGGCGGCCGACCCGCTCCTTCTTCCGATTGCTCGTGTTGAGAACCGAGGAGCCCTTGGCGAGGTGGCCCGAGTAGACCCTGAAGTAGGTGAGCTTGCCCACATAGGGGTCCGACATGATCTTGAAGGCGATTGCGGCAAAAGGCTCGTCGTCGCCGGCCTTGCGGTCGATGACCGTGTCCTCCTCACCGGGCTTGAAGCCGGTGACGGGGGCAAGGTCGGCGGGGCTCGGCAGGTACCAGATCACCGCGTCGAGGACGGGCTGCACGCCCTTGTTCTTGAAGGCGGCACCCACCAGGACGGGGACGAAGAGGTTCTGAATGGTCCCCACCCGCAACGCGGCCCGAATCTCGTCGGCGGTGATGTCGAGGTCTTCGAGATACTTCTCGAGGAGCTTCTCATCCACCTCGGCGGCGGCTTCGAGCATCTTGCCGCGCCACAGGTTGGCCCGATCGACGTACTCGGCGGGAATGTCGACGGTCTCCCACCGCTCTCCAGTGTCTTCCGGCCAGATGTGAGCCTTCATCTCGATCAGGTCGACGACGCCGAGGAAGTCGTCCTCGGACCCGATCGGAATCTGAATGGGAACCGGATTGGCCTCGAGCCGGCGTTGGATCGACTCGACCGCCGAATAGAAGTCGGCCCCGATCCGGTCCATCTTGTTGATGAAGCAGATGCGGGGCACCTTGTACCGGTCGGCCTGCCGCCATACGGTCTCGGACTGCGGCTCGACCCCTGCAACGGCATCGAACACTGCGACTGCTCCGTCGAGGATGCGCAGCGACCGTTCCACCTCGACCGTGAAGTCGACGTGGCCGGGCGTGTCGATGATGTTGATCCAAGTGTCCTTCCAGAAGCAAGTGGTGGCGGCGGAGGTGATGGTGATCCCCCGCTCCTGCTCCTGCTCCATCCAGTCCATGACGGCGGCGCCGTCGTGGACCTCGCCCATCTTGTAGGTCTTGCCCGTGTAGTAGAGGATCCGCTCGGTGGTGGTGGTCTTGCCCGCGTCGATGTGGGCCATGATCCCGATGTTGCGCGTGCGGCTCAGGGGATACTGACGCAGATGACTGAGGGATTCGTTAGCGGCCATGAGTGGACTACCAGCGGTAGTGGGCGAAGGCCTTGTTCGACTCGGCCATCTTGTGGATGTCTTCCCGGCGCTTGAACGCGGCGCCCTGCCGGGTCGAGGCGTCGAGGATCTCGTTGGCGAGGCGCTCGGACATCGAGTTCTCGCGACGCTTGCGGGCGTAGTCGACCAGCCAGCGCACCGCGAGGGTGTTGCCGCGACGGGGCTTCACCTCCATCGGCACCTGATACGCCGAACCGCCGACGCGGCGCGACTTCACCTCGACCGCGGGACGCACGTTGTCGATGGCCTTCTTGAGGACGGTGATCGGGTCCTGACCGGCGCGCTTCTCGACGAGTTCGAGGGCGTCGTAGACGACCTTGCGGGCGAGGTGCTTCTTGCCCTTCCAGAGCACCTTGTTGATCAGCTGGCTGACCAGCACGCTCCGGAATACCGGGTCGGCTTCGATCTGGCGTACTTCGGCGGGGGCGCGTCTCATGACTTCTTCGCCCCGTAGCGGGAGCGGGCTTGCTTGCGGGCGCTGACGCCGGCGGCATCGAGCGTGCCGCGGATGACCTTGTAGCGGATACCCGGGAGATCCTTCACGCGACCGCCGCGAATGAGGACGATCGAGTGTTCCTGGAGGTTGTGGCCTTCACCGGGGATGTAGGCGGTGACTTCGGTGCCTGAGGAGAGGCGGACGCGGCAGACCTTGCGAAGAGCGGAGTTCGGCTTTTTGGGCGTGACCGTATAGACCCGGGTGCATACCCCGCGGCGCTGTGGCGCCCCGGCGAGGCCCGGCGTCTTCTCCTTGTTCGGCTTTTGCCGCCGACCCTGACGGATCAGCTGCTGTATGGTCGGCACTCGTGCCCTCTCCACTATGTCGTTGTCGGCGCAGCGCAGCCCCAAGTGCGGAGCGCTGCACGTGCGGAGGCCGACTCGCCAGTCCCGGGCAGAACCCGGTCGACGTGTCGACCCATTGACCCCCCTTCTCAGGCCAAAGGCCCGGCTCGGGTCGCAGCCGGACCAGCCCTTCGATGAGAAGGGGCCAAGGGACCGAGGTCCCAGGCGGGAAGTATAGGGACGCGCGGCGAGCGACGGCAAAGTCGGGAAGGGAGAGGAGAAAGGGGTTCGCCAAACCGGAAACTCGTTGATGGGCTGGCGCGGGCGGGCCTTCCTACTGCAGCACTACCCGCTGAACCTTCGGCAGAAGCTTCGTCAGCCATTGGCCGTGCTCTGAGTAGAGCCGCTCGGCATCGACCTCCTGTGACGGAGGGTATTTCTTAGTGAGCACTTTCCTGACCAGCGCCTCGGTGACTACTTCGGCAAGAACCGCCCGGAACTCGGGGGAGTGCTCCCCCGCTAGATCCTCGCCAACAAGCGGGGCGAGCGAAGGGTGCCTCACCATGATCCACAGCGTCCAGCTGCCGTCCGGCGCTGGGGTTGGGGGGTCAAACCAAGAGCGGTAGTCCGCTGGATCATCGTGGTCAAGTTTGATCTTGAGATCCGGGAGACCATCGTCTCGATCCACGACGCTGACCTGGCAGTCGGCGTACTGATCATCGAGGGTGGCACGCAGCGTCGCTCTGGCCCCTAGACCTCGACCCTCGATTCGAATTGTTCCAACGCAGAAACCGAGAGTCTCATCGACGCTGAGCGTCGTCGAACCTCCACCCTTGACGACGACGCTCTCTTGATCTGAGGCGACGCGTACTCTTTGACGGTCAAGTCCCGCCGGGGCTCTGAGTTCGATCGCCTTGCGTTTCCCGATCGCCACCCTGTAACTGGGCTTCTCGAATTGGAGCGAGTCAGGGGCAGGCTCGGGTGGGGAGATCGGAGGCTCCGGAATGCCTTTGAGTAGAGCAACGTTTGATCGCCCATCCGCGGATACCGTGAGGATCGCCTCAGCCGTCTTCAGCGCCCGAACCCTGACGCGTGCCACCAGCGCGTCCTCGCGGCGTCGATGCGGTTCGAGAGGGAGAAGACTCCCATCCTCCAACTCAAAGACACCCACCGGTGAATCGCCCCGGGTTTAGTGGCGGCTTGGTTGTCCCGGCAGCGGTTGCTGTCGG
>JBBDMM010000018.1:0-176906 GCA_040878325.1 Acidimicrobiia bacterium
CCACGACGGTGGCCCCAACGACGACCACGACGGTGGCCCCAACGACGACCACGACGGTGGCCCCAACGACGACCACGACGGTGGCCCCAACGACGACCACGACCGAGGCCGTGTACCACCTCGTCCTTGAACCGGCTCAGCCCGCGGATCTCAAGAATGGCTGCATTCGGACCTTTACGGCGACCATCAAGGACGCCCAGGAGAACACCGTCGACGACGCGGCCACGATCACCTTCCTCAACACGCAGACGATCAATCGGATCACCTTCGTGGGTGGCCCCAACGCGACTCCGGTGAACGGGGTGGCCACCAAGCAGATCACCGCGAACGCCAACGGAGCCGTAGCCATCCAGGCGACTGCCGACGGGATCATCTCCTCCAACACGGCGACCTTCAACATCACTTCCAGCCCGAGCGCGGATTGCCCTAGCGCGGCAGTCGTAGCGCTGCCGCCTCCGCGGTCGCCCGGCGGATTCGGTGACGCTCCCTTCGGGATCTCCATCGGCGCCCTCCTCGGCATCCTCGGGTTGTTCGCAGTGGCGATCCGGCGCCCCTCCCGCGCCGCGGGTATGGGCTGGGCCACCACGTTTCTGGGCCACTGACACCCCCCGTCGATGACATTCGGACCCCGGCAGATCCGAGGCCCGATCAAATTCCGGGGCGGCGGCGCGGCGGTCGCTCCCAACACTCGCCTTGGCAACGCCATCGAAATTGATTCTGCCGGGTAGCGCCGCGACGTGAATGGTGCTCATCGCTCGTTGCGCCGGCTCGTCTGACCACTGCCACGAGATCGGTTGTCCTAGCTGGGGATAAGCACCACGCTGGCTCGTCAGGCCAGGGGCCATCAGCGGCTCGCCTGACCACCGACAGAATTCAGTTGCATAAGGTTCGGGCCGGTACCACAATGGCCCGTCGGGCCTACTTCTATGAAGCGGGGACGCGGTCATAAAGTTTCGTCTTATCGCTGGACTCGCACTGGTGGCGGCGTTCGCGCTCGCCGCCTGTGGGGATGACTCCGGCTCGAGTGTCCCCAGCGCCACTCTCCGCGTTCACGCCGGGACGGTGGAGGTCAGCTTCGACGGTGCAACCTTTGCCGCCGCCACCGACGGCCAGGCGCTCACCGAGGGCGCCACGGTGCGCACCGGGGCAGACGGCCGAGCCGCCATCGAGTACTTCGACGGGTCGGTCACCCGCCTCGACCACGGCACCACTTTCAAGATCGTCACGCTGCAGATCCTCGACAACGACGCCCAGTCGAAGGTGATCGAGGGCGAGCAGACCTCGGGCAACACCTACAACCGCGTCACGGCACTCACGGACGCGGCGAGCCGCTTCGACATCGAGACCCCCACCGCCACCGCTTCGGTACAGGGCACGGTGTACGCGGTGCTCCTCAACGCCGACGGGTCGACCACGATCGCGGTGATCGAGGGGTCAGTCGACGCCGGCGATGGACCGGTGCCCGCTGGGTTCATGGTGACCGTCGACGAGGATGGCAACGTCAGCGATCCGATCCCGATCCCTGACAACCTGATCGACGATGAGTGGATCGTGTACAACTGCGAGCTCGACGAAGGTCCCGACTGTCCGGACGACGGCACGACCACCACAACGGTGGCCGGCCCCGATACGACGGTGACCACGGTCCCCGACACGACGACCACCACCGTCCCGCCGACGACTACCACGACCGCCGTGTCGCCGCCGCCAGTGACGACGACCACGGTTCCGGCGACGACGACGACGACCACGGTTCCGCCGACGACCACCACGACGACGGTGCCGGCGACGACGACTTCGACGACCGTTCCGGCGACGACGACTACGACGACGGTGCCGGCGACGACGACTACGACGACGGTGCCTGCGACGACGACTACGACGACGGTGCCTGCGACGACGACTACGACGACGGTGCCTGCGACGACCACCACTACGACGGTGGACGCTGGCCCCGACTTCGACCACATCGTGATCAGACCCGATGGTTGGACTGCCGACGCCGGCGATTCCACGGCCTATGTCGCCGAGGCGTTCGCCGCTAACGGCGGTTCGTTGGGCTACGTCACCGACGACACCGAGTTCACCATCTCAGGTGGGGGCTTTTGTAACGGGAATGCCTGCGGTTCCAACGTTGCGGGGCCGTACACGGTCACAGGCACATTCGAAGGGATGGAGGACTCCACCAGCCTCACGGTGGTGCCTGGCCAGCTCGACTCGATCCAGATCTCACCGGCGGACTCCACCATCAACCTCGGCCAGTCACAGGCGTATACGGGCGCGGGTTTCGACGAGTACGACAACCAGATACCGGACATCGACGAGAGCGATTTCGAATTCGAGATGATCAGCGGCGATTGCGTCGACGCGACCTGTACGCCTGACGCCGCCGGCGACTGGGTAGTGACCGCCATCTACGGGGACGGGGAGGCCGAAGCCAATGCCGACCTCACCGTGCTCAATACCGGCGTGGTGCAGGTGACCCTCGGCTGGGACGCACCGGTGGACCTCGACTTGTGGGTGACCGATCCGGACGGTGGCCGGATCAAGTGGGACACACTGTATGTCGGTGAGGACGAGAACGGAGATCCCAATCTCTCTCCGTCGGGCGGCTATCTCGATCGGGACGCAATCTGTGAGAGCAACGGGATTGAGAACATCATCTGGCCTGTCGACGCCCCGACCGGCGAGTATCGGGTCGACATCGACTACTGGTCGGATTGCGATGGGAACAGCGAAGTGACGCTCCTGGTGAACTGGGTGCTCACGGTCACCCTGAATGGCGAGGTCTACACGGTCATTGAAGGCTCGTTCAACTCGCTTAACGACACCCACGTTCCTGACTTCACAACCTACTTCGACTTCCTCGGGCTGCCGCCGCCGGAGGAGTAGGCCTCGATCGGTCGCACCGGCCAACCCCGTCGGCCACAATGGACGCCATGTTGACGAATCGGCCATCCCTCCGGCTACTTCTCTCCGCCGTTGTACTGGCATCCCTATCGCTAGCCTGCGGCGACGACGGCGGGGACGCCACGCTCACCGCCACGCTTCGCATCCACGGCGGCACGGTCGAGGTAGATGCAGATGGCGCGGGCACCTTTAGCGCCGGTACCGAAGGCCAAACCCTCACCGAAGGCGCCACCGTCCGCACCGGTTTGGCCGGCCGGGCGAGTGTCGAATGGCCCGACGGCAGCGTCACCCGCCTCGACTTCGAGACCTCGCTGCGGATAGTCGGGCTCGAACGCGGGGGCGGCGTGTTGCCTTCGACGGTCGTCGAAGCCGAGCAGCAGGCCGGCAACACCTACAGCCGCGTCGTCGACATCACCGAGACCGGCAGCCGATTCGAGATCGAAACCCCCACCGCCTCGGCGGCGGTGCAGGGAACCACCTACGCGGTGCTGGTCGCCCCCGACGGGTCCACTTCGATCGTGGTGCTGGAGGGAGCGGTGCTGGTCACCTTGCCCTCCGGCGAGGAGGTTTTGGTGGAGGCCGGCTTCACCCTGACCGTCGCCGCCGACGGATCCTTCACCGGCCCGACGGCGACGTCGGCTGAGATGCTCAACAGCGACTGGCTGGTCTTCAACGACGACTGCGATGACAGCGGGGAGTGCACCACCGATTTCACCGCAGGTGGCCCGTCGGGCATCGAGTTGGTCCCGGCCGAGGCGACCATCAACCTCGGCGAGTCGCAGGTCTACTCCGCCCAGGGCCTCGACGATTCCGGGAGTCCGGTGGGGGCAGTGGCGGCCAGCTTCGACGTCGACGGAGTGCCTTGCGAGGACGCCGTATGCACGCCCACCGCAGCCGGTGACTACACGGTGACGGCAACCTTCGGTGACCTCCAGGCAACGGGCACCCTGATCGTGCTGACCACCGGTGACATCCAGGTGACCCTCGACTGGAATGCGATTGTCGACCTCGACCTGTGGGTGACCGACCCGGCGGGGGAGACCATCGCCTGGGACCATCGCCAGTCTGCGTCGGGCGGAAGTCTCGACCGTGACGCCTATGCCAACTGCGATGGGAGCGACGCTCCGCCGGAGAATGCGGTCTGGTCCTCCGGCGCACCCTCGGGTGAGTACGTCGTGACCGTGCATGTCTACGACCTGTGCGGGCTCGACTCGACCGGATTCGAGTTGACGGTCCGGGTCGGTGGACAGGTGGTGTTGGTGGTCGACGACGTGGTGCTGGCCGAAAACGACGCGACCCACGAGGCGACCTTCACCGTTCCCTAGGGCAGGCGTCACTGACCCTCCGCCCTCGGTACGATCTGCACCGCCGCCGACGAAGGATCCCATGGCCAGCAAACACCGCAGCACCTGGTTCAAGCCCGCGATCGCCGTCGGGATCGCGGTGGCGATCGTCGTGGGTTCGTGGTTCGCGATGTCTTCGAATCTGTTCTTTCGCACTCAGTTGCGGTTCTCCGACGGCCTCTTCCCCGGAACGGGCATCGACTCCCGCATCACCGTGGTGGGAATCGACGACGAGAGCATCGCCTTGGTGGGCCGGTGGCCGTGGGACCGGTCGATCCACGCCCAGATGATCGAGAACATGGCCGCGGACGGGGCGCTGCTGATCGGGTATGACGTCACGTTCGCCAGCGCCAACACCGCGAACCCGGAGGGTGATCGCGATCTTGCCGACGCGATCGCCGCCGCCGGGAACGTAGTCCTTGGCGAGACCGCCACCCTCGAGCCGGTGGGAGACCCGCCGGTGGCCGAGCAGGTGTTCCATCCGCTGCAGATCCTGGCGGACGGCGCCGCCGGCATCGGGCACACCAACACCTACCCCGATACCGACGGCGTGGTGCGGGCACTACCCCCGGTGATCGAAGACCCCGCCGGGTCGCTGATCTCGTCGCTGTCGTTCACTCTTGCTCAGTTGGCCACCGGCCAAGGGGGCCCGGTGACGATCCGGCCCGAGTCGTTGCAGGTTGGGGGCCTGGCGGTGCTCACGGTGGAGAAGCACCTCCTCGAGATCAACTACGCCGCCGGGTTTCCCACCGTGCAGGCCGTCGATGTGATCGACGGCACATTTCCCCCCGGGACTTTCGACGGGAAGATCGTCCTGGTGGGTGCGACCGCCCTGGGACTGGGCGACCTGGTGGCGACGCCGCTCGACAAGGCAAATCGTCAGCCAGGGGTGGAGGTGCACGCCAATGCCCTCAACACGATGATCACCGGCAACTACATCGCGTCGGAGACGACCAGCTCGACCCTGGTGTGGGTCTTCCTTATTGCCCTACTGGTGGCGGCGGGAACCCTCTACCTACGACCCTGGGTGGCGGTGATCGGCGCGATGGTGCTGCTGGTCGGCTACTTCTGGCTGGTGTTCACCCGGTTCGACAGTGGCACCGTGATGAACATGGTCTACCCGCCCTTCGCCCTGCCCATCTCGTACGTCGCCGCCCTGGGTGTCAGGTACTTCACCGAGGTGAAAGAGCGGAAGTACGTCACCAACGTGTTCGGCCGTTACCTGGCGAAGGATGTGGTCCACGAGGTGCTGAACTCCCCCGAAGGTGCGGTTGCCACGCTGTCCGGGGCATCCCGCCCCCTCTCGGTGCTCTTCGCCGATCTCCGCGGATTCACCGCCGCATCGGAGAAGGCCTCTCCGACCGCGGTGGTCGCTGCCCTCAACGAGTACCTGGATGCGATGACTCGGGCAGTGATCGAAGAGCAGGGGACGATCGACAAGTTCATGGGTGACTGTGTCATGGCGTTCTGGGGTGCGCCCCGGCGGGAACCCGACATGGCGGTGAAATCACTGCGGTCGGCCATCAAGATGCTCGACTACGTCGACGACGCGGTCACCCACGGCAACGCCGGCCAGTTGCGGGTGAATGGCTGCGGCGTGGGGCTGGCCTTCGGAGAAGCGGTCGTCGGCAACATCGGATCCAACGAGCGGCTCGACTACACGGCCATCGGCGACACGGTCAACACCGCCAGCCGGGTGTGCGGCGTCGCCGCCGGCGGCGAGATCGTGATTACCGCCGATTTCGCTGAAGCCCTACCCCCGGGCGAGTTCCGCCTCGCCCCGCTGCCTCCGCTGAAGGTCAAGGGCAAGGAGGAGGTCCTCCGGGTGTTCCAGGTGCTGCGCGAAGGCCAGGAGGCCAAGGTCTTCGGCGAGGACGCCGTCATCGACACCACCGAGGAGAAGGGCGCCTTCCAAGCCCCCGAGGCCGCGAAGCCGGACGAAGAGAAGACCCAGGAAGCACCCCCCAAGGTCGCCGGCTACGCCCCAGTGGAACCGCGGCCGGAAGAACCCACGGAAGCAAGCACGGAGTGACGCGAGCCGAGAGCCAAGAATCAAGAATCAAGAATCAAGACCCAAGAACCGAGAGAGTCAACAGTCTTGATTCTTGATTCTTAAGGAGTCCGAGTGCCGTTTGCGCGGGTCAATGGAACGATGCTCTTCTATCGGGAGGCCGGTGAGGGGCCGCTCGCCGTGTTCATCCACGGGTTTCCGCTGGACCACAGCGTTTGGCTCGACCAACTCGACGGCCTGGCTCATGTGCGCCGGTGCGTGACACTCGATCTCCGGGGTTACGGAAAGTCGGATGCGACCACCGACCGAACCCTGACCATGGAGATGCTCGCCGACGATGTGGCGGGATTGATCGAAGCGCTCGGCGCCAGCGGGGCCGACATCGTCGGGCTCTCGATGGGCGGGTATGTCGCCCTCGCCCTGTGGGAATTGCGCCCCGCATTGGTCCGAAGCCTCACCCTGATCGACACCCGCGCTGCGGCTGACAGTGCCGAGGGCCGCGCCAAACGGGACGCCATGGTCGACCGCCTTCTCGACAAGGGTCGCGCCGCCCTTGCCGATGAGATGGTGCTTGGACTCCTCGGCTCCACACCGTCTGTACAGGTTCAGGCGCGGCTGCGTTCCATGATCGAGGGCACTCGTTACGAGACGATGGTGGCGTCGATCCTGGGAATGAAGGACCGCGCCGACCGGAGCGCGCTGCTGCCTGGCATCGGTGTGCCCGCCCTCGTGATCGGGGGCGAGGAGGACGGCCTCATTTCGCCCGATGTGATGCGCGCCATGGCTGGAGAGATCCCCGGCGCCCGCACTTCGATCATCTCCGGCGCCGGTCACCTGCCCCCGCTCGAGCGGCCGGATGCGGTGAACGAGGCCCTGATCGAGCTGTTCGAGGGTCGCAAGGTCGTCTGGTGGCGTTGAGCAGCAGAATCAAGAATCAAGAATCGAGACCTGGCGCGATGCCTGCCCCTATCGGATTCACCTTCGCGACTCGCAAGAACGGTGAGGTGGTCATCTCCCACCACGGCCGAGTCGCCACCGTGCTCCGTGGCGAGCGCGCCGCAAAGTTCTTGAGAGCGATCGCCACGGGCGATCCCCAGCATGTGATGGCGCGAGCCACCGGCGACTACAAGCGTGGCAACGAGCGGCGGTAGTGCGTAGTCGGACTGCCGCTCGTACCCTTCCAGGGTGAGTCCCACCACGCTGCGGCGGCTCCTCATCGGTGCCGTCGTGGCCGTTTGCGTCGTGATCGTGTTCTTGTCCGGTACCGGCACCGCGCCGTCGCCGCAGACGGCGACGACGGTGCCGGCGAGCACCACCCTTCCGTGGGTCGACCGGACCACGCCAACCGACGACGACCTCGAACCCAGCCTTCTCGAAGAGCGGGTAGCTTCGATCCAGTCCTGGCTGGTCGAGAATCGGGGGCTGCCGTTTCTCAGGCCCCTGGATATCAAGGTGTTCGATGAGCACGGTCGGGACGCCCTCGCCCAGGAACTGCAAGACGGCAAGGACTACGAATGGCCTTCCTACGGCCTGGTGGCCCCGCTGTTCGGTGTCGATTGGGGTCCCGATGACTTCTGGGGCCTGTGGGCTATCTCCGATTCCGTAGTCATCCCGATCGAGGGTGCGGACACGATCACCTCCGAGAACCTGATTCAGTCCATGCTCCCCTCGTTGACCGACCAGCACTATCACCACCGCGAGCGTATGGACGCCCTGATGCGCTCCGGGCTCATAGGTGACGAACTCGATGCGCTACGCACCCTCGCGGCGGGAGATGCGGTTTTCACCGCATCGGGTTTCGGATGGGAATTGGCTACTGGGTCGGAATGGATCCCGGCGGCGGGCGGGTGCCTATCGCCTCGAACCCTCGGCTTCAACTCGAACTGGGGGGCGGGCAACTCCTATGTGTGCAACCTCTACGTCGAAGGGGGCTGGGATCGGGTGAACCAGGCGTACTCCGACCCACCCCGGTCGACCGCGGAGATCCTCGGCATCGAATGCGCCGTCGAGGACACGACCCTGACGCCGATCGATTGGCCGGTGCGGTTCGAAGCATCGCGAGGGCCGATTTGGCTCAACATCATGTTGAATCAGTTGGGCGGAGACATCAGCGGAATCAGTGGGTGGTGCGCCGATCATCAACGAGTTCTTGGCGACGGCGGCCTGCAATTCATGGTGATGGAGATCTGGCTGGGGTCGCCCGACGACGCGGCAATCGTCGAGCGGGAAACGCGTGAGTTCTTCGCCGCGGCCGATGACGAGGTCGAGTCACTGGTGGTCCGCGATGGCTCGTGGGTCGGCATCGCCTCGACTCTCTCGACCCTCAATCTGTGCTCGCAACTGCCGGCCTGGTGCCCCTAGGCGAGGTTGCGCCGCATCACCACCCGGTTGTCGGAGGGGCGGTCGACAGGCTCGAAACCGCACGACGAGAAGAGCGGCTCGACCCCGGTCATCAGGTCGGAGCCGCTCGAGCGGCGCGCCGATCCGGCCAGCGGGAAGCCCTCGATGGCGGGAGCGCCGCTTCGCCGGGCGAGCTCCACGGCGCCTTCGAGCAGCACCCGGCTGACGCCCTTGCCCCGAGCCTTCGTCGCCACGAAGAAGCACGGCACCAGCCACGCGGTGGAGTCTTCCGCCTTGTTCCGGTTCCTCAGGGTGGGCACCCGGAGCACCCGGGTGAACCTGTCACGGGGACCGGCGGCGCACCATCCGACGGGCTCGTCGCCGTCGTAGGCGATCATGCCCATCGGGTGAGGGTCGGCCTCCATCCGGGCGAGAAACCCCGCCTTGTTGCCGTCGTGGCCCTGCTCGTGAAAGGTCTTCACGGGGATCAGGAACCACATGCACCAACAGTGGTCGGGGTCGTCGTCGGACGAGAAGAGCCGGTCGAGGTCCGACGAGCGGTCTTCGGTGAGTTCCTCCACCCGGATCGAAGCGTCAGCCACAGTGCCCCACCTCCTTGAAGTCCATGCGGCGCGAACCTAGTGACTCGCCGAGCAGGGGTGATGCCGTTCTTGAAGAAGTCGGGGGAGTGCTCGCTGGGTCAGCTGCCCCCTCCGGCACCGCCCGACGGCGGCGCCACCTCCCCCGCCGAAGACGGCAGAGGAGGACGCCCGGTGGCTGGAGACTGGAGACTGGTGGCTGCCTATCCTCCAGGGTTCGTGACCCGGCTCGCTCGACTTCTCCTCGTCTTGGGACTCGTTGTTGCGGCGTGCGGTGATGACGATGCGACGACGACCACGGGTGCGCCGACCACGACGACTCTGCCTCCGGTGACCACGACCATGGAGCCGGCCAGACCGCTGCTCGGCCTCGATGTCGAGACCGTCGCCCGTACCCTGATCAACCCGGTGTTCCTCACTGCCCCGGTGGGCGACCACCGGCTCTTCGTGCTGGAGAAAGACGGCCTGGTCGAGATCATCACCGAGGACGGTGTGTCGGAAGAGCCCTTCCTGGACATCGAGGTGATCGTCGGTTCGAATGCACTCGAGCAGGGCCTGCTCGGTCTCGCCTTTCATCCGGGCTACGAGTCGAACGGGCGGTTCTTCATCTATTACACGAATGTCGACGGCGACAGCCGCCTCGTCGAGTACCGGGTGTCGGCTGATCCTGATAAAGCGGATCCAGAGAGCGCACGAGTCCTTCTCGCTCTCGACCAGCCAGACGTCAACCACAACGGGGGGATGCTCCTGTTCGGGCCTGACGGATACCTCTATGTGAGCCTGGGTGACGGCGGCGGCGCCAGCGACGAGTTCGGTAACGCCCAGAACCTGACGACCCTGCTGGGGTCGATCATCAGGCTCGATGTCGACGCCGGCGACCCTTACGCGGTGCCACCCGACAACCCGTTCGCAGGTGATCCCGCTGCCAGCTCCGAGATTTGGGCGTATGGCCTGCGCAACCCGTGGCGGATCGACATCGACCCGGCCACCGGGCTGGTCTACATCGCCGATGTGGGCCAGGACGCTGCCGAAGAAGTGTCGGTGGTGCCGCTCGACGGGGGCGGGGGGAACTTCGGCTGGCCGATCGTCGAGGGCTTCGACTGCTATCGGGCGGAGGCCTGTGACGACGCCGGGATGATCGAGCCGGTGATCGTCTATCCCCACGCCGAGGGTTGCTCGGTGATCGGCGGATATGTCTATCGGGGGACCGCCATCCCTGAGCTGCTTGGCCACTACTTCTATGGCGACTGGTGCGGCCAATGGGTGCGCTCGTTCCGCTATGAGGATGGAGCCGCGGTCGACGAGGCCGACTGGACCAACGACCTGGGACAGATCGGCCAGGTCCAATCATTCGGCCTGGGCGGCGACGGCGAGATGTACGTCCTGAACCAGGCCGGCTTCGTCTACCGGCTGGTGCCAGTCAGGTAGAGAATCAAGAGCCAAGAGCCAAGAGCCAAGAGCAGGATTCTTGATTCTTGATTCTTGACTCTTGACTCTCCTTTCCCGTCACCCCCTCTCACTACCATCGCCGGCCATGGCCCGATTGCATGTCGAGGGGTGGGCACCGGAGTACGGCGCCGCCGTCGAACCAGAGGATGCGCTCTCTCCGGCAGAGGGTTCGGTCGACATCGACGTCGAGGACCGCCCCTGGGAGCCGATTCCCGGGGTCGACGATGGGGTGCCGATGGTCGCCTTCGTCGACGGGGTTCGGCGAATCGATGCCCGGCTTCTACTCGACGACGAGTCCGGTCCCGTGCCCGGGATCTGCGGGTCGTTCGCCGTCGGCGCGGTGGTGTGGGATCGCACCGCGCCGAGGAGCGAGGTGGTGAGGCCGCAGGTCGTCCGGATGGCGCTGCTCGGGAAGGGCAACTCGCCGAGTCTCCCCCCGCTTCCGCCGTGGCTGCAGTACCGCAGCTCGTCGGTGGACGACGACGATCCTGCGTCCCTCATTCGGTCGTTCCATGACGCAATGCGCCGCGCCGAGGCGGTGCTGGCCGAGGACCTCGCCGGCTCCGGGTACTTCGTGGTGGCCGACGGCCCCCTCTACGACTACACGGCCTCCGACAAGATGGGTTACGTGAAGAGCCATCGGCGGTCTTACCTGCCCGATACCGCCATCGTCGGGCAACTGCCGGCTGCGCACCGCACCCCCCTGTTCACTATCGGCGAGGGGCGGTTCCGCCGCTACTCGTGGTACCTGCGCCTCGCCGATCGCGCCGACGGCCACTCCTGGGTGGGGGTGGTCCGCTGTGAGGCTTCGGCCTCCCTCGACCGCGAGACGGTGGTGCGAATAGCCGACCGGTCGGCGGCCGTGCTCCCGAGGGTGGGGTCAGAGCCACACATCGAGCCGCGGGCACCACAGAACCTGGTGCCGATCGCCGCGCTGGAACGCGACCTGCGCCATCGGCTCGGCGACGCCGGCCTGGTGTTGCGGGCGCTGCGGTCGGCGGTGGCCGCATGAGCGTCGGGCGGGTCCTGGGAAGCCAGCACACCAACACCCGTGAGTTCCGGGTGGTCATCGGCGATGGTGAGTACCTGCAGCTCGACGATCTGGTGGTGGTCCGCACCGAGGTGCCGGGCGCGAACGAGGTGAGCACCTACGGGATCGTCACCGAGGTCGAAGCCGTGTACGAAGGGGCGTCGTTCGAATCCGACACCTTTCGCATCGCCGACGAGGGCAGCATGCCGGGGGCCAAGGTGCGGTCGGCCCAGGTGGCGGTCACCCGGGTCGATCCCGAGCTGTGGGTGGCGCCTGATCCGGGCGGGGCAGTGGAAAGGGCAACTGGCGAGGCACGGGCGAAAGCCCTCTACACCGACGAGATGGGCCGTCCCCTGCCCGTCGGCCTCGGTCGCGACGGCCTGCCGCTCTACGTCGATCTCGACTTCTTCGACGGCCGCAAGGGCGGCCACATGTCGATCTCGGGCATCTCGGGCGTCGCCACCAAGACTTCGTTCGCCCTGTTCTTTCTGCGGATGCTCACCGGCCGGCGCGACATCGTCGGCGAAGCGGGTAAGAACCTGCGCGTCCTGGTGTTCAACGTGAAGGGCGAGGACCTGCTTTGGCTCGACAAGCCGAACCGCGACTTCACGCCCGAGCACGCCACCAAGTGGGCGGCCCTCGGGGTCGAGCCTCAGGCGTTCCCCTCGGTGTCGTTGTGGGCCCCACCGCGCCCGCGCTCGGGGGATGTGCTGGTGCCCGACATCGCCGGTCGTCAGGACGTGAGCGTCTTCGCCTGGACCCCCCGGGAGTTCATCGACGAGGGACTGCTGCGATTTCTCTTCACCGACGCTTCCGACGCCCGCAATCAAATCTCCTTCGTCGCCGAGCGGGTGGAGTCGCAATTGCGGCGGTTCGCGGTCGACGTCGCCGGGGTACCCGGGGCGATCGTGCTGCGCGACCCCTCGGAGGGCCATTCCCCCGGCGATCTGGTTCGCCCCAACCAGGGGGAGCGAGTGATCAAAGACCTCGCCGGCCTCGCCACCGCATTGGAGGAATTCCTCGATCCGCCCGATGGGGAACCCGACCTGCGGTGGTCTGGAAGAGTTCAAGGCGGCACCGTCTCGGCGTTCATGCGACGGTTCCATGCTGCGGTGATCCGACTGGGGCATTTGATCCAGCCGGGGGAGAGCCGCCGCATCGACCGGGCCCAGGCCCAGGTCACCGTGGTCGCCCTCCAGTCGCTCCACGACCTCGCGCAGCGCTTCGTAGTGGGTGCGCTGCTGTCCGAAGCATTCAAGGAGAAGGAGGGCAGCGGCCAGAGGTTCCCGCTGTCGGTCGTGGTCCTCGACGAGCTGAACAAGTACGCCCCCCGCGAGGGCCAGAGCCCTATCAAGGACATGTTGATCGATATCGCCCAGCGGGGCCGCTCGCTGGGGGTGCTCCTGGTGGGCGCCCAGCAGACCGCTTCCCGGGTGGCGTCGGAGGTGCTGGAGAACGCCGCCCTTCGAGTGACCGGCCGTCTCGACGCCGCCGAGGCCGAACGCGCGGAATACGGGTGGATGCTGCCTTCGACCCGGGCCCGGGCGCGCCTTCTCAAGCCGGGCACGATGGTCATCTCGCAGCCGTCGATCCCGGTGCCCCTCGTCGTCGACTTCCCCTTTCCCCCATGGGCCACCCGTAAGGAAGAGGTGGCCGAAGACGACGCGGACGTGTTCGAGGGGCTTTGAGAGCTTCCCGCTTCCCGCCTCCGGGCGGCCTTCGGCCGCCTTGGGCTGGCCCTCGGCCGGCAACGCCTTTGGGCGGCGATCGCGCGCCGGCTCTCCTTGAGCGTTTGACGTGAGAGTCCTTCACACCTCCGATTGGCACCTGGGGCGGCGGCTGGAGCGGCACGACCGGTTGGAGGAGCACCGCGCCGTGGTCGATTCGGTGGTGGCGATCGCCGCCGCCGAGGGCGCCGACCTCGTGCTCCATTCCGGTGACCTGTTCGATCGGGCGGTCCCCCCGGTAGAAGCGCTGCGTCTCGGCCTCGAGGGACTGGTGCGTCTGGCCGACGGGGGAACCCGCCCGGTGGTGGTGGTCGCCGGCAATCACGACTCGCCGGAGTTGTTCGAGACTCTCGCACCGTTCCTGGCACCGTTCGGGGTGCATCTGGTGGGGCGGATCAAGCCCCCGGACGAGGGCGGGATCATGTCGCTGGAAACCGCCAACGGACGGGCGCATGTCGCCTGCTTCCCGTTTCTCCGCGCCGCCCAGACGGTCGACTTCATGGCTCGGGCCGACGACTGGTACGGCAAGTACGCCGACCGGGTGCGCAAGATCACCGAGCGGTACGCGGCGGCCCTGGGCGAGCCAGCCGAGCCGGACGATGCCACCTTCGTGGTGGCCCACTTCATGGTCGGCGGGGTGAAGGTGAACACCGGGGCGCCCCGGGGCGAACGCGACCTCCACATGGGTGAGGCATACGCCGCAGCCGAGTCGGCGGTGCCGACCACCGTCGACTACGTCGCCCTCGGGCACATTCACGCGCCCCAGAAGGTTCCCGGCGCCCGGGTGCCCGCCGAGTACGCCGGTTCACTGCTGCAGCTCGACTTCGGCGAGGCCGGCGAGGTGAAGCGAGTGGTCGTCGTCGATACCGCCCCGGACGCGCCCGCCTCGATTCGATCGGTTCCGGTGTCCGGAGGAAGGCCCTTGATCCGGGTGGAGGGGACCTGGGAGGAGATCGTCGGGCGCGACGATCTCGACGACGCCTATCTCGACCTGGCGGTGCGCACCGACGGGCCTGATCCCGGGCTGATGGATGTGGTCCGCGAGCGCTTTCCCGACGTGATCAAGGTGCGGGCCGAGTACGAGCGGTCGCGAGACGAACGGCCGTCGACGACCGGTCGGCCGCTCGACGACCTGTATGCCGACTACCACCGCGAGGTCCATGGCGAGGCCGCCTCGGACGACTTGATGGACCTTTTCCGCGAGATCACCCTCGAGGTGGCCGATGCGGCCGATTGAGCTGACGCTGCGCGGATTCCGGTCGTATGCCGACGACACCACCTTTGATTTCACAGGTCGGAACCTGGTGGGGATCGTCGGGCCAATCGGCAGCGGGAAGTCGTCGATCCTCGATGCGGTGTCGTTCGCCCTCTACGGAAAGACCCCGCGTATCGCTGGCGAGACCAAGACGCTCATCAATCAGCGGAAGGACAGCCTCCATGTGTCCCTGTCCTTCGAGGTCGACGGCACCGTGTGGAAGGCGACGCGGGCGCTGCGCCGTAACGGAGCAGCGGCGCACACCCTCTACCGGGTAGAGGACGGCGAGGACCACCCGATCGCCGACAAGGCGCGCGACATGGGGGAGAAGATCGAGGAGATCCTCGGCCTGGACTTCGAGGCGTTCCGCCGTTCGGTCCTCCTGGCGCAGAACCAGTTCGCCGGATTCCTCGAAGCCACCGGGACCGACCGCAACAAGGTGCTCAAGGGCGTGTTCGGGTTCGATCGGCTCGACGCGATGCGGCAGGCGGTGAAGGCCCGCGTCGACAAACTCGGCGGGCGGATGCAGGTGTTGGCCGATCGGCGGGAGACGGCCGAATCGGATCGGAAGGAGTTGGCCGAGAAGAAGAAGACCCTGGTCGGCACCGACGAACGCGCCCGCACGCTCGAAGCGCTGCGGGGGTCGGTGAATCAGGTGGACGAGGTGCTGCGCGGCGCCGAGGACAAGAGGGCCGCCGCTGCCACCCGGCTCGCCGCCCTCGACGCACTGGCCGGCTCGATTCCAGACAGGGAATCCACCGAGGGCCTTTTCCGGGCTTCGACGGACGCCGACACCACCCTCACCGCGGCTGTCGGTGCCCTTTCGGCCGCCGAGGAGATGGCCGTCGAGGCGTTGTCTCAACTGGAGGCGGCCATCGAGGCAGTGGGGGGTCGGCAAGCGCTTGAATCGGCAGCCGACCAGGTGGCGCGCCACCGCGCTGCCGGCGTGCGAGCGGAAGCCGAGGCGAAGCGTCTCGCCGAAGTCCGCGAGGCAGTGACCGTGGCCGAGAAGGGGCGGGACGCCTCCGAGGCTGCTTTGGTGGAGGCGCTCGAGGCCGAGAACGTCGCTGCGGCGGCGGTCGAGAAGGCAGATGAGGACGAACGGGCCGCTCGCGACGCGCTACACGCAGCCCACACCGCCGACAGGGCGCACTCCCTCCGGTCGGAACTGGCTGCCGGCGAACCCTGTCCGGTGTGCGACCAGTTGGTGGCGAAGGTTCCACCGAAGCGGGCGGCCGCCAAAGTGGACGCTGCCGAGAAGGCTGCGGCCAAGGCAACTGCCTTCGCGGCCAAGGTTCGTGAGGCGCGGGCAGCCGCCCACAGCCTGGTGGCCCAACGCGAGGCGGCGCGCGACGCCGCGATCGACCGGGTGACCCAGTCACTCGCCGCGGTGGAGCAGGCCGAGGTCGCCACCCAGACCGCGGTCGGTTCTGTCACGGAACTCGGCGCGGTGCTGGAGGCGCTGTTGGGCAAGGGCGATCCCGAGGAGCGCCTCGCCGCCCACCGCGCCGCGGTGTCATCGGCCGAGAAGTCGCTCGAGGCAGCCCGAAGTGCCGAAGCGGCGGCCCGGAAGAAGTCAGAGGAGGCTCGGGGGGCTCGCGACGCCGCCGGTAAGGCGGTCGAGCGCCTGCGGACCGGCCTCGCCAACCTGGCCGGACGACTCGGCGCGGAGATCGACATCGGCGAGACCGCCGCCGAGGTCGAGGCGGGATTGAAGGCGGTCAGATCACACTGGCTCGACGCTCACGCCGGCGCCGACGGGGAGCGAGAGCAGGCGTCGAACGAGGCGGAAGCCGCCCACAAGGCCAGGGTCGAACTACTCGAGGGAGCCGGTCTCGCCGCCAAGGACGACATCATGGAGGTGGCGGCTGAAGCGGCGAAGGAGGCGACCGCCCTCGGCGCCACGGTCGCGCATCTCGAGAAGCGTCTTGCCGAGATGGACGCCCTGGCCGGGGAGGAGGCCGATCTGGTGGCCCAGGCGGGCCTGCTCGATCGGCTGCTCACCGATCTGCTTCCTTCGGGCTTTCTGGTGTTTGTGCTCGACGAGCGCCGGCACGACCTGGCCGACCTCGCCGGTGCGCACCTCGAGACTCTCACGGCCAGCCGCTACCGGTTCAGTGACGACGGCGATTTCAACATGGTGGATCTCGCCGCGGCCGACTCGGTGCGGGCCCCGTCATCGTTGAGCGGCGGCGAGACCTTTCTCGCCTCACTGGCCCTCGCTCTGGCCCTCGCCGAGATCGTCGCCCGTGAGGGTGGCCGGCTCGACGCGTTCTTCCTCGATGAGGGCTTCGGCAGCCTCGACGTGGAGCACCTCGATCTGGCGATGCGGGGGATCGAACGCCTGGTCGCGACCGAGACAGACAGGCTGGTGGTACTGGTCAGCCACGTGCCTGCGATGCGGGAGTGGATCGAGGATCTGATCGTGCTCGACCGCGACGGGTTGACGGGGGCCACCCGGGTGGTCGAGGGGGCCTCGCGATGAGCGGTCCGCTGCGCGGGATCGAAGTCGTCGAAGTGGCGTCGATCGGGCCCGGGCCGTTCGCGGCAATGGTGCTCGCCGATCTCGGGGCGACGGTGACCCGGGTGGAGCGCAAGGGAGCCGGCCCTCCCATCGTGCCCGACGTGATGCTGCGCGGCCGTGACGCTTCGATCGCCGTCGACCTGAAGGATCCCGCCGGCCTCGAGGTGCTGCTTCGCCTGGTGGAACGGTCGGACATCCTGATCGAAGGCTTTCGGCCCGGCGTCATGGAACGTCTCGGGGCAGGGCCGGAGGAGAGCCTGGATCGGAATCCCCGCCTGGTCTACGGGCGGATCACCGGCTGGGGCCAGGAAGGCCCCCGGGCAGCACAAGCGGGTCACGACATCGACTACATCGCATTGGCCGGGGCGCTCCATCCGATCGGCCCCGCGGATGCCCCGCCGCCTCCACCGCTCAACCTGGTGGCCGACTTCGGCGGAGGGGGAATGCTGCTGGTGGCCGGCCTGCTCGCCGCCCTCGTCGAGCGAGCCGGGTCGGGTCGGGGGCAGGTGGTGGACGCGGCGATGGTCGACGGTGCGGCGCTGCTCACGGCGATGTTTCACGGGCTGACCGCTGGCGGACTGTGGACCGAGGCGCGCGGGTCCAATCTGCTCGACGGGGGAGCGCCGTTCTACCGCTGCTACCGCACCGCCGACGGCGGGTTCATGGCGGTGGGTGCGCTCGAACCGCAGTTCTACGAGGTGCTCCTCGAGGGTCTGGGGCTTTCAGGTGAAGACCTACCCGGGCAGTACGACCGTGGCGGCTGGCCCGTACTGGCGGCGCGGTTCGCGGCGGCCTTCGCGGCCAGGACGCGGGCGGATTGGACCGAGGTGTTCGACGGCACCGACGCATGCGTGGCCCCCGTGCTGTCGATGTCCGAGGCCCCGAGTGACCCGCACGCGACGGCGCGGCGTGGTTTCGTCGAACTGTCGGGTCTCCACCAGCCGGCGCCGGCGCCGCGGTTCTCACGGACCCGGCCGTCCGACCCGGATGCCGCCCGTCCCGTTGGGGCCGATGCCGAGCGAGTGTTGGCGCTCCTGGGATACGACAAAGGCGAGGTTGCCGTGCTGCTCGACGGACCCGTGGGCCGCGGCTAGCCCCCGTTGTCTACGCGGGCCAACGGCTGAGCGATGCTGCTGCCTCGGTACCATCGCCCTTCTTGGCTCGCCTCGCCCTAATCGGACTGCCCAACGTCGGAAAGACGACGCTCTTCAACGCGCTCACCGCACTGGGCGCCCCCACGGCTGCGCATCCCTTTTCCACCACCGAGCCCAATGTCGGTGTGGCCAAGATCCCCGACGACCGCCTCGAGCGCGCCGCGGTGGTTGAGGCGTCGGCGAAGGTGGTCCACGCAACCCTCGACCTCCTCGACCTGCCGGCGATGTCGCCGGGCGGCTCCTCCTTCGCCGCCCAGTTCGTCGGGCGGCTGCGCGAGATGGATGCGCTGGCGGTGGTGTTGCGGGCGTTCGAGGACGAGTCGGTCCCCGACGCCGAATCCGGTACCGACCCGGTCGTCCAGGCGGAGACGTTGCTGCTCGAACTCGTGCTCGCCGACGCGGAGGTGTTCGAGCGCCGCGCCGGGAAGGCCGCGAAGGAGGCCACGGCCGATGCATCCAAGAAGGGTTCGGCCGCCGCTATTGCCAAGGGATCCGAGATGCTTGTCGGCGGCAGACCGCTACGGGAGGGCGTGTGGGATGAAGGCGAGCTCGCCGCGTTCCGGGACCTTGCGCCGTTGACGCTCAAGCCATGCGTGTGGGTCGTCAACGCCGGAGAGGATCAAGCGCCCGAGAAGCTGCAGTCGGCGGTGGAGGCGGCCGTGCCGCCGGGTGACGTGGTCGTGGTGGTGAGTGCGGCGCTCGAGGAAGAGGCCGCCCGGCTCGACCCTGCCGACCGGCAGGAGCTCTACGAAGGGCTCGGCCTCGGCGAGGGGGCGCTCGCCCGAATGGTTCAGGCCACCTACCGGGCGCTCGGGCTGCTGTCGTTCTTCACCGTCGGACCGAAGGAATCCCACGCTTGGACGGTCCGCGCGGGCGCTTCGGCCAAAGAGGCGGCCGGCAAGATCCACTCCGACCTCGAGCGCGGGTTCATCCGCGCCGAAGTCGCCCCGATCGAAACCGTGATCGAATCCGGGGGCTGGGACAAGGCGAAAGCCGGCGGGCTCATACGACTCGAAGGCAAGGAATACCCGGTCGCCGAAGGCGACGTAATGGTGGTGCGCTTCTCGGTGTGAGGAGGACCCTCGCGTTTCTCCCTCCGGAGGGGGGAGTACGGGAATCCTCTGGGTTCCTTGGGGAGGGGGGCGCTCAGACCAAACGAACACAAGGAGCCTGGTCCCCTCTGGCGGATGGCGGATGGCGGATGGCGGAAGGCGGAAGGCTCTTTTCGCCTCGGCCATAATGTCCCGACCCGCCTGAGCGGCGTCGTCTTTGGAGAGGGCAATGAGAGCAATCATCGTCGGTGCTCGGGGGGCTACTCGGGACCTGCTCCGGCGGCTCAGTGAACGCTGGAGCGTGACGGTGATCGATCTCGATCCGGAACTCCTCGCCCGCGTCCAGGCCGTCCGTGAGGTGGATGTGATCGAGGGCGATGGCTCCAGCCGGGTGGTTCTGGAGAAGGCGCGCTACACCGACGCCGATGCGCTGGTGGCGGCATCCGGGGACGACGAGGTGAACCTCGAGGTGTGCCAACTCGCCCTCGATGCCGGGTTGATCCGGGTCGTGGCGATCGCCGCCGATCCCGAACAGATCCCGCGTTACCGGGATCTCGGCGTGCCGGCTTTCTCGCCCGATTCGCTCACCGCCCGCCAGTTGGAGATCAGCCTCGAACCCCGGCGGATCTCGTCGACGGCATTTGCGGCCGGCCGCGCCGAGGCGCTCGAGTTCTTCATCGCCGACGACAGCCCCGTTCGGGGAATGGCATTGCGCGATATCCATTCGGAGTCGTGGCTGGTGGCGGCGATACTGCGAGGTGAGGAGCTGATCGTGCCGCACGGTTCGACCGTCATCCAGACCGGCGATCTGGTGACGGTGGTCGGGGCTACCGCCGACTTCAGCCTCATCGTGCGGCGGTTCACTGCGGGCGAGGCGCGGTTCCCGCTCGACTTCGGGAAGGGGGTGCTGGTCGCCTTCGGGTCGGTCAGCCAAGCATCCCAGGTACTCGCTGAGGCGCTCGAGATAACCCGGAACAGCCCGGCTGAGGAGCTGGTGGTGGCCCATCCCGACCTCGGCGCAATCCGCGAAGAATCAGAAGCGGCCGAGGTCGAGGCGATGCTGGATGAGATCAAGGGATCTGCTGCGAGCGTGGACGTTCGCTTCCACCCGGTGGCTGGAGATCCATCACAGCGGATCGGGGCGGTGGTACTCGAACAGAGCATCGGTTTGGTGGTCGTGCCCGCACCCTCGTCCTCCATCATCGGAAGGTTCCGCGCCATACGAATGCTGCGGCGCGCAGCCGATTGGAACCGCCCGGTGTTGTTCGCTCGCGGCACTCACCCATATCAGCGGATCGTCGCCCCCGCCCGGAATACCCCGTCTGGCGCCGCCGCGGCTCGCGCCGCGATCGACCTTGCGGCCGCGGGAAGGGCTTCGGTCAAGGCGGTGGCCGTGGTGCCTCCCACCTTTATCACCGGGAGCGACGGACGTGACGAAGCGGTGAAGGCGCTGGTTCGGATTCGGGAGGATGCCTCGGTTCATGGGGTCGAGGTAGCCCGGCAGCTGCGGGAGGGCAACCCGGTGAGGGTCATCGAGTCAGAGGTCGACGGCGCCGACCTGTTGGTGCTGGGCGCGTCGGACCGAAGGCCGACGGTGTTGGCGCCGGGCATCGTCGGGCATCTGGTGTTGCGAGTCGACATCAGCACCCTTGTGGTGCCGAGTCGGCGCTGATGTTCTCCGCGCTGGCGGCCGGGGTGGAGGTGTCGAGCGGGGGCAGCCCGCATGGCATTGCGACTCCGGTGTCCCTGATCGCCATCGCGGCGGCGGCGTTTCTCATCCCTCTGATAGCGGGGCGGATTCGGGTTCCCGCCATCGTGCTCGAAATCGGGTTCGGGGTCGTCGTTGGCCCAGTATTCGGGATCATCGCCGCCAGCGAACCGCTGCTCGGCTTTCTGGCCGAGTTTGGCCTGTTCCTCTTGATGTTCCTCGCCGGGTTCGAAATCGACTTCACCAGACTGGAACGTCAGGGCCCGGCCCAGCTGGTCAGCGGTCTCGCACTGGTGGGTGCCTTCGTGGCCGCGGCCTTCTTCGGCGCAGGATTTCTCGAGCACGAGTCGCTGGAGCAGCGGCTCTTCGTCACCTTCCTCATCGGAGCGACCGCGCTGGGCCTCGTGGTGCCGGCGCTGCGCGACACCCGGAGGACCGGAACGAGGGTCGGCCAGATGATCCTGATCACTGCCGTCCTCGGCGAGGTGCTGAGCCTCGTCGGGATCGTCTTCTTGAGTGTGGTGGTGGAGAAGGGCCTGGGGATCGACCTGCTTTCGATCCCGGCGTTGCTTGCCGTGATGCTCGTCGCTCTGGTCGTCCTGCGGCGGGCGGCCTGGTGGCACCCGGAGAGATTCGAGCGGCTCTTCCGGTCCGATGACCCTGCGGAGATGGGTACCCGCGCCACGTTGGCGCTCCTGTTCGTTTTCGTCGGACTGTCGGCCCTCCTGGAGATCGAAGCGATCCTGGGGGCGTTTCTCGCCGGAGCGGTGTTCAAGTTTGTGTTCCGGGAGCCGGGGGGCCTCGAGGAACAGCTCAACGGCTTCGCCTACGGCTTTTTCATCCCGATCTTCTTCATCAATGTCGGGATCGCATTCCCGCTCGACGAGTTGCGCGATCCGGCGATTCTCGGCCAGGCGCTCTCGCTCGTGGTGATCGCCTTCGTCGTGAAGCTGGTTCCGTCGATGCTGCTGATGCTGCGACGGTTCTCCGCCCGGGAGGCGCTGGCTTCGGGGTTCATCCTCGCGGGACAGCTGTCTGTGATCATCGCCCTGGCCGACTTCGGCCTCGACCTCGGGCTGCTGTCTACGGGGCTGAGGGCGGGGGCGATCATGCTTGTGGCGGTGTCCGCCGTCATCAGTCCGGTGGCCTTTCGCTTCCTGGCCCCTCCAATCGTCCAGACGGGGTCTCAAGCAAGTTTGCGGAGCCGCTTGCTCGGCGGCCGACGGCCCTGACCCGGGTGGGGGTGAAAACCCGTCTGACCCGGAGGGTCCATTAGGCAGCGCAGGTGATCACGACGGAGAGAAAGTCGTCTGGCTCTATGAGGACCTGCTGAGCAGAGCAGACGGTGCCACCGCGCATCACCGCCGTCAGAAGGTATGCGCCAGGGGGCAGATCAGCGTGGAACTGGCCCATCGAATCTGCCGGGACCTTCATGAGGGGTTCCGCTCCGGGTAGTCGATAGATTTCGTGCTGATGGCCCTGGCCGGTATAGGTATAGATGGCGACGGTGCCAGCCACCGGGCGGTCGAGGAGACCTGCGGGGCCGCCGACCTCGCGAAGGATCCCTTCTACTCCTGAAGGTCCGGCGCTGCCGGTGCACGCTGCGCCGAGGACGAGACCGAGAATCAACCCGCCGATGCGAATCACGCCGGGTTAGACGATGGCCGGGAAGCCCTGGTTCCAGGGGGTGTCGGCCCCGAATGACACCCGTACGCTGGCGAGGGTGGGGCGGGCTTTCGCCCGCCCCACCCTCATCGCTTCCCTGACGATCTACAGCGAGTAGTTCACTCGCACTCCGCCGGGTGTCCAGGTTCCGAAGTACCCGCCGGTGGCCCGGTACCAGCCTCGTCCTTGGAGGAACGCGACACCGGTGCCCTTGGCGAAGATTCGACGGAACCTGCCTTCGGCTTCGATCGTGAAGTCCGAACCCCTCACGACGATCACGCCCTTGAAGTCCTCGAGGACCACGGTGGTGTCGTCGGAGCGCTCCCAGTGGTGGCCGAAGGGTCGGATCCGGATGGAAGCGTCACCGGCGTTGTCCACGATGGTGATGTCGCCATTCATCTTGATCTTCACCCAGCCCGCCCCCTCAATGGCGACGTTGCCTACGCCGTGGGCGCTGAGCTTGCCGGTGCCGTCGATCGTGACCTCGTCGCTCGTGGTGTCGAGCGCGAAGGCCGCGCCGCTCACCGAGAGCACCGAGAGGATCAACGCCACCACGACGATCATTCGCTTACGCATGGCTACCTCCTTTTGCTGGTTGCCATCGTCAATGTCGACCGCGCGTGTTCGGGATTCGTGAAGTGGATGCAAGAAGAGTGCGCTCGACCGTGCCCCGGGGGGTAAACCCCCTAAGGGCGTGCGCGGATAGGCTCGCCCCGGGATCAACTCTCGGCTTGCCGCAAGCCGAGAGTTGATGGGATCCGCGACCTATCCGCGCACGCCCTTAGGCTCCCGATGAATGCGAGCCGTGGTACAGCGAGTCACTCGAGCATCGGTCACGGTCGACGGCCTGCCGATCGCCTCGATCGACCGCGGGCTGCTCGTTCTTGTCGGGGTCGGCACCGACGATGGGGACCCGGATGCGGTGGCACTTGCCGAGAAGGTGGCGACCCTCCGAGTGTTCCCCGACGCAGACGGGAAGATGAACCGGTCGGTGGGAGAGGCGGGAGGTTCGGTGCTGGTGGTGAGTCAGTTCACGTTGCTCGCCGACGTCCGTCGCGGCCGCCGGCCATCGTTCGTGGGTGCCGCCGAGCCGGTGATCGCCGAGCAACTGGTCGAGTTGTTCGCATCGACCATCGCCGCCGAGGGCATCCCCGTGAGCCTCGGGAGGTTCGGGGCGCACATGGAGGTCGAGCTGGTGAACGACGGCCCGGTGACGATTCCGCTGCAGACCTCTGCCGGGCGGGTGCTCTAGGTCCCGCGGCCGAGGAGGTCGTCGACGAACTTGGGGAGGGTGAGGACGCCGATCCCGATCGTGAACCACACCAGCGTGTCGTCAGGGGCAATACCCCACAATGTCGTCCATCCTTCGTTGGCCCACAGAAGGCTGAAGAGGAAGAATGAGAGGATGCCGAGGGCGGCACCTACCGCGGCCCGGAAGGCCACTGCGCCGAGCGCAATGACCGGCAGCACGACTGCAACCCCCACCGGCCATATCACGAGCGCGGCTCCGCCGGTGACCCCGAGACCTTTCCCACCACGGAAGCCGAACCACGGGTTGAGCACCTGCCCGGCCACCGCGGCCACCGCCGCCGCCACGGCGGTCGAGTCACCCCCCT
This sequence comes from Acidimicrobiia bacterium, assembly GCA_040878325.1. Classification (NCBI taxonomy): domain Bacteria; kingdom Bacillati; phylum Actinomycetota; class Acidimicrobiia; species Acidimicrobiia bacterium. The sequence goes on from JBBDMM010000018.1 coordinate 24,384, forward strand.
GGGCCAGCCCGAAAATCGCCGCCCCGGCGCCTTTGAGCAGATCGAGGAGCAGGATCGTCACTGCCGCCGCCCGCCCGACCACGCGGAGGGCGTTGGCGGTCCCTGGATTGCCAGTACCGGCCGTCCGCAGGTCGACGCCCCGGAGTCTTCCGACGAGGTCGGCGGTGGGGATGCTGCCGATGAGGTAACCGAGGAGCAGCGCCCAGGTCATGCGTTGGCCGCCAGCCATGCAGTGCCGGGTTCGCAGAACCGGTTGAAGTCGCAGTTGCGGCATGCCGCCGACGGGGCGGCCGGAAACACGTCGCCCGTGGCCACCCCGACGAGTTCGGCGAGATGAGTGCGGGCACCCGCGAGCCACTCTCGGTCGACGACCTCCGACTGCTCGACGATGGCGTCACCGCCGAGGTAGGCGAAAGTCACCCGGGTCTTGTCGGGGGCCCGACCTCCGCTGAACCCCGCTTCCTCGGCGGCGACTGCGTAGGCCTCCAGCTGAACACGGCGCGCCGGATCGTCGCTCGGCCTACCGGACTTGAAGTCGACGACCTCCCACGACCCGGGCTCATCCTCGTAGACGGCGTCGATACGGCCGGCGACCCTCACCCCTTCGACCAGCAGGTCGAACGGGGCCTCTACGAGCAGCGGCAGGCGGTCGGCGAAGCGGGAGGCGAGGAACTTGTCGTATGCCGAGGTGACCGGCCCCTCGTATCCGTCGACGGCGTCGTAGAAGGTCTCGTCGGCCTCGTCGAACGCCACCGTGCCCCGGTTGTGGAGCTCGATCTTTCGGTGGACCTCGACCCCGCGTCGGGCCGCAGGCGTGGGCTTGCGAGGCAGGCGCTCGACCTCGGTCCAGTAGAAGCGGAGAGGGCAGCCGGCGAGGGTGACCAGGCCGGTGACCGAAGTGCGAAACGGCGGGTCTGTGGGTGATGTGTCGCCTGGGGTGGGCAAGCCGTCGAGCTTGAGCTGAAGCTGGTCCACTGCCGCATCGTATGCCACGCTCACCCCCGCCTCCTTGGCCAGATTGCGCACGGTCGAACGGTCGGTGACCGCGGTGGCCAATGCCGACCGCCAGCCATCGGCGAAGAGCGGATCGGGCTCGGCGGCGCGCTCGGAGTCGAAACGCAGGGTGACGGGCGGATCGCCCGGCTCCTCGCAGCGACCGGGAGCCGGATTGGCCAGTTGGTCGATCACCGCAAACAGCTCGCTCCGCTCCTTGGCCGTCTTCTCGGTGTACCAGAAGGCCCCGGTGGCGATGAGGACGTCCCGGGCTCGGGTCACTGCGACATAGGCGGTGCGCCACTCCTGATCGGAATGCGCCCCCAGCAACGCCGCCTTGCGTTCGTCGGGATCCTCGCCGAGATGAGGGAGGTCAGAGGCGTCTAGCCGCAACTCGCGCGGCATCACCTCGGGTTTGGAGCGGGGGTCTTCGTAGCTTCGTATCCCGGACGGGAAGGTGCCCTTGCAGAGCGCGGGGAGGAACACCGCCGGCCACTCCAGGCCTTTGGCCCGATGGACCGTTATGAGGACCACCGCATCCTCGGAGCTGATGCGGGCGGTATCGAGTTCGTCGGAGGTGTTTTCGTCTTGGAGCACCTCGAGGTGCTCCAAGAACGCCTGCAGCGAAGGGGCGCCTTCGAGCGGGCTCCACTCCTCGGCGAGGTCGAGGAACCGGTAGAGGTTGAGGCGGGCTGACAGGCGGGCGGCACCATCGAGGGCATCGACCTCGGGCCAGGCGCCGGTACGGTCGAGCACCCGCCGGCTCAGTTCCACCAGGCTCACCCCCTGGGCGATCTCGAGCAGATCCCGGTAGCGGGAACGGAACCCTTCCAGGCGGCGGCGGGCTTCGGGGGAGAGGCCATCGACGGACTCGAGGTCGTCGATCGCCTCGAGGATCGCCCAGCCGATCGGCGAATCCTCGTCGCGGGGCCGCGAGCGGGCGCGTACCCAGGCGGCGAGTGGGGCGAGATCCCCGAGTCCGAGCCGATAGGAGGCGCCGAGCAGCAACCTGATGAGGGCGGGGGCATCGTCAGGCTTGCCGAGGATCCGTAACCATGCGTGCAGATCGGCCACCTCGGGCACCTCGAGTAGTCCGCCGAGCGACGCCACCTCCACCGGGATACCGCGGTGCTCCAGTGCTTCGCGCACCAGACCCATCTGGCGGTGCTTGCGAAACAGCACGGCGATGTCACTCCACGCCAGGCCGCCCTCGTGGAGCCATTCGGCCTCGGCGGCGATCCAGCGAGCCTCCTCGACCGCCGAGTGGAGCCAGTGGGTGCGCACACTGCCCTCGGGAGCATTCGGGCGCGGATTCAGCCTGTCCAGCGGGCTGCGCGTGACGATCCGGCCGCGCACCGCGTTGGCGACATCGATGATCGACACGGCCGAGCGCCAGTTGGTGGACAGGTCGAGCGATGGCGACGGCTCTCCGGATGCCAGCGGGAAGTGTTCGGGGAATCGGTTGAAGTTGGCGGGCGATGCTCCGCGCCATTCGTAGATCGTCTGGTCGGAGTCGCCCACCGCGGTCACCGGGAAGCCGCCCCCGAAGATTGCCCGCAGCATCTCGCGCTGCCCGGGGTTCGTGTCCTGATACTCATCGAGCAGGACGACGCGGTAGCGGTCGCGTACCCGGGCGGCCACCTCGGGCACTTCGGTGAGCAGCCGGTGAGCCCGGACCACGAGGTCGGCATAGTCGAGGACGCCGAGGCGGTCCTTGCGCGCTTGATAATCGGCGATGACCTCGACCAACTCGAGTCGGGGGCCATCGACCGCGGCGTCGCCAGTGAGGTGCTCTCGGACGAGATCGACGGCCGCCAGGTGATCGCCGATCGAAGACGACAGCGTCACCAACTCGGCGACCCGACTCCCGGGAATCGTCAGGTCGAGGTGGGTTCGTGGCTTTGCCCCGAGGGAGTCGCGCAGCAGCTGGCGGACATACCCCGGCGTTATCACCTGGACCCCACGGGGCACCCCCACCATCGGGCCGAACTCGCGCAGCAGACCATGGGCGAAGCCGTGGTAGGTGGCGACCTCCACCTCGCGTCCATGTGCGGCCATTTCCGGTAGGTACTCCCGCAGCCGCGATGCCAGCTCTCCCGCCGCCTTGTGGGTGAAGGTGATCCCGAGCGCCTGTTCCGGTTCGAGGCCATTCTCCCGCACCAGGTGGGCGAGACGTAGGGCCATCGTGGTCGTCTTGCCGGTGCCGGCGCCGGCGGTGACCCGGACGGGTTCGAGCGGATGCTCGATGATCTTCTGCTGCTCGGCCGTGGGCTTCATGAGGCGAATGCCTCCCGGCCCTCGGGCCATTCGGGGCATACGGAGCGGACGGCGCATCCATCGCAAGCAGGCCCGGGGATGGGGGTCCAGTCTTCGCCGAAAATTCCTCGCTGCGCGTCGGCCATCGCTGTTTCGACCAGAGGGAGGTTGGCGAGATCGAACCTGCGGGTGGTGACGCTCTTGGCCCTGGTGGCCGGGAACCACAATTCGGCGCCGCCCACCGGGTCGTCGGATGAGTCGGTGGCGAGGGCATAGAAGCCCAACTGGACCGACTGGGCTGCCGCGGGCACGCCGGGCACTGTGGTGCCGGTCTTGTAGTCGATGATCCAACGGCCATCGGGCCGGCGCTCGATCCGGTCGACCCGACCCGACCAGGTGACGCCGTCGACCTCGTGGGTGACCCGCTGCTCCAGGCTCACGGCGGGACCCTGGCCCGGCCAGGCCTCGTAGAGCTTGGTGGCGATCCGCACCGCCCGTGCCTTCCACGCCTCGGCCCATGCCTCGGAGCCGAAGGCCACGGGGTCGAACTCCTCGTCGAGGATCCGCAAGGCAGTCGCCAGGTCGGCGTGGTCGGCCCCTTGCTTGCGAGCGCCTTCCTCCGCAAGCTCGAAGACACGGTGGAGCACCGATCCGAGTTCCTGGTACACCGAGCCGCCGTCGTCGACGTGGAGCAACCGGCTGAACACATACTTCCGGGGGCACGAGATGTAGGCGTCGGCGGCGCTCGGCGAGAGCGACATCCCGGGGGAGACCAGCCCATGGTCGGGACCTCGATCGAGGATCCCGGCGAACTCTGATGGGGGCCGGGGGTGCCACTCGGCTTCGTCGGTGAGGGCCGCCAGAGCGGCAAGCCGGGTCGCCGCAGGGAGCAGCGGGTCGCGCACCTGTCGCCGCAGCCAGGCCTCGGCCTCGAGCGGTGTGGTGGGGTCGACCCAGGGCGGCGGCGGCTGTGAAGCCTCCTCCATCGAGGACCCCGCCACGAGGGGGAGCACCCGGCTCGGATTACCCGAGGTGCCCTCGTTGGGGGCGACCGTGCAGGTGAAGACCACCCGCAGGCGGGCACGACACATGGCGGTGTAAACGAGCCGCATTTCCTCCTGCAGCCGGAACCGCAGGTAGCCGGCATCGTCCTCACCCTGGTTGGGCGACAGATGGCGGGCGCCGAGCAGCGAGTCGCGTGTGCGCAGGTCGGGGAGCACCCCTTCGCGGGCGTCGGCGACGATGACCACGTCGAACTCCAACCCCTTGGCCTGGTGGAGCGTGGTGAGGGCGACGCGGTCGACGCCGTGCTCCCGGTACTCGAGGAGGGGTTGTGCCTCGAAGTCCTCGCTGTCGACCACCGCTGCGTAGTCGACGAGCGAGGCGCGTGGGTTGCGTTCGCGCAGCCGGTCGAGGGCCTGGGCGAACGAGGCGAGCGCTGCCCGGTCGTCGGACCGGGCCGGTTCGGCGACAACTCGTTCGAAATGGGGGAGCCGCGTCCACAGCTCCCAGAACCCGTCGGCGGCGGGCTGTTTCGTCGCCCAGTCGCTGATCTTGAGGAAGGGGACGAGTGGGGCCGCCGCCGGGCTGCCGGTCACCGCGGTCAACCAATCGTCCCGCATCGCGATCCGCTCCAGGTCGCGGGCCGCCGACAGGGTGAGGCCGACCATCGGGCCGAGCAGCACCCGGCGCAGCGAATTGGAGCGTTCGGGCTCGGGCCGGGCGACGGCGGCGACCAGATCGAGGACCGGGCGGATGGCGGGGTGATCGACGAGCCGGGCGTCGGGGGGGTCGTGGGGAATCCGGCGGCGGTCGAGGGCCCGGGACAGCTCGGGGAGGAAGCGCCGCTTCGAGCGCACCACCACCGCCATGCGTAGATAGGGGATGTTGTCGCGAAGGTGGACTCGCTGCAGCTCGGAGGCGATCCACTCCGCTTCATTGGACGCCTGGTCGAAGGCGTAGGTCTCCACCGAGCCATCCCCCGGGGCGGGCACCACCGGGCCGGCCGCTCCCGGCAGGCCTGCCCCCGCCGTAACTCGCACCGCGGCGTCGAGGATCGCCCGGGGTACCCGGAATGAGGTGGTGAGGACTATGCGCCGTGCCGGTTCGCCGTCGGCGCCTCGAAACCGTTCGGGGAAGGCGGCGACATTCGACAGCTCGGCGCCCCGGAACGAGTAGATCGACTGATAGGGATCGCCCGCGGCCGTGACATTTCCGTGCGGCTGGCAGATTCGCTCGACCATGCGCGCCTGGGCAACGGTCGTGTCCTGATACTCGTCGACGAGGACGTACTGAAACGCCGCCGCGATCGCTTCGCGTACCGACGGTGCCTCCAGCAGACGGACCGCCTCGGCCTGGAGGGTGCCGTAGTCGATGCGGTCGCGTTCGAGCAGCGCGACGCGGTACCTGCGGAAGAAGGCGGGGAGCGCCCGCCAGTCAGCCCGGCCCCTGGCGGCGATCTCGTCGGGCCCCATCAGCCGCTCGGATGCCCGTTGCATGAAATCGGTGACCTCGTCGGCGAAGCTGCGCGAACCGAGCATCGTGCGGAAGGGCAGCGGCCAGTCGCTCGCGTCCTCGGCGGCGAGCAACTCCGAGATCAACGCCACATGCTCGGGGCCGGTGAGGATCTGGGGGGCGGTTGCCCAGTCGCCGGCAGATCCGTGTGCTTCGACCACCCGCATCGCCAGCGCGTGGAAAGTCATGGCCGGGACGACAGTGAGCGACCGCTCGATCCCGGCGACGACTCGGGAGCGGAGCTCGGCTGCACCACGTCGGGAGAATGACAGCAGGAGCACCTGTTCCGGGGCGACGCCCGAGGCGATCAGATGGCGCGCCCGGCGCGCCAGGAACTCGGTCTTGCCGGCTCCCGGCCCGGCGACCACCAACTGAGGGCCCTCGGTATCGGCAATCGCCGCATCCCAGCCCTCCGGCTCTACAAGCAGTTCACGCACGATGTGAAGGTAACGGTTAGGTGTGACACGCGGGGGCCCTTCGCTTCGCTCGGCCCCCGCAATTCGCAATAACGCAAGAACGGGTGATCGCACTCGACGGGGTCAGGTCGGATCTTGCGGATGGAGGATGGAGGATGGCGGATGGCTCTCAGATTCCCAGTGGCTCCTGATGCATCTGGGTGGTGCCGTCGTGGCGGAGGTGGAGGACCCGGGCGCCGCGGTCGAGCAAGGCGGGGGTGATGAGGGTGGACCGGTGGCAGTTGGCTGGGTCCTCCTCGGCGCAGAGGATGGCGACGGGTCCGCCTGCGGCGATTTCGAGGAGCAGGCCGAGGTCGGCGGCGAAGCCGGGGGTGGCGGCGATGCGGGCGGGGTCCGGCAGACCATCGGGCCCTTGCAGGGAGGGGTGGGTGGGCCGGCCCCCGAGCTGGCGGCCGAGAAATCGATAGCCGATACCCGCGTCGGCGCACATTTGGTCGAGAAGGGGGCGGGCGAAGTCGGGCGCGTGGGTGCTGTACGGAGCCGAGCGGATGTCGATCAGAGTGCTGACTCCGGCCTCACGGAGAAGGGCCGCAATCCTCTCGAACGGCTCGCGTCCATGACCGACGGTGTAGATCGTGACGGTCAAGCTGGCGGCCCCCTTCGACCCGTTAGATTGGACTTCCCGCCATTCTGCTGGAAAGAGGACCATGGAGCAGAAGTTCGTCGGTGAGGGTCTGCGCGAGTGGGACTCACCGCTCTACCAAGAAGCGTTGCACCAGTTCGACCGGGTCGCCGAGATGACCGGCCTCGACGACAACATCGCCGAACGGCTCCGAGTGCCACAGCGATCGATCATCGTCACCTTCCCGTATCGGCGGGACGACTACTCGGACGTCGAGAGCCTGTTCGGGTACCGGGTTCAGCATCTCCTCACGATGGGTCCCACCAAGGGCGGCATCCGTTACTCCCCCGACGTGAACCTCGGTGAGGTCGCCGCCCTGGCGATGCTGATGACGTGGAAGTGCGCCATCGTCGGCCTGCCGTTCGGCGGGGCCAAGGGTGGGGTGCGAGTGGATCCGCTCACCCTCAGCCGGTCGGAGAAGCAACGCGTCACCCGCCGGTACACCGCCGAGATCATCGACTTCATCGGCCCCAACAAGGACATCCCCGCCCCCGACATGGGTACCGACGAGCAGACCATGGCGTGGATCATGGACACCTACAGCCAGCAGAAGGGCCACGCCGTGCCGGCGGTCGTCACTGGTAAGCCCCCGGCGCTCGGCGGTTCAGTCGCTCGTCGCGAGGCGACTGGTCGGGGAATGGTCAGCCTTTTGCCGGTGGCCGCCCAACAGATCGGTCTCACCGTGGAAGGAGCGCGCGTCTCCGTCCATGGATTCGGGAATGTCGGCCGCTATGCGGCAGTGGCCGCCCACCAACTCGGCACCAAGGTGGTTGCGATCTCCGACATCTCCGGCGGGGCCCACAACGGAAATGGGCTCGATATCGACGAGGCGATGGCCTATGTCGACAAGAACCGGACCCTCGAGGGTTACAACGGCGGTGGCGACCGCATCACCAACGAGGAGATCCTCGCCATCGACTGCGACGTGCTGATGCCGTGCGCCACCGGGGGAGTGATCACCGAGGCCAACGCCGGGGATGTGAAGGCGAAGATGATCATGGAAGGCGCCAACGGGCCGACCACTCTCGCCGCCGACGACATTCTCAGAGACCGGGGGGTGCTGGTGATCCCCGACATCCTCGCCAACGCCGGTGGCGTGACCGTCTCCTACTTCGAATGGGTCCAGGACCTGCAGAACTACTTCTGGTCGGAGTCGGAGATCGTGGGGCGGCTGCGCGAGATCATGAGCCGGGCTTACGACGAAGTGTCGTCGGTGGCGACGAAGCACAACACCGACCTGCGCACCGCCGCCCTCATCAAGGGGATTCGCCGAGTCGCCGAGGCCAAACTGGCCCGCGGCGTCTTTCCGTAGGCCGGGGCTACGCCTCTATTGGCCTGCCGCCGCCAATGCCTTGGCCGCGACCTCCGTGCCCGCCCATGCGGGGCAGATCGATTGGAACGAGCACCAGTCGCAGAGGCGGCTGACCCGTGGGGGGAACCGTTCTTCGTCGATGGCCTTGTCGATCGCGGACCAGAGCGCTCGCAGTTGACGGTCCATCGCGTCCAGTTGGGCGTCGTTCACCGGGATCCGGTACACCGTCGGCCCGTTCAAGTACATCAGCTGGATCTCGTCGGGAGTGCGCCCGGTCTTGCGGCGGATCAACAGCGCATAGATCTTGAGAGCGAAGAATGCCGGAAGGGCGTATCGCTCGGGGGGCGCCTTTCCCGTCTTGTAGTCGGTGATCACCAGCCGGCCATCGGCGGTCTCCTCCATCCGGTCGAGGATTCCCCGGATGGTGATGCCTTCGAGATCCTCGAGCATGTCGAGTTCGCGATCGATGGGATCGAACGAGGTGGGGTCCTCGATCGAGAAGTAGTTGGCCAACAGGGCGAGACTCTCGATCCCCCAGGCTCGTTCCTCCTCGGTCGTCTCGAACAGGCCCTCGTATTCGCCCATCCGCACCTCGGCCCAAGCGACGCGGAACAGATCGAAGAGCACTTCGGGCGTTCGGCCTGCGGCGGGTAGGTCGAACAGCCGTTGCAGAGCGAGGTGAGCCGTGGTGCCTCGTGCCTGATAGACCGTGGTCGGTTCAGGCAGGCGGTCGATCGCTCGGAATTTGAAGAGCTGGGGGCAGGTCTTGAAATCGCTTGCCCGGCTCGGACTCAATGTCTCCAGTCCCATGCCTCGGGACTATACGTCACCCGACTGACACAGATGTAGTTCGGAGCTGCTTGCGGGGTCCGATGTCGCCTTCCAGGAGGCTGAAGACGAGCGACCCGACCGTCACCCAAACGGCGGCGATGAGGAACATCGACGAGTAGCCGAACCAGGTCACCAGGGCCCCGAACATCGGACCGCCGATGAGGGCCCCCATGTCGAACAGGCCGGTGAAGATCGCCGACGCGGACCCCCGGTCGGTGGAGGCAGCCCGGGTGAACGCCAGCGAGTACAGGATTGGGAACGCATAGGCGTGCCCCGCTCCGCAGAACGCTCCGGCCAGCAGAATCGATCCGCCGTCGCTGGCCGTCGCCAGCAGGACGAAACCGGTGGCGAAGACCAACATCGCCGGGTACAGCACTCGCTTGGGGCCGATCTTGTCCGGCAGCCATCCACCGACGAGCCGCAACGACATCGCGGTGCCGGCATAGGCAGCGAAGAAGCCGGCGACGGTCCCGATCCCCGTCTCATCCACGAACGTGCGCAGGAAGGTGAAGTAGGCGGTCAACGACAGGGCGAATACCAGGGTGAGCCACCACAGCGGGCGGAGGTTGGGCTGCTTCAGGGGGCGCAAGAAGGACACCGCCCCGTCCTTGCCCATGGGAACGCACGATTCGGGAATCCGGGTGGAGAGCGCCAGTCCGATCACGCTGAGGCCGAGGGAAGTCAGGAAGAGGCCGTCGAAGTCCCAACGATCGAGCACGAACTCGCCGAGCACTCCGCCCAGCGCGATCGGTAGTAGCCCTGACACTCCGAAAAGGGCGAGGCCCTGGGTCCGCTTCCTTTCGGGAACCAGGTCGGCGGCGATCGTGTGGATGGCAGTGAACGCCAGCGCCACCCCGAAGCCATGGATGATCCGGATGGTGTAGAGCCACGGTCCGAGCGACGTCACCGTGAGGTAGAGGCCGAGGACGCAGACATTCACCGCGCCGCCGAGCAACAGCACCGGCCGCCGGCCGCGCCGGTCGAGTTCCCGGCCGAGGAGGGGGCGGGCCGCCAGTGCGCTGAGCGCCGTCGCCGCGACCACCAACCCGATCTCGACCTTGCTCGCCCCCACCCCCTCGAGGAACCGGGGGAAGTGGACGAACAGAAAGAAGGCGAGGCCCGACACGAGGCTTACCAGCCACGCGGCCACGAAGTGGGGGGTGAGGAGGCGGTCCATCGCGGCGCGGGACATTAGAACTGCCGCACGCCACCGGAATCCCGCGCGAAAACTCGGGTAGGCACGCGAAAACGAGATAGCAGTTTCGGTTGCCCGCGTCGTGGGCAAGGTCGTATGGTGCCCCCAGTTCTTCCCGAGGATCCGAAAGGAAACACGGGAGGCGGCCCCGGGGACCACCCCGCAAGGGGTCGCCGGAGAGGGTCTTCGGGCTCACTTCGGCGCCACGGGGCCACGGCCCACCGCTGGGCTTCGGTCCAGCAGGAGGGTGCCGGGCGGTGGCAACACCGGTCGGTTCCCCCTGGGGAGCAGCCCGCAAGGGTTTGCTCAACGGGGGGACATGGAGCCCCGAGAGGGCTGCGGCTTCGGCCAAAGCTTTCTCGGGGTTCCACCTTTTTGGAGTCTCCAGTCTCCAGTCTCTCCAGTCTCCAGATTCCAGTCTCCAGTGACTGGAGACTGGAATTGCCCGCGAAAACTCCGGCTGAGACGCGAAATCCATATAGCGTTCTGGCTTGCGCTCGGTGGGGGTGGCACGTACTGTCCCACTTGTCCAAGCAGCGATGCGGGGATGCCAAGAGCCGGTAACGGCAGGCGGCGGCTTCCGACCTAGCTCCTTCGGGAGGGTCGCATCGGCCGAAAGGTACGGTGCGGTCGCCGGGCCGGCTTTGACACCGAACTTCGGTTCGAGGTCAGGGACAGGAGCGATTCGCAAGGAGCGCTTCGATCGGAACAACCCCGAGAGGGTGGAGGCTTCGGCCAAGACTCCCTCGGGGTTTTCCGCGTTCTGGGGGCGAACTCCATCGAATCTGCGCCGTAGCAATCGGTCGATGCCGCCGGGGCGATCATCCCGGGAGGCTTCTCTATGCGCTCAGTCTGACATTCCGGCCCGCCGGCCCGTCACCAGGCCCCTGCCCGCGCCTACTCTTGGCACATGTCCTACCCCGAAAAGTTTCTGACCGAGGGCGAGTCCGTAGTCCGGGAGTTCCGCCCGCATTGGCGACTGCTCTTCATCCCATTCGCGTGGACGCTGCTGTTCGCCGCGCTGATCTTCCTCACCTGGCGTTACCCGCCCGACAACAGCACCTTCGACTGGGCCGTGACCGGAATCGTTCTCCTGGCATTCCTGAAGTTGGGCCTCTACCCCTTCATTGCCTGGTGGTTCACCCACTACATAGTGACCAACGAGCGCATCATCCGGCGCAGCGGGATCCTCTCCCGCGCCGGCACGGAGATCCCGCTTGAGAACATCAACCACATGTCGTTCTCGCAGTCGATCCTCGAGCGGATTCTGCGCTCCGGCGACCTGCTGATCGAGTCGGCCGGCGAGAACGCCCAGTCGAACTTCAACGACATCCCCCAGCCTGAGGCGTTCCAGAGCCTCGTCTACCGCCTGCGCGAACTGCGGGCGAAGAGCCTGGGGAGGGACGGCATCGAGGAGACCGACACGGTGGCCCAGTTGGAGCGATTTGGCGCACTCCTCAAGGAGGGCCTGATCACCCAGGACGAGTACGACCGCCAGAAGGCAAAACTCCTCCGCGACCAGACCTAACGAGAACGCCTCGGACCGGGTTTTGCCTTTCGCTCTTCGCCCGGTACATGCGTCGTCGGCTGAACCCGTCCGATAGGTTTACGAAATGCACATGATGGATGATTTCCCGCTGCTTCTCTCGACCCTCTACGACCGGTCGGTGCGCATCCATCCCGACAGGAAGATCGTCTCGGTGGGCCACGACCTGGCCCGCACCCGCACCACATATTCCGAGACCGACGGGCGGGTGCGCCGGCTCGCCACCGCGTTGGCCGGGCTCGGGGTGGACCAGGGCGACGCGGTGGGCACCTTCGCCTGGAACAACCACCGCCACCACGAGCTCTACTGGGCCACCGCCAACACCGGGCGGGTTTGCCACACGCTGAACATCAGGCTCTTCGCCGACCAGTTGTCGTACATCGTCAACCACGCCGGCGACAAGGCGTTGTTCGTCGACATCGACCTGGTGCCCCTGGTGGAGCGGTTCGCCCCCGAACTCACCTCCGTGGAGCATTTCGTGGTCATGGGAGGCGAGGCACCCGACTCACCTCTCGGGTTTATCTCCTACGAGGACCTGATCGCCGATGCCGAACCCTGGGGGCAGTGGCCGCTGCTCGACGAACGCTCGCCGATGATGCTCTGTTACACCTCGGGCACCACGGGCAACCCCAAGGGGGTGGCCTACACCCAGCGGTCCACCTACCTGCACACCATCTCGGGCCTGGCGATGCTCCACATCGGGCCGGAGGACACCATCCTCCCTGTGGTCCCGATGTTTCACGCCGCCGCTTGGGGCTATCCGTTCACGGCGGTGACGGCCGGGGCCGGGCTGGTGTATCCCGGGCCGGACTACAGCCCAAGCGGTCTCGTCGATCTGTTCGAATCCGAGAAGGTCACGTTTTCGCCAGGGGTGCCCACGGTTTGGCTGGGGGTACAGCAGTACCTGATGGACCATCCGGAGAAGCGGCTGGAGAGCATTCGCATGCTGCTGTCGGGCGGGTCAGCGGTGCCGCGGGCCCTGGTCGAGTGGTTCGAGCGGGAACGCGGAATCCGGGTACAGCAGGGCTGGGGGATGACGGAGACCAACCCGGTGGCGTCGGCGGCGATGCTGCTGCCTGAGCACAATGGCCTGTCGCTCGACGGCAAACTCGATCGTCTCGAGACCGCCGGCCTGCCCGCTCCTGGCCTGCAGATCAAGATCGTCGACGAGGCGGGCGAGGAACTTCCCTGGGACGGGGTGGCGTTCGGCGAGCTGCTGATCCGGGGCCCGTGGATCGCCGCCGAGTACTACCGGGACCCCCGGTCGCCCAACTCCTTCGTCGACGGTTGGCTGCGCACCGGCGATGTCTGCAAGATCACCACGGAGGGTTACATCGTGATCACCGACCGGGCCAAGGATGTGATCAAGTCGGGTGGCGAGTGGATCTCCTCCCTCGACCTCGAGCGGGAGCTGATGGCTCACCCCGGAGTCGCCGAGGCGGCGGTGATCGGGGTCAAGCACATCAAGTGGCAGGAGCGCCCGCTCGCCCTGGTGGTCCGCCGCCCCGGCGCGGAGGTCACCGCCGAGGAGTTGCTGGCTCATCTCGAAGGCCGGGTCGCCAAGTGGTGGCTGCCCGATCGGATTGACTTCGCCGACGAGTTGCCGAAGACCGGTACCGGCAAGTTCGACAAGAAGGTGGTCCGGGAGCGCTACTCCGACCTGCTCCTCGAAGGGTGACCGACACGCCGGCGACCCGGGCCGCCGCTGACTCAGGAGTCGCCCATGAGGTGGTCGAGTACGGCCGGGTCAATTCCGTGGAGGAGGCGGCCGAGAAGCGCGGCGTAGAGGTGCGCCGGGTGCTCAAGTCGATCGTCGTGCGGAGGGCCGAGGGTGACCACTTGATGGTCCTGGTGCCCGGCGATCGGGTGATCGACTGGGCGAAGCTGCGTAAGCTCGCCGGCGTCTCGCGGATGTCCCTGGCCGAGGCGGAGGAGGCATTCGAGGTGACCGGGTATCGCCCGGGGACGATCACGCCGTTCGGATCGAAGACGGCCCTGCCGGTGATCGCCGACGCCACGATCGAAGGGCTTGCCTCGCTCGGAGGAGGAGCCCATGGAGTAGCCATCCACCTCGACGCCGCCGACCTGATCCGACACTTCGCGGCGACGGTGGCGGATGTGACCAAGCCCGCCTGACGGCGGGCGGCAATTGGTAATTGGCCTGGACGCGGGTCGCGGTGCTCTCCTACCTACCATCACCCCCATGCGCGGTCTTCACTCGAAATGGTTCTTTGTCGCGGTGATCGCTACAGGGCTCGTCGGACTCTGGGGCCTGGCGGCGGCGATTGCCAAGAAGGCACCGGGACGCTGGTTCAAGGTGGCCACGTGGGTGGCGATCGGAGCGATGCTGGTCCAGGTGGGCCTCGGGTTCGCCCTCTACGGCCAGGGGATCCGGCCCGACGACGACTTCCACCTGTTCTACGGCTTCGTGATCCTCTTCACCTTCACCTTCGCCTACATCTACCGGTCCCAACTCGCCAAGCGCCCCGCTTTGGCGTACGGCCTGCTCCTCCTCTTCGTGATGGGTCTGGGTTTGCGGGCCTGGGCCAACGTCTAGTAGTCGCCAGTCGCCAGTCACCAGGAAGAGCCGCTCCGGCTACGGCTCCCGCTCCGGCCAGACCGGGTGCAAAATCCCGAACGTGGTTGGTCGGGTCTTACTAATTGCCAATTGCGGGCCGAGCGGAGCGAGGCCACCCGCCCGCTCCGATACCATGCCCTGACACACCGGAGGGGGAGATTCCGTGCTCTTGGACGGCAAGCGGCTGCTGATCACCGGGGTGCTCACTGACGACTCGATTGCGTGGCACTCGGCCCGGATCGCCCAGGAGCAGGGCGCCTCGATCGTCCTCACCGGCTTCGGGCGGGGGATGAGCCTCACGGAGCGGTCGGCCAAGCGCCTCCCCGACCCGCCCGACGTGATCGAACTCGACATCAACGACCCGGCCCACATGGAGGCCCTGGTCGCCGACCTCGACAAGCGGTGGGGGTCCGTCGACGGCGCGCTCCATGCCATCGCCTTTGCCCCGGAGGATGCCCTCGGGGGCCGCTTCCTCACGACCCCGGCGGAGAGTGCTTCGACCGCGTTTCTAACTTCGGCGTTCTCGTACAAGACCCTCGCCGTCGGACTGCTGCCGCTCATGCAGAAGGCCGGGGGCGGCGCGCTGGTCACCCTCGACTTCGACAACACCCAGGCGTGGCCCGCCTATGACTGGATGGGGGTCGCCAAGGCGGCGCTGGTGGCGGTGACCCGGTACCTCGCTCGCGACCTGGGCCAGCACGGCATTCGGGTGAATGCGGTATCGGCCGGCCCGTTGGGGACCGTGGCCGCCAAGTCGATCCCCGGGTTCGCCAAGTTCCAAGAAGTCTGGGCCGAACGGGCGCCCCTCACCTGGGATGTCGGCGACCCGGAGCCGGTTGCCCGGATGATCGGTGTCCTGCTCAGTGACTGGGCGCCGATGACGACCGGCGAGGTAGTGCACGTCGACGGCGGGTTTCACGCCATCGCTGCCGGCGGAACCGGCGAGTCCTAGGAGTCGGCTTCCGCGGGAAGCTCGAGGACGAACGTTGCCCCTCCACCAGGAGTGGCGTGGTGGCTCAACTTGGCGCCGACGGCGGAGGCCAAGCCCCCGGCGATCCGTAAGCCGAGGCCGAGCCCCGTTTCGGATTGGTGGTCCCCGGAGAACGGATCGAGGGCAACGATCGGCGGCAGTCCCGGGCCGTGGTCGGTGACCTCGACGAGAGCGCCCGACCCTGACGCCTCGATGACCACTGCCGGTCGGTCTCCGTGGCGGACGGCGTTGTCGACCAGGTTGGTGACGATGCGGCGGAGATGGTCCTCGTCGGTGTCGACCTTGGGGATGTGTCCTACGGCGCGAACGTCGACTCCGGCCGCCCCCGGCACGTCGGCAACGGCTTGCTCCACGACCTCCACCACGTCGGTGAGTTGCGGGCGGATCGGCAGGCGACCCCCATTGATCTTGGTGGCGACGAGCAGGTCCTCGACCAGATGGCGGAGGCGGGAAGCGCCCTCGCGCACCGAGATCTGTAGCGAGTCGGCCTTGGGGTCTGCCGGGTCGAGGCGTTCGAGGGTTTGCAGTGCTCCGACGATCGTGGTCAGGGGGGCCCGCAGCTCGTGGCTCACGTGGGCGACGAACTCGTCCTTGAGAGCGGCGGATCGGATTGCCTTCTGGGTGGCTGCAGCCAGCGCGGCCATGTCGATGCCAAGCGCGGCGATCTCGGCCAGGGTTTCGTGATCAGAGGCCGGATCCGCGCCGACCACCACCAGGCTGGCGGGCGAGGGGAGCGCTTCGGCGGGCAGGGGCACGATCACGGTGTTCGAAGGATCGCTCTGGATCGCGGCCGAGGCGCTGGGGGAGAGCGGGGCCAGGTCGTGGCCGTCACGGTGCACTGCGACTACTGCGCCGCCGGCGACGATCGCCACGCTGGAAGCGCCGGTTACCGCCGCGATCGCCCCGGCGATGGCTCGCGCCGCCTCGACCGGATTGGTATGACCGCGGCTCTCAGCAGCAACCACGGATGTGGCCCGGTGACCATTGAACCCCAAGGGTCGTCGATACACTTCGGCAGGCACGCTCACGGCAGGATCTCCAAATATGGCTCGAGTAGCCCTCTTCTTCGGCGGACGTTCCGAGGAACATGAGGTTTCGTGCGTTTCGGCAGTTTCGACCCTCCAGGCGCTGGAGAGCCGCGGCCATGCCGTTACTGCCGTGGGAATCGACCGCGACGGCATCTGGCACCTCGCCGACCCGGCGACCCGGCCGTTGAGCGCCGAGGGGCCGCACGCATCCCTCGAGGTCCCTGGTGGCCGCCTCTTGGCCGATGGGCTTGCCATCGAGATCGATGTTGCCTTTCCCGTGCTGCACGGCCCTTTCGGAGAGGACGGGACGATCCAGGGGTTGTTCGAGATGGCGTCGCTGCCCTATGTCGGGTCAGGTGTGCTGGGATCGGCCGTGGCCATGGACAAGGATGTGGCGAACCGACTCTGCCGGGATGCCGGGCTGGCGATTGCCGACTACGTCGTCGTGCGCAGGTCCGCCTACCTCGATGATCCCTCAGCGGTGGTGGGTGGCGTCGCCGACGACCTCGGCTTCCCGGTCTTCGTCAAGCCCGCCAACCTGGGTTCATCGGTGGGGATCTCACGCGCCGACGATCACGGGAGCCTCAAGGACGCCATCGACGACGCCCTCCGTCACGGGAGCAAGGTGCTTGTCGAGAAGGAGGTCAACGGACGCGAGATCGAGGTGGCGGTGCTCGAGGGGCCTCGCGCTTCGGTACCGGGGGAGATCGTCGTCAAGGACGGCTGGTACACGTACGACGCCAAGTATCGGGACGACGCCACCGAATTGGTCGTCCCGGCCAACCTGCACGAGTCCGAGGCGGCAATAGTCCGGGCCATGGCATGCAAGGTGTTCGAAGTGCTCGAATGCCGCGGCCTCGCCCGGGTCGATTTCTTCTACGAGGCCGACGGACGCGGGTTCCTGGTGAACGAGCTGAACACCATGCCCGGATTCACCCCCAAGTCGATGTTCCCGATGATGTGGGCCGCGACGGGGATGTCGTACGCCGAACTATGCGACGAACTGGTAAGCCTGGCGCTTTCTTAGGTCGCAGGTGGCAGAACGCGCCCAAACGAGGCGCCTGGACGCGTCGGGCTATGGGCCATGGACCGCGAGCGCAGCGAGGCTCTTAGAGCTTGACGACCGGGCAGGTCAGGGTGCGGGTGATCCCCTCGACGGACTGGATCTTGGCCACGACCAACTTGCCGAGTGAATCGACGTCGTCCGCGGATACATGGACGATGGCGTCGTAGGGCCCGGTGACGGCTTCGGATGCTTTCACACCGTCGATCTTCCCGACTTCCATTGCCACCTGGGCCGCTTTTCCGACCTCGGTCTGGATCAGCACGTAGGCCTCGACCATGTCACTCCTTAGGGGTCGTCGTCCTCCGCGGACTATACCCGCGCCGGTGTTCAAGGGTTGGGGCGGGTGCCGTACTCTTGGCGGATGTCTTTCGTTTTCCTGGCGCTGTCGCTCACCGCGCTCGTTCTCGGAGTCACCTCCACGATGGGCCGGGGGATGCGGGGGCCGTGGTGGGGGCCGGCAATGGCGGCGGCGGAACTGGCCCCCTGGTTCCTCGGCGGGATCGGCTTGGTCGCCTCAGTGTTCATTGCCGCCGAGTGGACGGCGGGTTGGGCCGGGATGATCGGCTTGCTGCTCATGGGGTTGGGCGCGTCCGGGTTCCTCCTAGCTCTATTCCGCAGCCTGCGGGGACGGGCGGCGATCGTCGCCGGGGTCGAGCAGGTGCTCGGCGAGAACGTGGTCGTACCGCGTATCCGGCTTCGCACGCTGCTGCGCCCGTTCCCGCCGCTTGCGAGCGGTCTCCGGCTGGAAACCCATTCGTACGGACCCCACGAGCGGCATTTGGTGGATCGGGTGACCTCGGTGGGTTTCACTGGCCCCGCCCCGGTGCTGATCCACCTCCACGGCGGCGGATGGTGGCGGGGCGAGAAGGGGCAGCAGGCACGGCCGCTGCTCAGACATATGGCCCGGTCGGGGTGGGTGGTGCTTGCCGCCACCTACCGCCTCAGCCCTGAGGCCACCTTCCCGGACCACCTCCACGACGTCGAGCGCCTTATCGCATGGGCCAGAGGGAATGCCGACGAACTGGGGATCGATCCCGGTTTCGTCGCCGTCACCGGCGGATCGGCTGGGGGACACCTGGCGGCGCTGGCGGGCCTCGGCAACGGAGCGGCCCGCGTGCAATTGGCTGTGCCTTTCTACGGCGTTCACGACATGCTCGCCTCCGATGGCGTGTCGGCGAAGTGGCCGTACTTGGTGACTCAGATCATGAAATCGGATCCAGTGACCCATCGGGAGGCGTGGCTGACGGCATCGCCGATCCATCGGGCCACGGCAGACCGGCCTCCGTTCCTGGTGGTGCATGGCGGTGACGACTCTCTCGTCAACGCCGAGGAGTCGAGGCTGCTGGCGCAGAGGCTGCGGGGAGCGGGCGGGCCTCCGGCGGGATACATCGAAGTGCCCTGGGCTCATCACGGCTTCGACTTCTTTTCGTCGATCCGAGCACAGCGCCTCGCCGTTGCCGTGGGGGCGGTACTGAACCGGCTGTACGAGCGGCAGAAGCAGCGGCTGGTGGAAGAGCCATGAGGGGGTTCGAACGGCGGTCGGATCAGTAGCCGTCGGACCCCATTCGCACCCGGCTGGCGAAAGGCTTGGCGCCGCTGGAGTCGACCTCGAAGACGATCCGTTGACCCTGCCTGAGCACCCGGAAGACGCTGTCCTTCAAACTGCCCGGCTGAAGGAACACTTCGGACTGATCGGAGTCGAGCACGACCACGCCGAACCCGGTCTTCGGGTCATACACCTTGACGACACCCTGCATAGAGCGGGGAGTATAGAAGAGGGCCTCGCTGCGCTCGGCCCCGCAATTGGCAATTGGCAATTGGCAGGAGTAGTGGAACGCGAGCGGAGGGTCTGGACCCTGTTCCCCCGTGTTACTGTTCACCTCCGCTTCGGAGGTTCCCTTGTCTTTTCGTTGTGAGGTCTGCGGAAAAGAGCCGTGGGTCGGTAAACAGGTCAGCCACTCGCACCGGCGTAGCAGTCGCCGGTGGGTGCCGAACATCCAGCGCGTCCGGGTGCGCCACGGGAGCAACTCCCGCCGTGCCCACGTGTGCACGTCGTGCATCAAGGCCGGCAAGATCGAGAAGGCGTAGCCCGACCGAGTAGGTCTTCGGCGGTTCCGGTCAGCCCGGGCCGGTCTTGCTGGGGCTTAAGCCGGGGCGGGAGCAGGCCCTCCGTATACTCCTCGGGTGGCTGCCCACCGTTTGTTGCTTCGTGCGCAGGACCTCAAATCGATCCTCCAGCGGTACCTCGATCGCCTGCACCAGCATCGGGATGCCCTCAATCGGCTCAATGTGTATCCGGTCCCCGACGGCGACACCGGTACGAACATGACCCTCACCCTCGAATCGGTGATGAACGAGGTTCGGCCTGCCGAGACGATGGATCAGGTTGCCACTGCTCTCGCCCACGGCTCGCTGATGGGCGCCCAGGGGAACAGCGGGATCATTCTGTCGCAGATCCTCGCCGGGCTCGCCAACGCCTTTCGCGGCTCCCCATCGCTGGGCACGGCGCAGTTGGTCGACGCTCTCGGCCGCGCCTCGGTCGCCGCCTACAGGGCCGTCGGTCGGCCAGTCGAAGGCACCATTCTCACCGTGCTGCGCGAGGCCGCTGAAGCCGCCCAAGATGCCGACACCCCCGAAGGGGAGGATCTCGCGGCGTTTCTCCTGAGGATCTACCAACGCGCCGAGGACGCGCTCCACTCGACCCCCGACCTGCTGCCGGTCCTCAAGGAGGCGGGAGTGGTCGATGCCGGCGGCGCCGGGTTCTTGCTGCTACTGGTGGCCTTCCTCGAGGAGGTGACCGGTGAAGACGTGGTGCTGCCCGAGGCGATCTTCCGCGCCGCCGCGGCGCAACTGATCCCCAGTAGCGGTGCCGATCCAGACCACTCGGTCGCCTTGCTCCGCTACGAGGTGATGTTCCTGCTCCACGCGGACGATCCCGATGCCGGTGACCGGCTGCGGGAGTCCTGGTCGGATATGGGGGATTCGATCGTCGTCGTCGGCGCAGAGGGGGTGTGGAACTGCCACATCCACACGGATGACGTCGGCCCTGCGGTCGAAGCCGGCATCGCCTTGGGCCGACCCGAGCGCATCAAGATCACGGACCTGCTGGATCAGGCGGCCGAGGAGGCGTTCCACCGGGCTCTGTCCTTCAGTCCGTTGCCCGAGTTCGCAGAGATGGAGGTCGGGGTGGTGGCGGTGGCGGTGGGTGACGGGATCGTCGAGCTATTTCGCGACGCCGGAGCGCAGGGTCTGGTCGTCGGCGGCCAAACGATGAACCCTTCGGTGCGGGAGATGCTGGCCGTCGTCGACTCGACGGCGGCGAACACGGTGATCGTGCTGCCCAACAACAAGAACATCATTCCCGTCGCCGAGCAGCTCGATGCGCTCTCGTCGAAACGAGTCCTCGTTGTGCCCACGCGTTCGGTGCCAGAGGGGCTCGCGGCGATGATCGCCTACCTCCCCGGTGCCGACCCCGACGAGCTGGTGAAGGCAATGGCCTCGGCGGCAGGTTCGGTCGCGTGGGGTGAGGTGACCCAGGCGGTCCGCGGCGCCATGACGCCGGTGGGCGCCTGCGAGGAGGGGGACTGGCTGGGGATCATCGGGGGCGACGTGGCACTGGTCGAACACGAGCTGGCACCGGCAGCCACCAGGGTGATGGATGCGTTGGTGGCCAACGACGCCGAGATGATCACGATCTTCACCGGGAGCGACGCCGCCGCCGCCGCCACTGCCGCCCTGGTTGCTCACCTGGCCGATGACCATCCCGCGGTGGAGGTGTCGGTCATCGACGGCGGCCAGCCGCTCTACCCCTACATCTTCGGGGTCGAGTGAGCGGGCGCAGCCTCGCTTATCTCGCCGGGATCCCGATCGAGCGGGTGCAAGGCTTGACGGGCAAACGGGGAGCGAACCTGCGCAAGGCCGGCATCGAGTCGGTCGCCGATCTGTTGATGCACGTTCCCCGCCGCTACGTCGATCGGTCCCGTCTCTTGCCGCTGGGCGAGCTGCCGCTGGGCGAGGAGATCACCGTGATCGGCCGGGTGACAAAGGTGTCGACTCGCCGGCCACGGCGCAATCTCACCATCGTGGAAGCAACGATTGACGACGGCTCCGGATTGCTCGTCGCCACGTGGTTCAACCAGGGGTTCCGAGCGACGCAGCTCACCGAGGGAGTGGAGGTCGCCCTCTCCGGCACGGTCGAGCGCTACCGGGGACGGCTGCAGATGGCGTCGCCCGATGCCGACGTGCTCGATCGCCCTTCGGAGTCGCTCACCACGGGCAGGGTGATGCCGGTCCACCCGACCGCCGGAGGGGTAGGACCGGGGCACATGCGGCGGGCGATCCACAACGCCCTTCTCCGGGCGCGTCCGGTCACCGACCCGGTCCCGCCGGGGATCCGGGAGCGCCTCGGCCTCATCGACCGCGACACGGCGATCGCCGACATTCACTTCCCCGAGGAGATGGGACTGATCGACCCGGCGCGAGACCGGCTGGTATTCGACGAGTTCTTCCGGCTCGAGGTCGCGCTGGCCGTGCGTAAGCACCGACAGATCCAGGCAGCCGAGGGCATCGCCCATTCTGTGGACGGCGGTCTGGTCGATGAGTTCATCGATGTGCTCCCCTACACGCTCACCAATGCCCAGAAGAAAGTGATCGCCGAGATCCAGGGCGACATGAGCTCACCCCATCCGATGCACCGGCTGCTCCAGGGGGAAGTGGGGTCGGGCAAGACGGTGGTCGCCATGGCGGCTCTGCTCACCGCGGTCCAGGGTGGTTATCAGGGGGCGGTGATGGCGCCCACCGAGGTGCTCGCTGAGCAGCACTTCCTCGGTCTCGCCCCGATGGCGCTGTGGGTCGGCGTGCGGATGTCACTTCTCACCGGGTCGTCGCCCGACCGCGCGACGGTGCTATCCCGCATCGCCGAAGGGACGGTCGACATCGTCGTCGGCACCCACGCCCTCATCCAGGAGGGGGTGGAGTTCAGCCGGCTAGGGGTGGCCGTCATCGACGAGCAGCATCGGTTCGGGGTGCACCAGCGGGTGCAACTCAAGGAGAAGGCCACCGGCCCCGAACCCGACCTGCTGATCATGACGGCGACCCCGATCCCGCGCACGCTGGCGATGACCCTTTACGGCGACCTCGACATGAGCATTCTCGACGAGATGCCGGGTGGTCGGCTCCCGGTGATCACCCGGGTGGTCCCACCTGATCCGGGATCGCTCGCCGAGGTGTACTCGTTGATCCGCAAGGAGGTCGCCGCCGGCCGCCAGGTCTTCGTGGTGTGCCCGCTGGTGGAGGACTCCGAGAAGTTGCAAGCGGCGTCGGCGACCGCCGAGCACGAGCGCCTGTCGACGGTGTTCTCCGACTTGCGGGTTGGCCTGATCCACGGCCAGATGCGGTCCGCCGACAAGGAAGAGGTGATGGGACGGATGCGGGCCGGCGAAGTCGACGTGCTCGTCGCCACCACGGTGATCGAGGTGGGCATCGACATCGCCAACGCCACCGTGATGGTGGTCGAGGACGCCGATCGATTCGGGCTGAGCCAATTGCATCAACTGCGTGGCCGGGTGGGGCGCGGCGAGCATCAGTCGTATTGCATCCTGATCGCCGACCCCGGTACCCCCGAAGGAGAGCAGCGGCTGGCGGCGATGGCGGAGAGCAACGACGGCTTCTTTCTCGCCGAGGAGGACCTTCGCATCCGGGGCCACGGCACCGTCTTCGGCGCCAAGCAGGCAGGCATGGCCGACCTCCACCTCGCCGACATCCTGCGCGACACCGAGATGCTGGTCACTTCTCGCCGGGAGGCTTTCGCCCTCGTCGCCAATGATCCCGAACTGGTGACCCATCCGGAATTGGCCGAGGAGATACGGGCGCTGCTCGGCGAGGCCGACGACTGGCTGTTCATCTCGTGAGGATCATCGCCGGAGCCGCCAAGGGACGCCGGCTCAAGGGTCCGCCCGGTGACTCCACCCGGCCGATGATGGACCGGGTGAAGGAGGCGATCTTCTCCTCGCTCGGCTCGGCGGTCAACGGGGCCCGGGTGCTCGATCTCTACGCAGGATCCGGCAGCCTGGGCCTTGAGGCGTTGAGCAGAGGGGCGGAGTCAGCCACCTTCGTCGAGTGGCGGCGCGATGTGGCCCGGGTACTGCGGGAGAACGTCGACACGGTCGCGCTCGGTGGGGTGGTCGTCCCCGAGAAGGTCGAGGATCACCTCAAGAAGCCGGGGGCGCGAGTGGATCTCGCATTCGTTGACCCCCCCTACGACCTGGCACTACCGTCGGTTGAACAGGTTCTCGGTCTATTGACCCGTAGGCTGGTCGACGGCGCGATCGTGGTGCTCCACCGCAGGGTGGGATCCGGCGAACCCGCGTTGCCTCCCGGTCTCGAGGTTGCCGGTCGGCACCGATACGGAGATGCGGAGGTCACCATGCTGACCAAGGAGGATCGGTGATCACGGCTCTGGTCCCTGGCAGTTTCGACCCGCCGACCAACGGGCATGTCGATGTCGTGTCGCGCTGCGTGGCGGTGTTCGATCGGGTGGTGGTCGGAGTGGTAACCAATCCGTCGAAGCAGCCGCTGTTCACTATCGAAGAGCGCAAGGCGATGCTCGAGGAGTGCTGCCCCTGGGACACCGTCGAGGTGGCCGGGTTCGAGGGCCTGCTCGTCGACTTCGCCCGTGAGATCGGCGCCGACATCGTGGTGAAGGGCCTGCGGGCGATGACCGACTTCGACTACGAGATCCAGCTCGCGCAGATGAACCGACAGCTTTCCGGCATCGTGACCATGTTCATCGCCACGAAGCCTGAGTTCGGCTACCTGTCTTCGTCACTGGTGAAGGAAGTAGCCGGATTCGGGGGATCGGTGGATGAACTCGTCCCCGATGTCGTCGCCAAGGCCCTTCAGGAGAGGTTCCGCAAATGACCGACGAGCACGACCTTGGCATCGATCCCCCCGACGAGATCCCGGTACCGCCCCGGTTGGGTGAACTGCTCGAACTCGTCGACGAGTTGATCATCGCCGTCGAAGGGGCCCGAACGGTTCCCCTCTCGGGCAACGTGATGCTCGATCGCGACCGGCTCATCGACATGCTCTATCGCCTGCGCGACGACCTCCCCGAGGAGCTGCGGGCGGCGCGTTGGATGGTGCGGGAGCGTGAGGCGTTCGTGGCCCGTACCAATGAGAAGGCGCGCGAGATGCTCGAACGAGCCCGACAGCGTTCCGAGGAATTGGTGACCGAGTCGTACATCGTGAAGGAAGCGGTCGACGAGGCCAACGCCCTGATCCGCCACGCCGAGAACGAGGCGACACGGATCCGGCTCGAGGCAGAGGACTACTCGGAGCAGGCGTTCGAGCAAACCGAAACGGTGCTGTCCGATCTACTCTCTCAGGTGAGAGGGTTCCGCGCAGAGCTGCACCAGGCGCGGCGCCACGAAGACTGAAGGGGGTGAGCGAATAGGCTCGCCCCGGGATAGGGTCTCGGCTTGCCACAAGCCGAGACCCTATGAAGCCAGCGACCTATTCGCTCACCCCCTAAGACGAGGCACCAATGACCCGGGGACATGCTCCCTTCCGCATCCCCGTTTCCGATGTCCACGGTGATGGCGGCAAACGCCGTTCCGTCACCATCGACGCCGAGATCGAGTGGCCCCTCGAGTTGTCGGTGGTGGGGCCTCATCTGCACGCCGATCTGGTGTTGCAGGGCGCCGCCGGCGGAGTGCTCGTCCGGGGGGTGATCGACACCGACGTCACCCACACCTGCCACCGCTGCCTGGTGGAGTGGGCCGAACCCCTTCGAGTCGAGTTCTCCGAGGTGCTCGGGCTCGATGAGGATCCCGACGCCTACCCCCTCGACGGAGACGTCGCCGACCTCGAAATCCCCATACGCGACGCCGTATTGCTGTCGGTGACGCTTGTTCCGACGTGCAAGCCCGACTGTCGCGGAATTTGCGCCACGTGCGGGGGCGACTTGAATACCAACTCCTGCCCGGGGCATGACGAGGATGGTGACTCCCCGTTTGCGTCGTTGCGGGAATTGTTCGAATCCTGAGGTCTCGAAAGGCGCGTCATGGCGGTCCCGAAGAAGAAGATGTCCGCCTCCCGCACCCGGCGGCGGAAGGCGATGTGGAAGATCACTCCTACTGCCACCATTCGCTGCCCGCAGTGCAACGCGCCCAAGCTTTCTCACCGCGTCTGCAAGGAGTGCGGTACGTACAAGGGCCGGGAGGTCCTCCCCAGCTGAGGTCATGGCGGCGATCGGCAATAACGACTTCTCATTGGTGCCGTGAACGATTTCCGCATATCTTGAGGCCCATTTCATGGTCCGTATAGCGCTCGACGCCATGGGCGGGGACTTCGCCCCACAGCAGACGGTTCTTGGCGCGATCGACGCGTCGGCCCGCGGGGTCGATGTCGTCCTCGTAGGCGACGAGGGCCTTCTCCGCACCGAACTCGAGAAGGCCGGCCCCGATCTCCCGATCGTTCACGCCCCCGATGTGATCGACATGAGCGATGACCCCGCCGCCGCGATCCGGGAGAAGAAGGGCGCATCGGTGAGCGTCGCCGCCCGTCTGGTCAGCGAAGGCTTGGCCGCTGGCATGGTCTCGGCCGGATCGACCGGAGCGGCAATGGCTGCGGCCGCCATCGTCATCGGGCGTATCCCCGGCGTATCCCGGCCAGCCATCGCCACCATCTTCCCGCTGGGCACCCCGACCGTGGTGCTCGACGCCGGCGCCAACATCGACGTCAAGGCCAGCCACCTTGCCCAATTCGCCGTCATGGGATCGGTGGTGGCCGAGGTGTACCTCGGGGTCACCGAGCCCACGGTGGGTCTGCTCAACATCGGTGAGGAGGAGGGGAAGGGCCGCGATCTCGAGCGCGAGGCCCACAAGGTCCTTTCCGGGCAGGCGGGCATCCGCTTCGTCGGCAATGTCGAGGGCCGCGACCTGGGCCGAGGTAAGGCCGATGTGATCGTGACCGACGGTTTCACCGGCAATGTGCTTCTCAAGACCGCCGAGGGCTCGGTCCGGGCAGTGGCCCGGGTGATCCTCGAGGCGATCTCGTCGGACACCGATCCCGAAGTGCAGACCGCGGCCCAGGTGATCCTCCCCCGCCTCATGGCGCTGCGCGCCCGGTTTGATCCCGAGGCATATGGCGGAGCGCACCTCGTCGGGGTCAAGGGCACCGTGGTGATCGCACACGGGTCGTCGTCGCGCGTCGCCATCGCCAATGCCCTCGCGATGGCCGCCGAAGGCGCCGAGCGGGGACTGGTGGCGCGCATCGAGGCCGGGCTGAGTGGTGGCTGAGCCCGCCCCGGCACTGGAGACTGCCCTGGGCCACACCTTTGCCGACCGCTCGCTTCTCGACCTCGCCCTCACCCACCGGTCGTGGATCGGCGAGGAGGACACCGACGAATCGAACGAGCGCCTCGAGTTCCTCGGCGACGCGGTGCTGGGGCTGATCGTCTCGACTGAACTCCACGAAGCCTGGGATCTGACCGAGGGCGAGATGGCAAAGGTGCGGGCGGGGGTCGTCAACGAGGCGACGCTGGCCGTGGTCGCCCGCTCGATCGGCCTCGACGCGTCGCTGCGCGTCAGCCGTGGCGAGGAGGCCAGCGGGGGCCGCCACAAGGCATCGATCCTGTCGGACGGCATGGAGGCTCTGATCGGCGCGGTGTTTCTCGACGGTGGGTTCGAAGCCGCCCGGGAAGTCGTTCTCGAACGGTGGCGGCCGATCATCGCCGAACGCGCCTCGGCTCCCGGGGAGCGCGACTACAAGACCAGGCTTCAGGAGGTGATCGCCCAGGAGGGAAGTGTCCCGGTCTACGACATGATCGGATCGGGACCCGACCACTCGCGGGCATTCGCCGCGACGGTCCGGGTAGGAGACGAAGTGATCGGCCGCGGCACCGGCACATCGAAGAAGCGCGCCCAACAGGCCGCTGCCCGGGCGGCGCTCGAAGCGCGCGGCTTCGCCGATGCCTGAGCTGCCTGAGGTCGAGTCCACCCGCCGATTTCTCGCCCCGGTGATCGTCGGGCACACGATTCGGGCGGCCGATGTGCGGCGTGACCGGATGGTCCGTCGCCACGAACGGCCCGGCGACTTTGCCGATCGGGTCGTCGGCCGGCGGATCGAATCGCTCGACCGACGAGGCAAGTTCCTCCTCGCCCGGCTCGCCGGCGACATCACCTGGGTGACTCACCTGGGGATGTCGGGACGGATCGCGGTGGCCGAACCGGGCGAGGCCGAAGCCCCCCACACCAACGTCGTCGTCCACATCGACGGGCCGGTAGAGATCAGGCTGGTGGATCCGCGCACTTTCGGGTTCGTGGCGGCGTGGACGGCCGACGAACTGGCGCTGATGTTCGAGGGCCGGATCGGACGGGACGCGCTCGGCGATCTCCCCACCTCTCGGGACCTCGAGCAGGCGCTGGCCGGTCGCACCAGCCCGATCAAGGCGCTGCTGCTCGACCAACGGATCGTCAGTGGCCTCGGCAACATCTATGTCGACGAGGTCCTCCACCGCGCCGCCATTCGTCCTGATCGCCCCGGAGGATCTCTCGACGCCCTCGAGGTGCGGGCACTCCGGCGGGCCATCAGACCCGTTCTCGAAGCCGGCATCCGCCACGGGGGGACGAGCCTGGGCGACCTCGCGTACCTGCTCCCCGATGGCCGCGCCGGCGACTACATGCAGCGTCTGGCGGCGTACGGGCGCGAGGGGGAACCATGTCGGCGATGTGGTGGCATCATCGAGAGGAGCGTCATCCGCGATAGGAGCAGTTTCTGGTGCGCCGGCTGTCAAGTGTGACGGTGGTGGCGATGACCCTGGTCGCCGCCGCTTGCTCCGCCGGAACACCAGAGGACTCCTCGAGTGGGCTCATGCCGGCCGCCATCCAGTTTGCCGCGGAGGCAGACCGCGCTCTCGACGGTTCGAGGTTCGAGGAGATGCCGGCGGACGATCTCGCCGATGCCATCGTCAGCCTTTGCGCGTCGGGGGGTTCGATCGAGGAGGTCATCGAAGGGTTGCCGGCAGCACCCGGTGACCCGGCCGACGACCTGATCATTCGTGAAGTCATCGTGGCCGGATTGGTGCAGGTGTGCCCGACGCAGACCGGCGACGCCTCGGTCGTGGACGCATTCCTCGCCTCGGTGCGGACCGCGATCGCTTCAGCAGGAGCGGACCTCGTTCTGGACGACGAGCCCCTCATCGCGGGCGGCACCATTGCCTGCGCCTCGCTCGACGCGGGCGGGGGCGTCGATGGTGCAGCCCTCTCCGCGGCCGCCATCCTCTTCGGGGTCGAGCGATCCACCATCGAGGAGTTGGAGGGTGCGCTCGACGATTCCCAGGGCATCGCGGTCGGGGCGACGCTGGCCTCCGCCGCCCTCTATTTCTGCCCCGAGCACGAGCAGGTCGTCGCAGACTTCGTTGGTGGGGCATGAAGGCGATCCGGGTGGTGGTTGCCGGGCGGGTGCAGGGGGTGGGTTTTCGCTGGTCGACTCGCCGGGCCGCCGAACGAATCGGAGTGACCGGATGGGTACGCAATCGGGAGGATGGCGCGGTCGAGGCTCACATCGAGGGGCCAGCGGAGCGGGTGGCGGCGATGGTGGCGTGGCTCGAGCAGGGTCCTGCCGAGGCGAAGGTGGCCAGTGTCGAGACCGCCGAGGCATCGCCAGAGGGCGTCGAAGGGTTCGGGATCAGGGCTTGACCCTGGGCCTCAGGCCCAGGGTCGGCTGGGCAGGGACCCAGTCGACACCGCGATGAGGCGTCAGCCGAAGAGCCATAAATACGAACAACACGCGTGTGATTTCGGGGTGATACCCTGCGACCACTTGTGCATCTGAAGACCCTCACACTGGTGGGATTCAAGTCCTTCGCCGAGCGGACCAGGATCGAGTGCGAGCCCGGGGTGACCGTGGTCGTCGGCCCGAATGGCTCTGGCAAGTCGAACCTGGTCGACGCGATCGCGTGGGCCATGGGTACCCAGGCCACCACCTCCCTTCGCACCTCGAAGATGGAGGACGTGATCTTCGCCGGGACGGCCATACGGTCGGCGCTGGGCCGGGCGGAGGTTTCGCTCACCTTCGACAACTCCTCGGGGCGTCTCGAACTCGACATGGCCGACGTGACGGTGACCCGGCGGCTCTTCAGGGACGGCACGAGCGAGTACGAAATCAACGGAGCCCCGTGTCGGCTGCTCGACATCCAGGAACTCCTCTCCGACAGCGGGGTGGGGCGCCATCAGCATGTTCTCGTCGGTCAGGGCCGGATCGACTCAGTGCTCAATGCCAGCCCCGAGGAGCATCGGGCAGTTATCGAGGAGGCGGCCGGTGTGGTCAAGCATCGGGCACGCCGCGACCGGGCGATGCGGCGACTCGAGGCCACCGACATCGACCTTTCCCGGCTACGCGATCTGCTCAACGAGCAGCAGAAGCGGATCAAGCCCCTCAAGCGTCAGGCGAGTGCCGCCGCTCGCCACGATGAGGTTCGCAACGCCTGGCGATCCGTGCGGCTGTGGGTGGGGGGTGAGCGTCTCAGGGATGCACGGACCCGTCTCCAAGAGCTCTCGACCACCGAGACCGAGAACCGCAAGTCGCTCGACGCTTCCGTGGCCGAACGCGAGCACATCGTCGCCAGTCTTGGAGACCTGCAAGCCGCCGCAGGCGAGACCGGAGAGGCACTCGACCGCGACACCGCGGCCGCAGGGCGCCTCGAGACTTCGGCCGAGCGGTTCCACCGGATAGCCCTGGTCGCCCGTGAGCGCCGGATCGCGCTGGAGGCGACGATGACCGGGGTCGATACTCGGCGGCGCGACCTCACCGCCGAGCACGACGACCTCGCCAGTCGGATCGCGGCGACCCGCACCGAGGAGACCGGTGCCGGGGAGACAGCCGATCGCGCCGAGATGATGTTCCGCTCGCTCGAAGAGGAGGAGCGATCGTTGGCCGATGCCGATCGGCTCCCCGCCGAGGGCGCCGCCGCTTCGATGCGGGGTGACCTCGCCGCCCTCGAGGCCGCCGCAATTCGCGACGAGCGCGAGTCGGCCGAGTTGGCGCAGCGCCGTGGCGGGGTGGCGGCCATCGTCGACGAGGAGGGAAGGGAGTTGGACCGGCTCCGCGGCGAAGCCGGCGAGTTGTCTGCCGAGCGCTCCCGGTTGGCCAGGGAGCATGAGAGTGCCGGGATCGCAGCCGAACGCGATCGAGTGGATTTCGCTGCAGCCGAGGACGCCCATCGGGCTGTCGAGACGGTGCTCGCCGCCGCCCGGGCAAGGGTGGAGGCGCTGGAAGCGGCCGGGGCAGGTCTGGCCGACCCCGAAACCCGGGAGCGGGCGGCGGCCCTCGAGGGGGTCATGGGCACGATTGCCGCCCGCCTCGATGTACCCGGCCGGTTGATCGCCGCCGTCGCCACCGCCCTGGGTCCGTGGTCGGACGCATTCGTCACCAGGGACGTCGCCGGTGTCGCCTCCGCGGCTGGGGCGTTGAAGTCTGAGGGCCGGGGGGGAGTGGCTTTCGTCAGCGGCACCGGCGACGGCAAGGTGCCGGCCCGTGAGGCGGCCGTGTCCGGTGGTGGGCACGCCATCGTCGACCTGCTCGGGCCCGGAGCCGACCGGGTACTGGCGGGCTCGCTGCTCGGTGATGTCGTCCTGGTCGAGGGCTGGGTCCAGGCACGAGCGATCGTCGCGGCCTACCCGGGGGTACGGGTGGTCACGCCTGAAGGCGATCTGGTCACTTCGGTCGGCATCGTCGCCGCTCACCCCGACGGTGTCGGCCCCGCGGCGATCGAGGCGGCCCGCGTCGCTGCCGAACGGGCCGAGACCGATGCCGCCCGCGCCGCCAGCCGGCAAACCACCGCGCTTCGGGCGCGTCAGGCCTCCACCGCCCGGGAGGCCGAGGCTGCCGCCGCCTCCAACGCGATGGAGCGCCGGGTGGCTGCGATCGAGGAAACCCTGGCATTGCTCGAACGGTCACGGGCGGAGCGCCAGGCTGAGCTCGATCGGCTCGATGCCCGCGCCCGGGCGATCGCAGAGGCTGCTTCCGGGCGGAGTGAACGGATCGTGCGGATGCGGAGCAGGGTCGATGACCTCGAAGGTGACGACTCGGTTCGGCAGGCAGCGTGGGACGACATCGCCCGCCGCCGCGAGGAGATTGCGGGGCGGCGCGACGATGCCCGCAAGCGCCGCGAAGAGGCGGCCGCCGTCCTCGCCGCCGCTGCCGAGCGGCGCTCACTCCTCGAGACGCGACTGGCCGAAGTCGCCGGAGCGCTCGCCGGAGGCGAACCCGTGGTTGACACCGGCCGGGTGACGCTGCTGGCAAGGGTCGAGGACCACGCCCGCCGTGCGGGTGAAGCGGTTCGCAGCCACCTGGGCGCAATCCGCGAGCGCCAGCGGCTGCTGCGGTCGGAGGCCGGCGAAGCTGGATCGAGGCTGGACAAAGCGCGCGAACGGCGTGAGGCGCTCAACTCCATCATCGAATCCGCCAGGGAGTCGCTGTCGGCGGTGGGGGTGGAAGCAGCCGAACTGCGGGTGCGTGATGAGTCGATCTCCGAGGGACTCCGTCGGGACATCGACGCCTCCGAGGAGGAAGCGCTCGGCGCTCCTCGGCCCGAGATCCCCGAGGGGGTCGAACCCGAGGCGCACGCCGACTCACTGCACGCCACCCTTCGCCGCCTCGGTCCGATCAACCAGTTGGCTGCGGCCGAGTACCGCGAACTCAGTGAACGGGTCGAGTTCATGGACGGGCAGTTGGCCGATCTAGAGGAGAGCCGGTCCGAACTCCGCAAGGTGATCAAGGCTCTCGACGAGGAGATCGGCCGCCTGTTCAGGCATGCGTTCGACGACATCGCGGCCAAGTTCGCCGAGAACTTCTCGGTGCTGTTCCCCGGTGGCACTGGCCGCCTCGAACTCACCCACCCCGACGATCCGCTCGAGACGGGTGTGGAGATCCACGCCCAGCCGATGGGCAAGAAGGTGGGGCGCCTCACCCTGCTCTCGGGCGGCGAGCGATCGCTGGCCGCCCTCGCCTTTCTGTTCGGGGTGTTCCGCTCGCGGCCCAGCCCCTTCTACGTCCTCGACGAGGTCGAGGCGGCACTCGATGACGCCAACTTGCGACGGTTCATCAGGCTCGTCGACACGCTTCGTGACACTTCGCAGTTGGTGATCATCACCCACCAGCAGCAGACGATGGAAGCGGCCGACATCCTGTATGGCGTCACCATGGAGCCCGGCGAGACCTCGCGAGTACTGGCCAAACGCATGACCGTTGCGGCAAAGGCAACCTCGAACTGATCGACTCGATGGCTTCGGGCGCCCGGGCTCGTCTGTCGACCCCGTAACTACCGTGTGGGCATGGACCCGATTCTGACGGTTGCCGCGGTTGTCGCCGCCCTCGTCATCGGGGTCGTCGTCTGGCGATGGCGATTCCGCCGGGAGTCACCCCAGATCCGTCGAGTCACTCCGACGGTCGATCGCCCCCCCGCCATCCGCGGTTTCGGGGGGCGGCTCGGCGGTCTCTTCGGGAGAGGCATCGACGACGCCTTCTGGGCCGGGGTCGAGGAGACGCTGATCGAGGCCGATGTCGGGGTGGCATCTTCTGTGGGGATCGTGGAGAGGGTCCGCAATCAAGGGGTGTCGACGCCTGAGGAGGCGCGGGCAGCGCTGCGGCGCGAGTTGATCGCCGCCTTCGCCGACCGGGATCGGAGCCTCACCCTGGAGGGAAGCCCGGCGGTGATCGTCGTCGTCGGCGTGAACGGCTCGGGCAAGACCACGACGATCGCCAAGATTGCCTCCCTCCTGCAAAGCGAGGGGAAATCGGTGCTGTTGGGGGCGGCCGACACTTTCCGCGCCGCGGCCGCAGAGCAGCTGAAGCAGTGGGGTGCTCGCCTCGGGGTCGACGTGGTCGCCGGCCAGGAGGGCGCCGACCCGGCCTCGGTGGCGTTCGATGCACGCTCGGCGGCGGCGGCCCGTGGAATCGACGTCGTCATCATCGACACCGCCGGCCGGCTCCACTCGAAGCGGAATCTCATGGACGAACTCGGCAAGGTCGTCCGGATCCTTGGACGCGATGGGCCGGTCTCAGAGGTGCTGCTGGTGCTCGACGGCACCGCGGGCCAGAACGGCATCGTCCAAACCAAGGCGTTCGTCGGGTCTGTCGGGGTGACCGGGGTCATCCTCACCAAACTGGACGGCACCGCCCGAGGCGGCATCGCGGTCGCCGTCGAACGCGAGTTGGGGGTGCCGGTGAAGCTGCTCGGAGTGGGCGAGGGTCCCGGTGACCTGCTTCACTTTCAAGGAGAGCGATTCGTCGACGCGCTGATGGAGGAAGAGTGAGCACGAACGAGGAATTGATCTCCGAAGCGCGTAAAGCTGCGGAGCACGCGTACGCCCCTTATTCGAAATACCGGGTGGGGGCGGTGGTGGTGGCAGCCGACGGCACCCATTACTCCGGAGCCAATGTCGAGAACAGCGCCTACGGCTCCGGAATCTGCGCGGAAGGATCGGCGATCGCTCGAGCCTCCTCGGCGGGAGTTCGCAAGATCGACACCGTCGCCGTCTCCTGCCTCGACGGCGGCGACACCCCCGGCTACCCCTGCGGCAACTGCCGCCAGTTGATGGTCGAATTCGACGTCGACCGCGTCATCGTCGACGGACTTGCGAAGGGCCCCATCGAGCACACCAGGGAGGAACTGATCCCCCACGGGTTCAGGCTCTAGACCCGCAGGCGTCAGCCGGCAGGTCGCAAGTGGGGGTCGATTCGCGAAATCCTTCCTTCATGTCTGGGGCGCTGACGCCGATACGGGTGCGTGACCACGCAGACATCACATCACGCCGATTGGAAAGTCACCACCTCGTACCGGGTGCTGGTGAAGGTCGGCTGGGGGGCTGTCGTCCTCGCCGTCTACTTCGCCGCTGCCGCCCTTATCCTTCAGTCCGTCACCGCGTGGTGGGCCGTGGCCGCCCTGGCCGGTGGGGCGATCATGGTCGGAGTGATGCTTCCCGAGCCCGTGCCGCGCGACATGCTCAACAGCCATCGCACCCACGTGGACCCGCTACAGCGTAGGTAGCCGAAGAGGTCGCAGGCTCTTGGCTCTGACTGGAGACTGGCGACTGGCGACTGGCGACTGGCGACTACTTAGCTTTCAGCGCCTCGATCAGCTTGGGGAGCACCTTGTGGACGTCTCCGACGATCCCGAGGTCGGCGACTCCGAAGATCGGCGCCTCCTCGTCCTTGTTGATGGCGATGATCGTGGTCGAATCCTTCATCCCCACCAGGTGCTGCATCGCCCCGCTGATTCCGCAGGCGATGTAGACGGTCGGCTTCACGATCTTGCCCGTCTGGCCCACCTGCATCGCGTAAGGCACCCAGCCCGAGTCGACGATTGCCCGGGTCGCCCCGGTGGCGGCGCCGAGCAGGCTGGCGAGTTCCTCGATCATGCCGAACTTCTCGGCCGAGCCGAGGCCGCGGCCCCCGGAGACGATGACGCTCGCCTCGGACAGTTTGGGGCCTTGTGCCGGCTCTTCGTGCCGCTCGACGATGGTCGCCGATCCGGCGTGGCCGAGGTCGGGCATCGGCACCGCAATCACCTCGGGAGTGCCCCCCGACCCTGACTCGGCAACGAACGACTTGGGGCGAACCACCACGAGGTGAGGCCCGCCACCGGTGAAGAGGGTCTCCACCAGAGTGGTGCCGCCGAGGATCTCGTTCACCGCCGACACGCCATCGCCCACGACGATGTCGACCGCGTTCGAGAGGACGGGTACCCCGAGTCGGGCGCTCAGCCTTCCGGCGACGTCACGGTCCGTGGGGGCGAGGCCGAAGAGCACGAGGTCGCCGGCACCAACGAGGTCGGCGAGGGCGGCAGCGGCCGCGGCGGAAGGAAGGGCGTTTCCCGGGTCGAGGTGATGGACGGTGGCGGCCCCGTGCGAGCCGAGGGCCGACCAGATCGAATCCGACCCGGGACCGACGAAGAACGCCGCGACATCGCCGCCAAGTGATCGAGCCTTGGTGAGCATCTCGAGTGCGATCGACGCCGGCGACCCGCCTGCATCTTCGGCGAATACCCAGATCTTCATTTCAAACCACCTTCGCCTGCTCGAGGAGTTTGACGATCTCGAGATGCGCCTCACCGTCATCGACCACCTTGCGGCCGGCGGCCCGCTCCGGTGCGGGCCGCACCGCGCTGATCCGCTGGCCGGAACCTTCGGCGCCCACCGAGTCGACGCCAAGTTCGGCGGCGGTGGGCTGATCGACCGGCTTTTGTTTCGCCTGCATGATTCCCTTGAAGGTGGGATACCGGGGTTCGACCGCCCCCGCCGTCACCGACACGACTGCCGGCAATGGCGCCTCGACGATGTCGTAGCCGGCGGCGGTCTGCCGCTCGATCCGGAGGCGACCGTCGACATGCTCCACCTTGCGGGCGAAGGTCAACGCCGGCATCCCCAGCAATTCGGCGAGCTGCTGGGGGACGACGCCGGCGTAGCCATCGGTGGACTCGGTGCCGGCGACAACCAGATCGACTTCCTCGCGCTTGATGGCTGCGGCCAACACTCGAGCGGTGACCAGCGCACCCGAACCACGCAGGGCGGGGTCACTGACGACCACCGCCTTGTCGGCGCCCATCGCCAGTGCCTGACGAATCCCCTGGAGGTTGCCGGCCGGTGACATCGACACGAGGACGACGCTGCCCTCGGTCGCCTCGGCGAGTTGAAGGCCGACCTCGATCCCGTAGCGGTCTGTGTCGTCGAGGACCTGGTCCTCGGGTCGGACCACGAAGTGAGTCTCCGGATCCAATTGATACGGCGTCGCCGGATCAGGAATTTGCTTGACGCACACCGCGATCTTCAACAGGACTCCTCAAGCCGCCGGAAGCAGATGTTAGAGGGACCCCGCTTCGCTTCGGCCCGCAGTTCGCAGTCCGCAATCCGGGGCGGGGGGTGTTGCCGGTTGGTCCGAGCGGCAGTGAAGTCCGACCAAGGCGCCCGAGGGACTCGTTGGGACAAGAGTGGACGGACACATCGTGAGGCTGCCGCGAGTCAGTCGCGGCAGACTGTCGTATGGATGTGCGTTTCGTTGGCCTTTGAAGGTGAGCAAGTTGCGAGACAACACCGAGGAAGCATTCGTGGCGTTCGTGCGTGCTGTGGAATCCGGCTTGCGTGCTGCGCTGGTGGCACGGCACGGTGCGGACCGCGGCTGGGAGGCGACCAACGACGCGCTGACGTACGGCTGGCAGCACTGGGATCGGGTTTGCCAGATGCAGAACCCCGCTGGCTACTTGTACCGAGTGGGGCAGCGGAGGGCGAGGCGGCGGCGTCTGCGCCCGGCCCTGCAGCTCGATGAGCCTGTTCGCTCGGACCCGTGGGTGGAGCCTGGACTCGCAGCGGCGCTTCTCGCGCTGTCGAAACGTCAGAGGCAGGCGGTGATGCTGATAGAGGCGTATGAGTTCACGTTCCGCGAGGCCGCCGAACTTCTCGGCCTCTCGATCTCCTCAGTACAGACCCACCACGAGCGCGGCCTTTCCCGAATGCGAACAGCACTGGGGGTTGAAGCCGATGAGTGACCTGGGAACCAGTATTCGGCGGCTCGTCGACGAAACAGCCCCACCGATCGATGGAATGGAGATCGTCCACAGGTCTGACCGGCGAACGGCGCGGCCAGGATGGGCGATCGGGGTCGCGGCCGGATTCGCTGCCCTGGCCTTCGGGCTGCTGACCTTTGCAGTACTCGGCTGGGGGCGTAACCAGGCAGGGGCAACTCGGATCAGCGCGGCCGATCTGCCCACGGAAGACCTGATCGCGGTCGCCGACCTCCACACGGGGGACGAGCTGTATCGCGTTCCGGCAGGTCAGTATTCGGTGTTCGTTCGGATACGAGCTGGAGAGCCGACGCTGTTGTTCGGAACGTCATGCGACGTGGTGAGTGCCACCCCTCTTCCGGTTGGCTGGGAAGGAATCTGTCTCGAGTACACGAGCGACGGTCGGCGTATCGCCGGCTCGTTCCCACACGGAACGCGAAGTGATGCTTCTCCGACCTCGACGCAGTCCGCTCACCTTCAGCCATCGGCGCGATGGTCACTCGATGGCATCGGCGTCGCCGACCCCACCAACCTTTTGGGTAGGGGTTCGCTGGTCCTCCGCGACGGTCCGGTTGTCCTCGTCGCCGATGGGGACGGGGAGACGGTGACGGCCCTCGATACTGCGACCGGTGAGCAGTTGTGGCAGCAGACCGTCGACGGCGGGGTCGTGGTATTGCTGGGCACCGCTGCGGACTCGGTAATCGTCGGCGGCTACGGCTTGGTCGTCGCGCTCGATCGCGCCGCGGGTGCCGAGCAGTGGCGATTCATCGATCCGAGCGGAGCCCTCCGGCCTATGGCCGCGTATGCGGGGGAGTTCGGAATCCACGTCATTCTCGACCGGCCTCACGAGGGCGACACCGATCCCCCGGTGGTGATGACGTTCGACCGTGTCGACGGCTCGGTGATCTGGTCGAACACACTGGACGGCACCGGCCACCCGGACCTCGAACTTCAAACCGGTTTCAATAGCAGCCGCCTCATCTTTGATCGACTGTTCGTGAAGACCACGGGCACCCTGCACGCGCTCGACGCCCGCACCGGAGAGATCCTATGGATTCATCGCTTCGCCGCCGTGCCGCACGAGAGCCACGGGCCGGCGCCGATCCTTTTCGACGGCGTCGTCCTCTACGTACCCGACCCCAACGGGGAGCTGGTCGCATTGGAGGCTGACACCGGACAGCAGCGGTGGCGCCTCGAGGTGGAACCCGGCTACGTCGCCCCCGTCTCGAGCGACGGTGGCCTCTTGGTGTTCGTCGACGGCGCAGGCGTGCACGCCGTCCACTCCGCCACCGGCGACCGAGTGTGGGACCATCCCATCGCCGACACCAGGACTCAGGCCGCCGTCGTCGGTGACGTCGTGGTCGCGCTGGGCGCACGTCAGCTCATCGGCCTCGACGTCGCCACCGGTGACCCTTTGTGGAGCGCTTCCGTCGACCTCGAAATTGGCTATGCCGTCCTGGCCGCCGGTGACGTGGCGGTGGCGGCCGCCGAGGACGGCGTGGTCGCGGTCGTGGCAGGCACTGGCGCCATCTTGTGGGAGCTCGACCGCGGAGTCGCCGAGCCGCCCTTCATCGTCGACGACTCAATACTCCTTGCCCACCCAGACGACCAACGTACGACCGCGCTATATCCGGTCCGGCCGTCAACGACGACCTTCGTTTGGCCAATGGGGTGGTCGGAGGCACCTGGCCACACGGTTGCCGGACGCACGTTTCCGACGACCGTCTGGACCGGGAGCGAGTACATCGTCTGGGGTGGCGAGAAGCCCAGCGACGATTGGCATACGACAGGTGCGGCATTCAGCCCGTCCGTCGGGCGCTGGCGTGACCTCGCACCAAGCCCACTCGCCCCGAGGAGCCAGCATGCAGCTGTCTGGACCGGCACCGAGGTTCTCATCTGCTGCGGCCGTCAAGTGGGCCCAGGCGCTTCTGCGGGGGCGTACCAACCCGCCACCGACGCGTGGCGCACAATCCCTCAGCCTCCGATCTCCCCAAGCTTCGCCGAGGCAGTCTGGACCGGGTCCGAGATGATTGTCTTCGGCGGCGTTAGCCGCCTAGGGGCAGGCAACCTTCGGGGTGCTGCTGCTTACAACCCCGCCACTGGCACTTGGCGGACGCTCGCCGACCTTCCATATGGCATTGAGCGAGAAGCCGAGGCGGTGCTCGCCGGAGGCGTCATCTATGCCTGGCCCAGCGCCGGTCGCCCTGACGACGCCACCGCGCCACTCGCCTATCACATCGGCAACGACACGTGGCAGGTCCTCGCGGTGCCCTCCGAACTCGCCCTTCCTCTCTCGCCGAGCCTCGTGTGGACCGGAAGCGAACTCATTGCCTGGGGCCTCGCCCACGACTTCGGAGAGAGCTTCGGTGTCGGGGTGGCGTTCGAACCGACCACCGAGACCTGGCGATCCCTACCGCCCACCCCACTTCCAGCGACCAGTGGCTCCGACGGTAGTCAGGGAAGTCAGGGCGCGGTGTGGACCGGTACACAAATGATCGTCTGGACCGGTTGGATCGGAAGCGAGTGGGACGATCCAACGACCGCGATACTCGCATATGACCCCGTTGCTGACTCTTGGTCCCCCCTGGAACCTGCGCCAGTTCGTGGCGCAGGTCTGTGGCAGAACCCCCTCATCTGGACCGGCACCCAGCTGGTCGTCCGTCTCCCAGTAGAGGACACGGTGCTCGTGTATACGCCCGAGGCGATGCCACCGCTCGGATGACATTCCCGCACGGTGGCCGAGGGGGTAAGTTGTAGCCGGGTAGGCCCGTTACTCCCCACGTCGGCATAATCAGTCCGGCAACCATCGTGCAGGAGGTCGAGGTGAAGATCGCCATTCGGCTGGCCGGCCTTTCGCTCTTGGTTGCGGTTGCCGCTTGCGCGGACAACTCCGCTGAAGATTCCTCCTCGATCGAGGGGCGTTGGGTCCTGGAGTCTTGGGAGGAGAGTGGCGAGCGGATCACGGTCGAGGTCGGTGTCAACACGGTCGGCGAACCGTGGATCGAGTTCAGCGGCGACGCCACCGGAGCGGTCCGGACATTCGTCGGGTCGACCGGATGCAACGGGATCCGAGAGACCGGTTATGAGTTCTCGGCGGGGTTCCTGGTTCTTGAGGAGGCCGTGGTGCAGGCGGTGGGGTGCGAGCCGAACAGGGCAGAGGAGATCCTTCTGGCCATGTTGTGGTACACCCCGGATGGTATCGAGGTCGCCCTCGAGACCGATCGGATGGAGTGGTTCGGCAGCAATCTCGAAGGCACCGTCTACCCACTGGTGTTCCGCCGCGACGGATCCCCACCCCCCGATGCTTCGTCAACTACTACGCCCTCAACGGATGACGGGCCAGCGGTACGGGTGTATGAAATCGAAGGCGTCGAAGTCGTCACGCCGACGCGCCTCGACGAGCTCCCAGAACAGGCGATGCAGGTCGAGTTCCTGGTAACGGTGATCGATTCGGGTGACGGTCCCGAGCTGTGCATCGGCGGGGTTGCCACCTCGCTTCCTCCGCAATGCTCGGGTCCTGTCGCTGCTGGCCTCAACATGGAAGGCTGGTCCGAGGAGTTGTACGGTGTTCAGTGGGGCGACAGATCCGTGGTGGTGACCTGGCCTCCCATCGACGGGATTGTCACAGTGGTCGCCGACTCCCCACTCATCCCCTGGGATGTCGAATTCCCGCCAGAAGCACTGCCGGCGGAGTGCCGCGACGTCGAGACCGCGGCAGGAACCGGAGCGATCAACGAATACGCCAACTCGCTCGGAGCCCGCAACGGTGGCCTTTACATCGCCAGCGACGGGACGCTCGTGCTCCAGGTGGTCGGCGACCCTGCCCCCGACCGTGCGGCGTTGGCGGAGTTCGGCGGAGCGTGCGTTGTAGAGGTCCCGCGCAACGAAGCCGAACAGCGCAGCATCCAGGATGCCCTCGACCCGCTTCTCGCCGACCTTCCAGAACTCGCGAGGTACGCCGTCGGCACTAGCACCGGCGCAGGCGGACGCGTGGTGGTCTACGTCCCCGTCGCCGACAGGGCAATTGCACGGGCGATCGGAAACCTGGTCGACGACCCCACAGCAATCAGGATCGTGGGACTCGGGATCCTCGATCGGTGAGGGCGTGGTGGAAGACACTTCTGGCTGCAGGGATGGGGGCGTACGATGGGCGGTGAGCCAGGGGTGACGTGTGAAACGCGTGGCGGGTCTTCTCGCAGTGGTGCTTGGGGCGGCGGCGTGCAGCGACGGATCGGTGCAGGCGACGCCAACCCTCACGGACACCACCACGAGTTTCGGCGCGGCAACCACTGCGGCCCCGCCGCAGAGCACCACCACGACCCCTCAGGTCGTGACGATCTCCTACGGGTCGCTCTTCCTGATCCGGTCCATACCGGAGCGCACCTCCACTGACGGCTTGGACATCCAGGTGAACCGCCCGCGGTTGTCCGGCTTCGATCTTCGACCTCAGATCCCAACCGTGGTCAACAACCAGCTCGATGCGTTCCTCGACAGTCGGCGGGCGACGTACCTCCCTAACCCGGATCTCGGAGGGCCACCGGCCGAGTACAGCCTCGACTTCGAGGTGCTTTGGCTTGAGGAGGATGCTTGGCCCGTGCTTTCGATCGTGTACACGGAGACCGCCTTCCGGGCTGACAGTTCTGTGCCGAGCACGGAGCGGTTCGTCCTTCTCTTCGATCTCCCGACCGGCGATCGTCTCGCCCTTGCCGACATGCTGACGCCAGAAGGCGTGGAGGAGCTACAGGCTCTGGTCTATGAGCAACTCGAGGGCGTTCTGGGCGAGGGCTTCTGCTGCTTCGAACCTGGCGCCCTGGTAGAGAAGGTGGGCTTTGCTGCCGACGGCTTGGTGGCATACGTGGACGCCTCCGACGGTATCCCGGAAGAGGTTGGCCCTTCCTCCTTCCTGATTCCTTGGGCGGAGGTGGCCGATAGCATCGATATGAGACAGCGGTTCCTGGCCCGACGTGCGGTTGAGCAGGGGCGTTGCTCAGCTCAG
Source organism: Acidimicrobiia bacterium (assembly GCA_040878325.1). Classification (NCBI taxonomy): domain Bacteria; kingdom Bacillati; phylum Actinomycetota; class Acidimicrobiia; species Acidimicrobiia bacterium. Next base: position 66,346 of record JBBDMM010000018.1, read on the forward strand.
GGCGAGGACTGGGTGCTCGAAGACCAGGCCGGGCTGCCCGAACCGGTGGTAGCGAAACGTAGGGCCATCTTCGAGGCTGCGCTGGCGTGTGACTTTGAGGGCCTCGAAGCTCTGGCCGGGTTGGATGAGCCGTACTCGCTGTGGGGTTTCGTCAGCACGATGGGCGGCTCGGCAGAAGCCTGGTGGGAGGGCGAGGCCTCTGGAGACGCTCCTGTGTGGTTCCTTGCTCGCACCCTCAATCTCTCCTACGTGCCGGAGGCGTACAGCTTCGGCGAAGACCAGACGTTGGAGTGGCGCGGCTACGTTTGGCCCGCCGCCGCCTCCGACGAGGGTTGGCTCAGTGTGCCCGCCGATCAGAGGGCCGAACTCGCTGATCTGTACGGGGATGAGTCGATGGCCTCCTACTCTGAATATGGGTGGTTCACCGGATACCGGGTCATGATCAGCGATGACGGTACCTGGTGGTACTTCGGCTTCGGAGGCGACTGAATCCTCATCCAGGGGTCGGAGCCGGCCTCGCGCTCTCAAACGCGGGACAGCCGGAGCGAGAACTCGACCCTGGTGATCTTTCCGAGGGGGCCAGAGGGTCTCGTGCTGCTTACTTCGCCCCGTTCTATACCGCTCATTCCAAGCGTCAAGATCCCGCACCAGGCCGATCGATAGGCCGAGATCGGCTAGCGAGCGGACCGGACCCTCGAACTCATCTCGCAACGGCGAGTCGGTGTAGTCAGCGGCGAGAATCAAGTACCTCATCCCAATCGAACCCTGCTTCGCCCCATCTGAGGGACCGTCGCCTCGGATGACATTCCTGCACGCTGGCCGACGGGGCGGCTGTGTTACCCGTCGTCTGATACCTCGCATGTCTCGCGGGGCACATTCCAGCCGCTCAGCTCGGATGACATTCCCGCACGCCGGCCGAAGGGGGGAGCGCTCCTACTTTGGGGGCCGCCATACACTGACACAGACCCGTTCGACTACTGAGTAGTTCTGACGTCTTACCGGAGAGGTCACCGTGTCCGCCATGGGGTTGCGACAACGAACTTGCCGAGCCTTGGCAATGGCGGTTCTCAGTGTCGCGGCTGCCTGTACCACCTCGACTGAAGGCTCCCCGAGACTTTCTCAGGATGGTCCATTCGTCCAACACGATCCCGAGGGCTTGATCGTTGAGGCATCGTGGGTTGATCCGACCGGTAGGACGCCGGCTCTCCCTGCCCTGTTGCCCCGTGACGGTCCGGGTGCGGTGCTGATCGATCCACCAAGCCCGAACACCCTTCGGATTGCCTTGAATGGCAGCGGATGCGTTCCTGAGGTGTGGCTCGCGGTTGACCATGGCCTGCCGAACCTGGTGCTCGCGATTACCGTCTCGGCGGCCATACCCGAACAGGGCATCCAGTGTCCGGCGTTCGCAACGACGCATGCCTTCGACATCGAGTTCACTGACTTGACCGGGGTCGGCAGTGTCAACCTCGTCGTAACCGAAAGCGGACCGCGCGCATAGTCGCCTTGGGCATCGGGGGTTCGGGATGGGAACCCTCAGCACAGCGTGGCAGGCCGCGGGTAACGGCGAGCGCCCCGAAAGCTGCTGGCTTCTGGTGTCCGAGGCTTCAGGCGGGTACGACGGTGCGCTTGCGACCTTTCGATCGAGACCTCGTCGGGGAGTCATCAACGACCCTGAACTCAATGCGATGTCCGAGCGCTGCGGCGTATCTTCCGAGTGTCGAGGCTCGAGCGTCGGAGTCGCCGGATTCGAGGCGCGCGATCGCAGACTGCGACGTACCCATCAGGGCGGCGAGCTGCGTCTGCGAGATCGAACGCTCAGCACGGATCGCGGCCAATTGTCGAATTAGCGCGCGCCGCTGAAATGCGGCCTCTACCAGTTCCGCGAAGCGTTCATTGGTTGAGCTCCGCTCGTGGACCAGTTCAGTGAGAAAGTCTTCCATTGCCTCGCCTCTGCTCTTCTTCTTCGGCACAACATTGCCATATCGTTAGTGAGATCGCAACAACGATATAGCGACGGGTTTATTCCCGTGCCCGACTTCGCCAGTCGGCGAGTCTGCGCCGGGCCACTTGGATTGTGCTCTGGGGGGTCTTCTGGCTCTTCTTCGAGATCGCCTCCAGGGCAAGCAGGACCTGATCATGCTTGCCCTCGGTCGCATACAGAATCCGAAATGCTTGGCGGCCCGCGGCCGCCCGAACCTCGTAGATATCCCCACCTAGATGGTGCGCGATTTGATTGCCGTTGAGCTGAACATCCTTCATGCCCGCAATCACTGCAGCCGCATCGGTGTCAGACAGGCCGTCGATGAAGTCCTTGACCGGGCTTCGCCCGCTCGGAGTCCGATAGTCACGCCAACGCCGTTTGACAGCCACCCGGGCACAGTAATTGGAGCTCCGTCAGCAGAGGCTTACGCCCGGCGGTGGTGTTCGCCGAGCTGGCACCGGTACGCGGGGCGAGAGGGAGACTCAGATCTCTGGCAACAACGCGTCGAGGAGTCGCGTGAACTTTTCCCGCGCCTTGTTTGCCGTTTCCGTTACTTCTTCGTGGCTGAGGGGGGTGGGGGAGATGCCGGCGGCGAGGTTGGTGACCAGGGAAATGCCGAGTACGTCGGCGCCCATGTGGCGGGCGGCGATGGCTTCGGGCACCGTCGACATGCCGACGAGATCGGCACCCATCCGCTTGGCCATTTGCACCTCCGCCGGGGTCTCGTAGGAGGGACCGAGGAACCAGGCGTACACCCCTTCCTTCAAGGGAACTCCCACCCGGTCGCCGACCTCCTTCGCCAATGTTCGGAGTCGCTCCGGGTACACGGTCGACATGTCGGGGAACCGTGGTCCCAGCCGGTCGTCGTTGGGTCCGGCAAGGGGATTGCGGCCGGTGAGGTTGAGGTGATCTCGAATGAGGACCAGGTCGCCGGGTTCGAATCCATCACCCAGGCCGCCGGCGGCGTTGGTCAGCGCGATCGTTCGACAACCCGCGAGCACTGCGGTCCGCACCGCGAATACCACCTCGGGCATCTCCCAGCCCTCGTAGGTATGGACCCGTCCCGCCAGGATCATCGCCGGGCCTTTCTCGAGTTCGACGGAGAAGAGCGCCCCGGCATGGCCCTCGACCTTGGGGGTGGGGAACCCGGGGATGTCCGCGTAGGGGAGTTCGATTGCGCCGGGCAGGTTGGCGGCATACCCGCTCAGCCCTGACCCGAGCACGATCGCCAGGTGGTGCTCGGGTCGGCCGGTGCGGTCCCCGATGGCGACCCGGGCGGCGGTCAGGGCTTCGTAGGTCATCGGCGCACTCCCAGAATCAGCGGCGGTGGTGTCGCCGGCCCATCCTCGACGAGTACCGCCGTCTCTGCCAGCGAGAGTGCCTCGGCGAGCCGATGCTCTTCGTTCCAGTGGAGGCGGAGCAGGGGGTCGCCCTTGGAGACCTCGTCACCGATGTTGACCTCGACGGTGATTCCAGGGGCGGGGTCGATGTCGTCTTCCTTGGTGGCACGGCCGGCGCCCAGCCGCATCGCGGCCACGCCGATGTCCAGGGCGTCGCATCGAGTGACAATTCCGTCGCGGCTCGCTTCTACCACGTGCTCGCCCTTGGCTACGGGAAGTAGGGACGGATCCTCGAGCACGGCGCTGTCTCCGCCTTGCGCCTCGACGACTTCCATCAACTTGTCGAAGGCCGCCCCCGAGTCGATCGCCTTCTGAAGCCGTGCCCTGGCGGCAGCCTCGTCTTCATCGATGCCACCGAGCAGCAACATCTCGGCCCCGAGGGAGAGCACGATCTCGATGAGGTCCGGCGGACCGCCCCCCTTCAGCACCTCGACCGACTCGCGGATCTCGGAGGCGTTGCCGACCTCTTTGCCGAGGGGCTGGGACATATCGGTGAGGAAGGCGGTGACGGTGGTGCCCTCAGCCTGGCCGATACCGATCATGATCTCGGCCAACTCGCGGGCATCTTCGACGTACTTCATGAAGGCACCTCGTCCCACCTTGACGTCAAGCACCAGGGCATCGATTCCCTCCGCGAGCTTCTTGGACATGATCGACGACGCGATCAACGGGATCGAGGGGACCGTCCCGGTGGCGTCACGCAACGCGTAGATCAGGCCGTCGGCGGGGGCAATGCTCCCGGACTGGCCGGCGAGGACGAGGCCGTGACGCTCGAGCAGCCTGCCGAACTCTGGAGGGTCGAGTTTGGTGCGAAACCCCGGGATTGTCTCCAGTTTGTCGAGGGTGCCGCCGGTGTGGCCCAGGCCGCGGCCCGAGATCATGGGGATGGCGACACCGCAGGCAGCGACAATTGGAGCGAGGGGAATGCTCACCTTGTCGCCGACTCCTCCCGTCGAGTGTTTGTCGACCTTGGGCGCCGCAATGTGGGAGAAGTCGAGGCCTTTGCCCGATTTGAGCATCGCCTCGGTCCAGGCGGCCAATTCTTGGCTGTCCAACCCGTGGAGGTAGACGGCCATCAGCAGAGATGCCATCTGGTAGTCGGGGGCGCGGTGGGCGGTGTACTCGGCGATGAGCCATTTGATTTCCGCGGCGTCGAGGACACCCTTGTCGCGCTTGCGTTCGATCAGTTCGACGAAGTTCATCGCGGTCCCATTCTGGCGACCTTGCGGCCGTTCACCGGCACTCCCTCGGCGCGGAGACGGCGGGCGTGCTCGGCTTCATGGCCGGGCACCAGGCGTCCGGTCGAGGTGACCACCCGCCACCAGGGGTATTCACCGGTGGAGGTGGCGAGCACCCGCCCTACCGCTCGGGCGGCACCGGGTCGGCTCGCCTCGGCGGCGACCTCTCCGTATGTGACGACTTCGCCGGGACGAAGCCGCCCGAGCACCAGGGCGACCTGTTCCTCGAAGGAAGTCATACCGTGCCGAAGAGCCGATCGCCCATGTCGCCCAGGCCCGGCTGGATGTAGAAGTGGTCGCTGAGATCACGGTCGAGCGCGGCGGCGAAGATCCGTACGTCGGGATGCTCCCGGGCCATCCGCGCCACTCCCTCCGGGGCCGCCACCACGCAGAGGCAGCGGACATCGGTGGCCCCGGATTCGATCACCTTGTCCACTGCCCATGACAGAGATCCGCCCGTGGCCAGCATCGGCTCGAGGATCAGCACGCTGGCTTCGGCGAGGTCCGGGGGCTTGAAGTAGTACTCGACCGGTTCAGCGGTCTCCTCGTTCCTCGCCACGCCGGCGAACCCCACCTTGACCGAGGGGATCAACTCGAGCACCGCATCGAGCAGCCCCAGCCCTGCCCGCAACACCGGGATCGCCACCACCGGGGTGAGCAGGTAGCCGGTGGTCCGCTCGAGCGGGGTATCGATCTCACACTCGCTCAGTTTCAGATCGCGGGTGGCTTCCATCACCAATGCATAGGTGAGTCGCTTGGCGGCCGCCCGGAACACCTCCGGCTCGGTCCGCCGGTCACGAAGCACCGAGAGGTAGTGGAGTGCGAGCGGGTGGTCGAGCACGGTGAGGGGCATGTGCCAACGCTACCCGCTGCCCGCCTTCAGCAAGAGCGTCCTCCCTGCCGTCTTCGGCGGGGGAGGTGCCGAAGCGAAGCGAGGCGGAGGGGGCAGCGAAGCGAACAAAGTAGCCGACAGCGAGCACTCCAACGACCTCTTCAAGAACGGGTCCAGTCCTGCTCGCAGGGTCAGCTGCCCCCCTCCCCCCTGCGGGGTACTCCCCCCGGAAGCCGGGGTGAGACGTTCTGAAAGCGTTCCTGCTAATCGCCAATCGCCAATCGCTACTCGCCATCCCGCTCCTGTCCATTGAATCGCGACGACCACCTAGCCTCCACAAGATGTTCGACACCCTCACATCGCGCCTCTCCGGGGCCCTTGCCGCGTTGCGGGGGAAGGGGCGGCTGTCCGAGCGCGATGTCGATCAGACGCTGATCGAGGTGCGGTTGGCGTTGCTCGAGGCCGACGTCGCGGTGTCGGTGGTGTCGTCGCTACTCGACCGGGTGCGGGTGCGTGCGGTCGGCGGGGAAGTCACCAAGAGCCTGACGCCGGGTCAGCAGGTGGTGAAGATCGTCCAGGAGGAGCTCGTCGCCACTCTCGGCGCCTCGGCTGTCCCTCTCGCCGCCGCCTCGAAGCCACCGCTGGTGGTGCTGATCGTCGGTCTGCAGGGCTCGGGGAAGACCACCACTGCGGGCAAGCTGGCCAAACGGCTCAAGAGCCAGGGGAAGCAGCCTTTGCTGGTGGCCGCCGACCTGCAGCGACCTGCTGCCATCGATCAGCTGGAGACATTGGGTGCCCGCATCGGGGTCCCGGTGCATGTCGATCGGAGCGCGACCCCGGCGAAATTGGTCAAGTCAGCCCTCAAGGCAGCGGGGGTCGGCAACCACGACGCGGTGGTGATCGACACGGCCGGACGGCTGCAGATCGACGAGGCGTTGATGGCGGAGCTGGCTGACGTGCGCAAGGCCGCCGCCCCCGACGAGGTGTTGCTGGTACTGGATGCGATGACCGGGCAGGACGCGGTCAATGTCGCCTCCGGGTTCCTCGAACAGACGGAGATCACGGGCCTGATCCTCTCGAAACTCGACGGCGATGCCCGCGGTGGCGCCGCCATCTCGGCGCGAGAGGTCACCGGGGTGCCGATCAAGCTGGTCGGCGTCGGCGAAGGCCTCGATGACCTCGAGGTGTTCCATCCCGAGCGGATGGCCTCACGGATCCTGGGGATGGGGGACGTGCTCACCCTGATCGAGAAGGCCGAGGAGACGTGGGACGAAAAGGCGGCACTCGAAGCCGTGGAGAAGCTCCGGACGGCCTCTTTCAACCTCGAGGACTTCCTGGAGCAGTTCCAGCAGGTCCGGCGGATGGGGTCGATGGGCCAACTGCTTGGTATGCTCCCTGGCGCCGCCTCGGCCCTTAAAAAGGCCGAGGTTTCGGACAAGGATCTCGGCAGAGTCGAAGCGATCATCCGATCGATGACACTCGATGAGCGGCGAAACCCCAAGGTCATCGACGGCAGCCGCAAGCGCCGCATCGCAAGGGGGTCGGGCACGACCCCGCAGGACGTCAACGGCCTGTTGCGGCAGTTCGCCGAGACACAGAAGATGATGAAGGCCCTCGCCGGTGGCCGCAGCCCGATTCCTGGGCTCGGACTGCCCGGCAAGGCCCGCAAGAGGAAGAGGTGACCGATGGCGGTGAAGATCCGCCTGACCAGAGTCGGCAAGAAGCGGCAGCCCGCCTACCGGGTGGTCGTGGCCGACTCGCGCAGCCCGCGTGACGGGCGATACATCGAGCAGATCGGTCGTTATGACCCCACGGTCGACCCCTCGATCGTCGAGATCGACAACGACCGGGCCAAGTATTGGTTGTCCAACGGGGCGCAACCGTCGAGCCAGGTGAAGAAGTTGCTGGAGATCTCCGGCAACCTTCCGGCGCGCCCGGTCAAGGAACGCAAGGTGAAGGTGGCACCCGCGCCTGCGCCGATTGCCGAACCCGTGGCCGTCGCCGAGCCGGCGGTCGAGGCAGAGCCGGCCGTCGAGGCGGCGCCAGAACCTGAGGTTGCCGCCACTGAAGCCGCCACCGCGGCCGCCGTCGCCGAGGCAGCGGTCGAAGTCGACGACAAGGTTCTCGACATGGAGGCCGAAGGCGGGCCGGTCGCCGAGGTCCCCGAGGCCGACCCCGTAGCCGAGGCTCAGCCCGTTGCTGAGGCGGAGGGTGAGCCGGTCATCGAAGCCGCGGCAGATCCCGCGGATGAGGAGCAGCCATCATGAAGGGCGACATCGTTCAGCGCGTCGTCGAGTACGTCTCCCGTGAAATCGTCGAGGAACCGGACTCCGTCTCGGTGACCATCGTCGAGGATGGTCCCGACGAGGTGACCGCCGAAGTGCGGGCTGCCAAGTCCGACATGGGCCGTGTCATCGGACGGCGGGGCCGCGTCGCCAAGTCGATCCGCACCCTGGCGCAGGCCGCCGCCGACGAAGAGGGCTTGCAGGCTCGGGTTGAGTTCATCGACTGACGACCGCATCACCGTTGGTCGCATCGGTCGACCACACGGCGTGCGCGGTCAAGTGACGGTCGTCCTCGAACCTGGCGATCGCCCCTATTTTGAGCCCGGATCGCAGCTATGGGCCGAGGACGGGCGGGGTCTCGTAGTGGTTTCGGCATCCGCCTATCGCGACCGCGGACTCGTGGTGGGCTTCGAGGGTGTTGCCGATCGCGTTGGCGCCGAGTCACTCCGAGGCACGATCCTCTCGGTGCCCGCCGCCAGCCGCCGCGAACTCGACGACGGCGAATTCTGGCTCGACGACCTGGTCGGCCTCGAGGCCGTGGATCCTTTGGGCGCATTGCTCGGCACCGTCACCGCAATCGATTTCGGAGACGCCCAGGACCGCATCGTCGTCACCACTCCCGAGGGGCGCGAGGTAATGGTCCCCTTCGTATCGGCCTTGGTGGGCGACCCGGTGAACGGTCGCCTCGAGATAAGGGACCCCGGGGGGTTGTTCTAAGTCGGCCGCCTTCGGCTGCCTCCGAGCGCAGCGAGGCCCTACAGCCTCTCGATCAGGTCGACGACCCGATTCGAGTAGCCCCATTCGTTGTCGTACCAGGCGAGGATCTTCACCAGGTTGCCGCCGAGGACCTGGGTCGAGGGGGCGTCGAAGATCGCCGAATGGGAGTTGCCGATGACGTCGCTCGACACGAGGGGCGCTTCCGAGTACTCGATGATGTCGCTCAGTGGCCCGCTGGCCGCCTTGGCGATTGCGGCGTTTACCTCTTCGACCGTGACATCCTTCTCGAGTTCCACCACGAGGTCGACGGTGGAGCCATCCGGTACCGGTACCCGCATGGCCATGCCGTCGAGTTTGCCCGCTAATGAGGGGATGACCTCGCCGATCGCCTTCGCGGCCCCGGTTGAGGTGGGAATGATGTTCTCGGTGGCTGCCCGGCTGCGGCGGAAGTCCTTGTGGGGGACGTCGGCCAGCCGCTGGTCGTTGGTGTAGGCGTGGACCGTGGTCATCACGCCGTGCTTGATGCCGAACGCATCGTCGAGAACCTTGACGATGGGGGCGAGGCAGTTGGTGGTGCAGGAGGCGTTGGACACCAGCAGGTCGTCGGCCTCGAGGTCCCCGTCGTTTACGCCGATCACGATCGTGGCGTCGAGGGCGTCTTTGGACGGCACGGTGAGGATGACTCGCTTGGCGCCGGCTTCGAGGTGCTTGCTCACACTTGCCCGGTCGCGAAACACCCCGGTGGCTTCGATGACGACGTCGACCTCGAGCTCCTTCCACGGCAGCGTGGCCGGGTCCTTGATCGTGAGAAGGCGGGGGCGGTGACGGCCCGCCACGAGATGACCCTCATCGACAGTCACCGGCCCGGGGAATTCCCCCATCACGGTGTCGTACTTGAGTAGATAGGCGGCCATCTCATCGGTCGCCAGATCGTTGATCGCCACGATCTCGATGCCGGAGTCGCGCCGTTCGTTGATGACGCGAAACACCGAGCGGCCTATCCGCCCGAACCCGTTGATGGCGACCCGGGTCACTTCGAGACCTTGTCGAACGAAGCCATCTTCTCGATCACGTCGATCACCCGGGCCGAATACCCCCAGCCGTTGTCGAACCAGGTGACGCACTTGAGCATGTTGCCGCCGACGACGATGGTGGCGAGGCCGTCCCAGACGGCCGAGTGGCGGTTGCCGATCACGTCGCTCGAGACGATCGGATCCTCGGTGTATTCGATCATGTGCGCCGTGCTGGCTGCCTCGCGAACGGCCGCGTTCACCGCCTTGGCGTCGGTAACGGTGCCGAGGGTCGCCACGAGGTCCACGTTCGACCCGTTGGAGACCGGCACATTGAGCGCCATTCCCGAAATCTTCCCCGCCAGTTGGGGGAGCACGAGCGCGATCGTCTCGGCGGAGCTGGTGGGCTGAGGAATGATGTTCTCGGCGGCCGCCCGGCTGGTCCGGAAGTCGTCGCCGGGGACATCAGCGAGCCGGGCCTGGTTGGTGAAGGCGTGGACCACGGTGTAAAGCGCCCGGTCGATGCCGAATGCTTCGTCGAGGATCTTGAGGATCGGTGCCAGGGCGTTGGAGGTGTTCGACCCCAGCGCGACCATGAGATCGTCGGGTCCGAGCAAATGGTCGTTGGCTCCCATGATCACCGTGTCCATGTCGGCCGGGTTTTCGGGGGTCGAGGCGAGTATCACCCGTTTCGCCCCACGGTCCAGGTGCTTCGAGCACTCGGCTGCGGTGCGGTGCTTGCGCGTCGCCTGCACCACGATGTCGACGCCGACCGAAGACCAGTCCGTGTCGCCGGGCTCGGGATTCGAGAGCATCGGAATTCGTCGGTCGCCGACGAGCAAGTGACCGTCGGCAAAGTCGACCGCCTCGGGAAACCTGCCAAAGATGGTGTCGTACTCGAGCAGGTAGGCGAGCGCGGCCGGATCAGCGATGTCGACGATGGCGGCTACTTCGAGATCGTCCCGACCCCAGGTCTGGCGAAACACATTCCGCCCGATCCGCCCAAACCCCATCAGCCCGATACGAGTGGTCACATCGTGAAGGGTAATGGTCGCGCGAGGGCCTCTCTTCTGGTGAGGTGAAGTGAGGGCGATGGGCGAGTCGCCCGCGATGCGCAATGCGCAACGCGCCAGAGGTTGCAGGCGCGTTCTTGCCAATTGCGAATTGCGAATTGCGGCCGAGCGGAGCGAGCCCTCTTACACTTCCGCCATGGCGCATCCGACACCGGAACCCGAGCTGGCGGGCTCGCTGCTGCGGGGGCGAGGCGACGTCGCCGGGCTCTTCGCCGAGGCGAGAAGGATGCGCGACGAGGGGAAGGGACGCACCGTCACCTACTCGCGCAAGGTGTTCGTCCCGCTGACCACCCTCTGTCGCGATCGGTGCACCTATTGCACCTTCGCCCAACCTCCCGGGGCGGGCGGGGAGTACCTGACCCCGGAGGACGTGCTCGCCATCGCCCGGGCCGGTGAGTCCCATCGGTGTACCGAGGCGCTATTTACCCTTGGCGATCGTCCCGAAGACCGCTGGCCCCAAGCCCGTGAGTTCCTGGCCGCGCACGGTTGCGCCACGACGCTGGACTATGTGCAAATGAACACCGAGGCCGTGGTCGAGCACACCACCCTCTTCCCCCACGCCAACCCGGGGATCATGTCCGACGCCGACCTCGTCGCGCTGCGCCCGTCCAATCCTTCGATGGGGCTGATGCTCGAGAACGTGTCGCCCCGGCTGATGGAGCCGGGGATGCCGCACTTCGACTGTCCCGACAAAGACCCTGTGCTCCGCCTCGAGGTGGTGCGGGCGGCGGGGCGGGTCAAGGTGCCTTTCACCACCGGGATCCTGGTGGGGATCGGCGAGACGGTGGACGAAGTCGTCGACAGCCTGTTCGCGCTCAGAGACGTCGGCGTGGAATCCGGCGCGGTCCAGGAAGTGATCGTTCAGAACTTCCGGGCAAAGGCCGGCACCCCCAAGCGGCGAGATGCCGAGCCAACGGTCGAGTACTTCGCCCGGGTGGTGGCCGTGGCGCGCTGGATCCTCGGCCCGGGGGTCAACCTGCAGGTCCCGCCGAATCTCACCGACCGGTTCGAGGTATATCTCGACGCCGGCATCAACGACTGGGGTGGGGTCTCTCCGCTGACCATCGACTGGGTGAACCCCGAGGCGCCGTGGCCGCACCTGGAGGAGTTGCGGGGCCGTACCGAGGCGGCCGGATTCAGGCTGATGCCGCGGCTGCCGGTGTACCCGGAGTTCATCGATTCCGACTGGATCGACCCCGGGCTCTTGCCGGCCGTCGAGGCGGCGATCGACGACGAGGGTTACGCCCGGGCGCCCCAGATGGAGGCAGCATGATCACCTTCCTACGAGTTCGGCCCACCGACATGGCCACCGAAGTGTGGGCTGCAACCCGACGCCGCGAAGGAACCACCGCCCTCGAGATCGAGCGGATCGATGATGCCTCGGTGGGCGGCGCACTCACCGGGGGAGTGCTCCCCGTGGCGAACGGACCGGGCGAGGCCGAACCAGTCGCCTGGGTCGTCGGTCCGGCGGACGCCCTCGCCCTGGTCGCACGAGGGGTTCCCGGCTGGAGGATCACCGTCGAGGACGTCGGGCCGGAAGAGGCCGTGCTCGATGCGATGGCTCGAACCCGCGCCGCATTCCTGCGCACGGGGCGCAGCCGGGTGGCAGAAGCCGCCGATCTCCTGTCGACGCCGGGAGTGGACGCGGCCGTCTCGGTCTTCGTCGACTCGGTCGACGAGGCGCTCGGGGCAGTGGGCTCCGGCGCAGGTGACCTGATCTTGCGCGATTGGGATACCGAGAGCATCGGACAGCTACGCGACGCTCTCGGCGGAAGGCTGGTCGAGCGCACCGCTCTGCCCGTTGGCGTCACCACCGATTTGGTCCGCGACCAGTTGAGCGCGGCTGGCTTCAAGGCGTGGCTCGACCTCGTCGACGGCACGGGCGCCGCCCGACCCCGCTACTCGTGGGCGCCGGGCAAGGACGAGGGCGCACCGATTCCCGATCGTCGGATCTCGGCGGAATGGCCCGACGATGCGTGGGTCGGTGGCGCGGGACGGACGGGTGACCTATCCGCAGACCTCGCGGGCATCCTCGAACGATCGCGGGCGGGAACGCCGCCAACCCGCGACGAGGTGGAGCGCCTGTTCCGGGCCCGTGGGGACGAGGTCGACGCCATTGCGGCCGTGGCCGACGAACTGCGGAGCCGTGCGAATGGCGACACGGTGACCTATGTGGTGAACCGGAACATCAACTACACCAACCAGTGCTATTTCCGCTGCGGGTTCTGTGCGTTCAGCAAAGGGCCCCGGTCGCTGAACCTGCGGGGCGACCCGTATCTTCTCGAGATCCACGAAGTGGTCCATCGCACCAAGGAGGCTTGGGAACTCGGAGCCACCGAGGTCTGCCTCCAGGGCGGCATCCACCCCGACTTCACCGGCGACTTCTATGTCGCGGTTCTCGAAGCGATCAAGCAAGCGGTCCCCGAGATCCATGTACACGGGTTCACCCCCCTCGAGGTGTGGCAGGGGGCGGAGACCCTCGGCGTCACCGTCGCTGACTTCCTCACCCGCCTCAAGGAGGCGGGGCTGGGCACCCTCCCCGGAACGGCTGCCGAGATCCTCGACGACGACGTGCGTCGACATCTCTGCCCCGACAAGGTGACGACCGCGGAGTGGGCCCGGGTGATGGTCACCGCACACGAGATGGGGCTCCGGTCCACCTCGACCATGATGTTCGGCCATATCGATGGCCCCACCTCGTGGGCCAATCACTACGAGGTGCTGCGTGACATCCAGCGCAGAACCGGCGGGTTCACCGAGTTCGTCCCCCTGCCATTCGTGCATATGGGTGCGCCGATCTACCTGAGGGGCCGGGCGCGCCCCGGTCCCACCTGGGACGAGGTGGTGTTGGTCCACGCGGTGGCGCGCATCGCCTTCGACGGCCTGATCCCGAACATCCAGGCCTCGTGGGTGAAGTTGGGCCTGGGCGGGGGGACGGCTCTCCTCCGCGCCGGCTGCAACGACATGGGCGGCACCCTCATGGACGAGAACATCTCCCGGGCCGCCGGCGCCGCTCACGGCCAGCTGGTGACGGCCGACGAGATGGAGGCGGCCATCCGCGCCGCCGGTCGCACCCCAGCCCGCCGTAACACTCTGTACGAGTTGGTTGACCAGGCGATTAGCGATTAGCGATTGGCGACCTGGCCACCCAATCCTTCTTGATTCTTGATTCTTGATTCTCAGCCCGGCGGGAGAATCACTTCATCGGTGGCGTTGATGTCGAACACCCGGTGGCGGAGGGTCACTACGACTTCGCCCTCGAATCCGGGTCCGGTGAGGGGGGCGAGCACGGCGGCATCTCCGGTGGCGGTGATGCTCAGCTCGACCAACCAGGAATCGGCGATCCAGAACGCAAAGGTGTCGATCGACACTCCCGGAAGGGTCACGCCGAGGGCGGCTTCGAGGCCGGCGACGTCGGCGCGGTACCCCATCGACGCCACCCCGTTGACCATATGGGGAGTTCCTTCGCCTTCGACGAGCTCGGCGAATCCGGCCTGGCGCAGGTCGAGTGGCCACGAAGGGCAGCGGGCAAGCAGCGCGGCGAGCGTTTGGTTGGCGGAGCCGGTCGCCGACCACGAGGGGTCGTCGGGGTGGCGCCAGAACAGCGCCCCGTCCGATTCGACGATCTCGCGCTGGAACTCGCCGTTGGGTGAGATCTGGCGAACATTGCAGCTGCGGCCGGCGGCGCCGACGGTTCCCTGGCTCTCGATGGCCCATCGCTCAGCACCGTCGATGGTGACAGTGGTCTCGAATCGATAGGGCGGGAGGTCGGCGCGCGGCGGCGACGGGTCGCCGGTGGCGAGCGTGTCCACGATCCTGCGGACGACTTCGTCTGCAAGGTATTGCAGGGCGACGCGGGCGTCCTGATCGTCGGGACGGTCGATGGAAGCGAATCCGACGAACCGACCCACCCGGAACAGGACCGCGGTCTCGGTGGCGTCGGAGCCCTCTCCGGTGCGAAGGATCAGCCCGATCGCTTCCTCACCCACGGCAATCGGGAACTCGACGGCCTCGAAGCCCCGGGCATCGGGCCGGTGGGTCCCCCCGGAACCCTTGACGATGTCGCCGGCGGTGTCGAGCAGGTACCGGTGGGCCGAGTCGGCGTCGTATAGGACGTCGATCCAGACGTGCTCGGTGTGCCCATCCTCGGGGTAGCTGCCCGTGGCGCCGTTGATGCGCAACAGACTTGTGACGTCGGATGCCTGGTCGTCGGAATCGAAGGTCGAGCCGGCGACGAGGTCGGCGTTCGACATGAGTTCGGTGGTCCCGTCGGCCCCCGGGGGCGGGAGCATGGCCAACAGATCGGCCCCGGTGACCGCGCGGACGGTGATGTCGGGGAGCGGGAAAGTCTCTACCGCGGCGTCCTCGATGGACGCCACCGTGGTGACCGACGCGGCCGGCGCCGCCGAACTGTTGGGCGAGACTCCTCCGTCGGGGGTGGCGCATGCCCCGAGTGCCACCGCGAGCGCGGCGACAAGTCGGAAGCGTCCAATCAAGGAGTCCATGAGGTTTTGTCGGGTGTTTTGGCGGGCCGGTTGAGCAAAGTCGATTAGATGGCTCCAGCTCCCGCTCCGGCTCCAGCCAGACCGGTTCAAGCTCTGGAAGGCGCGTCCGTGCTTCTTGCCAACGCCAATCGCAGGGCTGAGCGGAGCGAGGCCTATCGGTGCACTGCTGTCCGCGCCACCCAGCCTTCGGTGTCTTCTCCGGTGGCGACGTGGAGCCAGGGGCCGACCTCGCGCTTCGCCAGGTACCAGTTCCCCGGTTTGAGGTGGCCAACCACCCGGGTGTGATCGCGGAGGTCGAGAACGTCGATGTCGGCCAGCACGTAACACCAGTAGGGCGCCGCCGACGGCATCGGCTCAGGAGCGCGTCGGGTCACCTCGGCGGAGCGCACAGGGGCGCTCGCGGGGGTGCGCTCGGGCGTCGGGTCACCTGCCTCGTCGTCGCGGTTCCGGCGCCGTTGCCGCCTTGCCGGGCTCAAGAGACCCGCAAGGAGAAATCCGAGGGTGGAGGCGATGATGACGATGATCGCCACCGAGATGTACGACAGCTGGAGCCAGCCGAACTGTTGCCCGAGCACGGCCGCACCGGTGCCGGTGGCCAGTCCGGCGAAGGCCGCCGCGGCCCGTGACCATCGTCGCCGCGAGGCGATGGCACCCAACTGCCCGGTGATCCCACCGATGGCGAGCCCGGCGGCGGTGACTCCGGTGAGGGTGGCGAGGGGGAATCGCCCGGTGATGCGCAGCCACGCCTCGGCGGCACATCCGTCGGTCGTGCCCCGGATCCGCACGAGACCGACTGCATAGGGCGACACATCATCGAGGTCGATCGACGCGGTGAATTCCTCTGTTGGCGGCGAGTAGGCAGTCGAGCCCGAATCCACGACGACGGGGCCGATGATTACCTTCACCATGGCCTCCGAGGTGCCGGCGGGGTCGATGCCGGAGAAGATGAGCGTGTCGGTGACCCGCAGTTCCAGCGGCGAGAACAACGAGTCGATACGATCCGCTTCCACCCCGTTGAAGGTCGCGGAGCACTCACCGATGCCGGCGGCGGCGGGGCCGACGCCCACCATCGTCCAGCCCGCAATCAGCCCGAGGGCGAGGACCAGCCGGATGGGGCGCATCAGCCGACGATACCAACCGGCGACCCGGTGCCATGGCGATACCCTGGCCCGATGCGGTTGACCGTGGTCACCATCTTCCCCGAGTTCTTCGACAGCCCGCTCGAGGTCAGCATCGTCGGTCGCGCCGTCGCCGAGGGGCTGCTCGAGGTGGAGGTGGTCGACCTGCGAGAGCATGGGCTGGGGAGGCACCGTCAGGTGGACGATGCCCCCTTTGGGGGAGGCCCCGGCATGGTGATGATGGTGGAGCCGATGGCCTCGGCCCTCACCCCGCTCGCCGACACCCATCGGGTGCTCTTCAGCCCGGCGGGTACCCCGCTCGACCAGGCCACGCTGGATCGGTGGGCGACGATGGACGCGGTCACCCTCGTCTGCGGGCGCTACGAGGGCGTCGACGAACGTGTCGCCGAGCATCTGGTCGACGAGCAGGTGTCGCTGGGGGACTTCGTGCTGGCCGGGGGCGAGGTCGCGGCCCTCGCCGTCATCGAAGGCATCGCCCGACTGCTTCCCGGAGTCGTCGGCAACCCTGAATCCACTGAAAGCGAGAGCTTCCGGGGGGGAATGCTCGAGGAACCCCAGTACACCCGGCCCGCCGACTTTCGCGGCTGGGTGGTCCCTGAAATCCTGTTGTCCGGCGACCACGCCCGAATCGAGGAGTGGCGGCGCCAAGCACGGGTGGAGCGCACCAGAGCAAGGCGTCCCGACTTGATGGCGGATTTCCAGGAGGACGGCGACACCGTCTAGAATCCGGCCCTCGGGCGCTCGCCCGTGGAGGATCCGATGAACACGCTCGATCAGGTCGAGGACGCCTACAAGCGCGACAACATTCCCGATTTCGGACCCGGGGATACCGTTCGCGTGAACGTTCGCGTCGTCGAGGGCGGCCGGGAGCGGGTCCAGGTGTTCGAGGGCAATGTCATCGCCCGCAGCGGCGGCGGCCTGCGCGAGTCGTTCACGGTTCGCAAGATCTCGTTCGGGATCGGGGTGGAGCGGATCTTCCCGGTCCATGCCCCGATCATCTCTTCGATCGAGGTGATGCGTCGCGGCAAGGTCCGTCGCGCCAAGCTCTACTACCTCCGGGACCGAGTCGGCCAGAAGGCCACCCGGATCAAGGAAAAGCGCGAGACCTGAGAGTCTCCAGCCTCCAGTCCCCAGTCAAGAGCGTCCTCCTCCGCCGTCCTCGGCGGGGGAGGTGGCGCCGCCGTTTCGGCGGTGACGGAGGGGGCACTGAGACAGCGTGCGGCCCAACGCGGTTTCGCCCTTCGCCTTTCGCTCCTCTTGACTCTTGAATCTTGAGTCTCCAGACCACCGCTACCGTCTCGCCGTGACTTCCGACCTTCCGCCGGATCGGCGCGAGCCGCCCGATGACGATCCGGATGACTTCTTCGGCGTTCCTCCCGAATCGGATGCCGATGCGTTGGAGCGTCTGCGGGTAGAGGCCCAGGGGCGAGGCGAGCGCTCCGATGCGGTCCGGTCGTTCTGGAAGGAGCTGCCCTTTCTGATCGTGGTGGCCCTGGTGGTCGCCGTGATCATCAAGACATTCCTGATTCAGGCGTTCTATATCCCATCGGCTTCGATGCGGGAGACCCTCATCGAGGGGGACCGGGTGATGGTCAACAAGCTCTCGTATCGCTTCGGTGAGCCCTCGCGAGGCGACATCGTCGTGTTCGAGTCGCCGCTCGATCCTGGCGACGACAGCGAGTCGTTCGTTGGGGCAGTCATCCGCCATATCGGTGAGGCGCTCGGGCTCTCGACACCCGACTCCGCCCTCATCAAGCGGGTGATCGCCATCGAGGGTCAGGTGATCGAGATCTCGGGCAACGCCGTGCTGATCGATGGGGTGCCCATCGCCGAGCCCTACCTGAACGACCGGGTGCAGATGGGCGACTTCGGCCCATTGACGGTCCCCGACGGATTCGTTTTCGTGATGGGCGACAACCGCAACCAGAGTGAGGACAGCCGCCGCTTCGGCCCGGTCCCCGTCTCCGACATCATCGGCCGCGCCTTCGTAAGAGTGTGGCCCCCCAGCCGATGGGGAGGGCTGTAGTCGGCCGCCTCTGGCGGCCTCCCGCAATTCGCAAATCGCAATTCGCAATTCGACAGAACCCCGAACGCTTCCTTTAGGGATTGCTCGAATCTTGCGGATGGCGGATGGTGGATGGCGGAAGGCGGAAGGCCGTCCTGCTGGCGACTGGAGACTGGTGACTGGCGACTCCTCTCCTGTCACCCCCACCTGATATTGATGTCCAATGCACCGAACCCTTCCGAACGCGCCGGCGTTAACATTCATGGCATGCTCCGGCGAATCCGCTGGACCCTCAGGAGACCCTGCCAACCATGAGCGAAGAAGACCTCGAGCGGTACGAATCGGACGTCGAGCTGCAGATCTATCGGGAGTACCGCGACGTACTTCCGATGTTCAAGTTTGTGATCGAGACCGAGCGGCGCTTCTACCTGGCGAACGCGGTCGACCTCAACACCCGCGAGGCCGGCGGTTCGGTCTACTTCGAGCTTCGGCTCGAGGACGCCTGGGTGTGGGACATGTACCGTCCGGCGCGGTTCCTCGAGAACGTCCGCGTGCTGACATTCCGCGACGTCAACGTCGAGGAACTCGAGCATCCGGAGATGCAGCCGCCCGACACCGACGAGGCCTAGGGGCCCGCGGCGAGGCGATCGCTCTCGCCTTCCTGCGACGCCGGGGTGCCCGACTGATCGCGGCGAACGTCCGGTCGGGTCGCGGGGAGATCGATCTGCTGGTGCGCCTCGACGGTCGAGTGGTTGCGGTCGAGGTCAAGACCCGGGTGGGTGTCGATCCGCTCACCCAGATGACCGAACTGAAGCATGACCGTCTCCGCCGGGCCGCCCATCATGCCAACCCGCGACCGACCCGGATCGACGTGGTCGCGGTGATGTTCGACACCACCGGCGCAACCATTCGGTGGGTGAGGGGGATTTGAGGAGGTCTACGGTTGACGGTGCCCCGAGTTGACTCGTCCGTCTGGCCGTGGTCCCTCGACCGTCGACCACTTTGGTTGACCGCCCTGACCGCCTAACCCTGATCTACCGTCTCGGGTGATGCATTCGCGCGGACTCGAACCCGAGATCGTCACGCCCGTGCAGCCGTATGCGGCGCGGAAGCGTTACGTGTGCCCGGGCTGTGAGGGTTTCGTCGAGCCGGGGGAGGGGCACCTGGTGGTGGTCCCGGAGGATTGGCCCGATCTCCGCCGCCACTGGCATCGCGCCTGCTGGCATCTCGAGCAGCGCCGCCGCCATGGCCGGCCGCCCGAGACGGAGTAGAGCGATACGCGATAAGCAATTCGCGATACGACGAAAACCTGCCAAGCGCGGGCAGCGCCGGCTTGCGCTCTTTCTGGCTGGAGCCGGAGCTGGAGCCGGAGCTGTTCAACCCATCATCGCCCAGACGACCAACCCGGTCGCGACCAGCATCGCTCCGACGACCAGGGCGATGTCGAGGCGGTTGGTGCGATGCTTGCGGAACGGGTTGAAGCCCATGCAGGGATCGTAGGTGGGCACCGCCGGCCGGTATTCTCCGATGAATGTTCGCGGTGCGCGACGAGGGGCCGGTGCGATGGCTGACCATCGAGAATCCGGCGCGGCGCAACGCCATTCCGTTCGGTGCCTGGCCCGACCTGGCCGCTCGGTTCGCCGACTTCGCCTCGTCTGAAGCCCGGGTGCTCGTGGTTATCGGTGCGGGAGAGGATTTCTGCTCCGGTGCCGATGTCGGATCTGGAATGACCTCGGGCGGTAGCGCGGCGGCGTACGCCACGATGGCGGAAGTGGGGGCGGCGGCGGCGGCGCTTCATCGGCTCACCAAGCCGACGATCGCTGCCGTCGATGGGGTGGCCGTTGGTGCAGGGATGAACCTTGCGCTGGGCTGCGACATCGTTATCGCCTCCGACCGCGCCCGTTTCAGCGAGATCTTCGTCAAGCGGGGGCTGACACTCGACTTCGGCGGCACCTGGCTGCTTCCCCGGCTCGTCGGCCTCGCCCGCGCCAAGGAAATTGCCCTGACGGGTCGCATGGTCGGCGCGAGCGAGGCTCTCGCCTACGGGATGATCGCCGCCGTGGTGGCACCGGAGAACCTTGCCGCAACCGCAGCCGACATGGCCGGGGAGATCGCCGCCGGGGCGCCGCTGGCTCAGCGCTTTGCCAAGCAGGGGATCGACCGATCGTTCGAGATGTCGTTCGACGAGTCATTGGCATACGAGCAGCAGGCGCAGACCGTCCTCTTCAATTCCGAGGACCTCATCGAGGGCGTCACCTCCTTCATGGAGAAGCGCTCTCCGGATTTCAAGGGACGATGAGCACCGCCTGAGTCCGGCTCACCCCACTGTTCTGCGTCGTACCCCGCGCGTACTTTGCCCTCATGTTCGCTTCAGTCACCTCATCTGCCCTCGTCGGCGTCGAGCCCCGGCCCGTTCGAGTCGAAGCACACGTCTCCGGCACCGCGGGAGGCCGCGACCGGTTCAACATCGTCGGCCTGCCCGACGCCTCCATACGCGAGGCCCGTCAGCGGGTCCAGTCGGCGATCCTCGCCACCGGGCATCCCTTTCCCGACCGCCGCATCACGGTCAACCTTGCACCGGCCGACTTGCCCAAGGTTGGATCGGCGTACGACCTGCCCATTGCGCTGGGAGTCCTGGCGGCCATCGGCGGACTCCCGGCCTATGCCACCAAGGTCGTGGCCCTGGGCGAACTCGCTCTCGACGGTGCGGTGCGGGCGGTGCGCGGCGGGCTTGCCGCCGGGATCGTCGCTGCCCGCCGGGGTATGCCCTGCATCGTGGGGGTCGACGGCGGCGCCGAGGCGGCGTTGTCGGGGGCCGATGTTCGGGGGGTCACCAGCCTGGCTCACGCCATGTCGGTGTGCCGCGGTGAAGACCGAGGTCTTCCGGCGCCGGAAGCGGCGCCACCCATCGAAACCTGCCTCGATCTGTCATCGGTGCGGGGGCAGGCGACGGCCCGGCGCGCCCTGGAGGTGGCGGCGGCCGGCGGCCACCATTTGCTGTTCGTGGGCCCACCGGGAGCGGGCAAGACGATGCTGGCACGGGCGATGCCCGGTGTGCTGCCCGACCTTTCCCCGGCGGAGGCACTCGAGGTGGCCCAAGCCCACTCGGCCGCGGGCCGCCCTCCCGCGGTGGGACGCCGCCCACCGTTTCGGAGCCCGCATCACAGCGCCACCCCGGCAGCCATTCTCGGTGGAGGGTCGGGAGTGCCCGTTCCGGGGGAACTGACCCTTGCCGACCGCGGTGTTCTCTTCCTCGATGAACTGGCCGAATTCCCGTCGCATCTTCTCGACACCCTGCGCCAGCCGATCGAGGAGGGTCGAGTGCATATCGCCCGCAAGGGGGTGTCGGTGGCGTTCCCGTGTCGGGTGCAGTTGGTGGCAGCCACCAACCCCTGCCCCTGCGGATATCTGGGGGACGGTCGCACGCCCTGCCGATGCTCGCGGCCGGCGGTCGACAAGTATCGGACCCGCCTATCGGGCCCGTTGCTCGACCGGTTCGACCTGCGGGTCACCGTGCCTCGGGTCGAGGCGGCCGAACTGCTGGGAGCGGGCGGTGAGCCATCGGCCGCCATCCGTTCTCGGGTGCTGGAGGCTCGTCAGATTCAGCAGGACCGCGGGGTGCTCAACCGATCGTTGAGCCGCGACCAGCTCGACGGGCTTCCGTGGGACGTCGACGCCGGGCGGATGCTGGCGTTGGCAATGGATCGGCAGGCACTCACCGGCCGGGGATGGGACCGGGTGCGCAAGACCGCCCGAACGATCGCCGATCTCGAAGGCGCCGAACAGGCCGGGGGCAATCATGTGGCCGAGGCGCTCGCCCTCAGGAGCGTGTTGTGAGCCGCGATGATCGGGTCGGGGTGGCGTTCTTGGGTCTTCATCCCGACCGGGCCCGCACCGAGGTCGAGCGCCACGGGTCGGTGGCTTCGGTGCTGCGCCTCGCTGCCCGCGCCCGGCTCGACGGCATCGCACCCCACCGGGTGGTTCCGCCCGCGGAGCGTGTCGAGGCGATGGAGCGGGCGGGCTGCCGGCCGGTGCTCCTGGGGGATCCCGACTACCCCACCGCTCTTGCCGAGCTCGGCGACCCACCCGATGTCCTGTTCGTGCGCGGTTCGCTTCCCATGGTTCCCGGGGTGGCGGTGGTCGGCACCAGGCGCTGCACCGGCTACGGCAGGCGGTTGGCGACAGCGTTCGGGAGAGCGATCGCGGGGGCGGGGTGGCCTCTGATCTCGGGGCTGGCGCGGGGTATCGACGGCGCCGCCCATCGGGGAACCCTCGAGGCCAGTGGCATTGGGGTGGCCGTGCTGGGATCAGGGTCGGATGTCCTCTACCCGCCAGATCATCGGGAACTCCACGACGGGTTGCTCGAATCGGGTGGCGCGGTGATAACCGAGTATCCGCCGGGCACTCGTCCCGACGGATGGCGCTTCCCGCCCCGCAACCGCATCATTTCGGGTCTCTCGGCGGCGGTCGTGGTCGTGGAGGCCGCGGTGACCGGTGGTGCGCTGGTGACGGCGATGCGCGCCGGGGAACAGGGACGCGCGCTATTCGCGGTGCCGGGCGACGTCGATCGGGAAGCCTCGGTTGGCTGCAACATGTTGATCAGAGACGGCGCGGTCCCCGTGCTCGGCGCCGAAGACCTGATCGAGGCTCTCTCCCTGGTCCTGGGCCCTCCCCGACGAATGACCCCTGCAGCCACGGCCGCTTCGGTAACCGGGGTGGACGCCCTGGTGCTGGCCGCCACCGGGACCCCGGTCACCGCTGATCGCCTGGCAGAGATCGTCGGGTTGCCGGTTTCGGAGGTCCTCGGCGCCATCGCCCGTCTCGAACTCGCCGGCCATGTCGTGACAGGTGATGGGGTGGTCGCCGCGGCCGATCAGCGGTAGATCCGAACTGCCCAGTTAACGGTCGTTGACCGGGCGGGCTGGCCCCGCCACGATGGAACCATGGCGAAGATCCCCGAGCTCCCCGGATGGGCGCGGATGCGTGTCGATGACTTCCTCGGCCGCCTCTCGGCCCAGCGAGGCTTGTCGGCGAACACGGTCGCGGCCTACCGGCGAGATCTCGCCCAATTCTTCGACTTCTGCGAGCGCCTCGGGCTCGATTCGATCGAATCGGTGGATCGGCGGGTGGTGAGGAGGTTCCAGGCCCAGTTGGTGAGCCGGCAGTACGTCGCCGCCTCTATCGCCCGCAAGGCTTCGGCGGTGCGGTCCTTCTACCGGGACGCGGTTCGTCGACACGATGTGGCGGTGGATCCGTCGGCCGGCCTTCCGCCGCGTAAACGGCCGTCACGCCTTCCGAGGGCGATAGCCGCGCGTCCCCTCGGCGAGATGCTCGATGCCCTGGTGGGTGATGACCCGATCGACGTCCGCGACCGCGCCACACTCGAGCTGCTCTACGGGACGGGGATGCGCGTGTCTGAACTGGCTTCGCTGACCGTCGAAGACGTGGAGGGGGTCGATCTCGTCCGGGTCCGCGGCAAGGGAGACAAGGAACGGGTCGTCCCCCTCGCCGGCCAGGCCCGGAAGTGGGTCGACCGGTACCTCGAGGCGGGGCGTCCCGAACTGGTGGGTGAGGGCTCAGATCGCCACTTGTGGTTGGGGGCGAAAGGTGGCCCGCTCGGTGCCCGGGGGGTGCGTCACCTGGTCCAGCGCCGCCTCGGGACGTTCCCTCACGCCCTCCGACACTCCTTCGCAACCCACCTGCTCGAAGGAGGCGCCGACCTTCGCACGGTGCAGGAGTTGCTGGGCCACATTGAACTCGCGACGACGCAGACTTACACTGCTGTATCCCGTTCCCACCTCAAGGCGGCATATGAGCGATCGCACCCGCGCGCCTGAGCCCACCGAACCGGACATCGCCGAGCATTGGCGGCGGTTCAAGAAGACTGGCGACCCCGCGGCCCGCGAGGGCCTGATCCTCCATTTCTCGCCGCTCGTCAAGTTCGTGGCGGGTCGCGTCGGTGTTGGGCTTCCTCGCAACGTGGAACAGTCCGACCTCGCCTCGTACGGGATGTTCGGCTTGATAGACGCGATCGACAAGTTCGAGCCCGAGCGGAACATCAAGTTCGAGACCTACGCGGTCAATCGCATCAAGGGGGCCATCCTCGATGAGTTGCGGGCGCTCGACTGGGTGCCGCGATCGGTGCGGGCCCGAGCCCGCGAGATCCAGCGGTCCCTCGATGAGCTGGAACACCGGCTGAAGCGGAGCGCCACCGAAGAAGAGCTGTCCGATCACATGAGCATTCCGCTCGAGACCCTGCAGACACAACTCGGCGAGATCGCCGGGCTCGGTTTCGTCGCCCTCGATGAACTGGTCGACGCCAGCGATCGGGGCTCGGCGACGATGGGCGATCTTCTCTCCGACCCCCGTGTCGGCGAGCTGGGGTCCGAGCAGGAGCAGCAGGAGAACCGTTACTTCCTCACCGACGCCATCAATCGCCTCCCTGAGCGCGAACGCCTGGTGATCACCCTCTACTACTACGAGGGGCTCACCCTCGCCGAGATCGGCGGCGTCCTCGGCGTCACCGAGTCGCGCATCTGCCAGATCCACACCAAGTCGGTGATGTCCCTCCGCAACCGAATGCTGGAGCCAGGCCAGAAGCCTTAAGAAGTCGCCAGTCTCCAGCCTCCAGCCTCCAGCCTAAGAACCGGCTCCAGCTCCGGCTCCAGCCAGAAAGAACCGGCCTTCCGCCTTCAGCAAGAAGACCTTGGTCCGGGTTTCGCTTTTCGCCTTTCGCATCCTGAATTCCGCCTCTCGCGAGTCGCACGCTCGCAACTCGCCCACTCTCCACCCGCCGTCGTATCGCGTATCGCGAGTCCCGTATTCAGCATTGCGGGTTGGGGATTGCTGGCCTCTACACTCCACTCCAATCACTCACGTTGATCGCACCCTTCTGCGGTCGGAGCGCTTGCGCTCCGCGAAGGCCAAAGGATCGGCGGAAGAGACCAACCGCGAACATGGGAGGTAACGGTGGCCGGTGTCACCATGAAGCAGCTGCTCGAAGCGGGGGTCCACTTCGGGCATCAGACAAGGCGTTGGGACCCCAAGATGCGCCCGTACATTTTCTCGGAGCGCAACGGCATCCACATCATCGACCTCCGCCAGACCCTCGAGGCCGCCCAGGGCGCTTACGCGTTCGTCCGCGACCTGGTGGCGACTGGTGGGGTGGTGCTCTTCGTGGGCACCAAGAAGCAGGCGCAGTCGGTGGTCGAGGAGGCGGCGGTCAAGGCGGGCATGCCGTTCGTCAACCAGCGCTGGCTCGGCGGGATGCTCACCAATTTCCAGACGATCCACAAGCGCATCCTCTACATGCGCGAACTCGAGCGCATGGACGAGTCCGGCGAGATGGACTCGCTCCCCAAGAAGGAGCGGCTGCGGCTGCGCCGTGAGCTCGAGAAGCTGGTCACCGTGCTCGGCGGGGTGCGCGATCTGCAGCGGGCGCCGGATGCAGTGTTCATCGTCGATGTGCGCACGGAGCACATCGCCGTCACTGAAGCGAGCCGCCTCGAGATCCCGATCATCGCCGTGGTCGACACCAACTGCGACCCCGACCTGATCGACTTCGTCATCCCCGGCAACGACGACGCCATCCGGGCGGCGCAGCTGATGACGAACGTGATCGCCGACGCCTGTGTGGAGGGAGCCGAGCTGGCCGGCGCCCGCTCCAAGGACCGGGATCCGGTGAAAGAGGATGGCTGAGATCACGGCACAGATGGTCTCGGCGCTCCGCAAGCTGACGGGCGCCGGGATGATGGATGCCAAGCGCGCTCTCGAGGAGACCGGCGGCGACGTCGATCGGGCCAAGGACCTCCTTCGCGAGAAGGGCCTCGCCTCGGCGGCCAAGCGCACAGGACGCGCCACCGAACAGGGGTCCATCGGTCACTATCTGCACAATCAGGCCGACCGGCCCGTGATCGGCGTTCTCGTCGAGCTCGCCTCCGAAACGGACTTCGTCGCCAAGAGCGAGCCGTTCCAGAGGGCCGCCAACGACATCGCGATGCACATCGCGGCCGCCCGGCCCCGCTGGGTGCGCCGCGAGCAGGTGCCCGAGGATGCCATCGCCAAGGAGAGAGAGCTGATCGCAGCGCAGGCCCGCAACGAGGGCAAGCCCGATGCGATCATCGAGAAGATCGTGGAGGGTCGGATCGGCTCGTTCTACGAGGATTACGTGCTCTACGACCAGGTGTTCGTCAACCCGGAGCGGTTCGACGGCACGGTTGGAGCAATGATCCAGGACATGGTGGCCAAGCTCGGGGAGAACATCGAGGTCGCCCGGTTCTCGCGGGTGGCCGTCGGCGAGGAACCCGAATAGTGGGACGCCGGGTAGCGCTCAAACTGTCCGGCGAGTCGTTCGCCGATCCCGAGCTGGGTTACGGCATCGATCCCAAGACGGTTCACCGTATCGCCAGCGAGATCGCCGTCGTCGCCGCTGAAGGACACCAGATTGCGATAGTCGTCGGCGGAGGCAACATCTTCCGTGGGCTCTCGTCTGCGGCAGAAGGCATGGATCGGGCAAATGCCGACTACATGGGGATGCTGGCCACCGTGATCAACGCCCTGGCGTTGCGTGACGGCCTCGAATCCGTGGGGGTGCCCACCCGGGTCCAGACCGCCATCACGATCACATCGGTCGCCGAGCCCTATATCCGGTTGCGAGCGATTCGCCACCTCGAGAAGGGGCGGGTCGTGATCTTCGCCGCCGGCACCGGCAATCCATACTTCACGACCGACACCACCGTCGCCCTGAGGGCAGCAGAGATCGGCGCCGACGCCGTGCTCAAGGCCACCCGGGTCGATGGGATCTTCGACGCCGATCCTGAGGAGAACCCGGACGCCGTCCTGCTCACCGAACTCACGTACATGGAGGTACTCGAAAAGGGTCTTCGGGTGATGGACAACACCGCCATTACGATGTGCATGGACAACGACCTCCCGATCAGGGTCTTCAACATCGGGGTTCCGGGCAATGTGGCCCGGGCGGTACGGGGTGAGCCCGTCGGGACCCTCGTTCGCTAGTGCCGGTGACGGCGATCGGGCGGAGTGTCACCGCCGGGCACCACAGGAGGCACGGGTGATCGACGAGCTACTCCGCGAAGCCGAAGCAAAGATGCATCAGGCGATCGAGCACGTCCGGGGCGAGTTCGGTTCGGTGCGAACCGGTCGGGCGAATCCATCGATCCTCCACCGGGTGCACGTGGATTACTACGGCACGCCAACGCCTCTGCAACAGCTCGCCTCGGTCTCTGTTCCCGAATCCCAGCTGCTCGTGATCGCTCCCTACGACCGGGGGTCGCTCGGTGAGATCGAACGGGCCATTCAGTCGTCAGGCCTGGGGTTGAACCCATCGAATGACGGGACCGTGATCAGGCTGTCGTTCCCGCCACTCAACGAGGAACGGCGCCGGGAATTGATCAAGGTCGTCCGCCACATGGCGGAGGAGGGGCGGGTTGCCATCCGCAACATACGCCGCCACACCAAGTCCGATCTCGAAGCACTCGAAGGCGAGGTGTCGGAGGACGACGTACGGCGGGGAGAGGCCCGCCTCCAGGAGATCACCGACGGTCACACGAGTCGGATCGACGAGCTGCTCGAGCACAAAGAGGCCGAACTGCTGGAGGTGTGAGCCCCGGCAGGCGAGGAGGCGGCGTGAGCGACAGGGGAGACAACGACTTTCAGCCCCATCCGGGCGACCCCTGGCATCCCACGTGGGATAGCGCATACGCTGTCGATCGGCCCGTCGATGCTCCCGAAGCGGATGAGTCCGACCCGGACGGATCTGCTTCCGGAAAGACCAAGCGGGCAAAGCGCGGTCGCCTTGGACGTCGTCGCAAGGATTCCCCGGCTGAGGCGGCAAGTGACGTCGAAGAGGAGTCGATCGACGATCCGACCCGCGGTGAGGTCGACTTCGATCTCCCGGCGGCGCCGGTAGCCGAGCCGCCGACCGAGGACCGCGCCCCACTTCCCGCCTGGCTGGCTGAGTCCGGGCCCGACTCCCCGGCCGCACCCGCGCTCGAGGTCGAATTGCCGTCGTGGGTCGGCGGCGCGACTGCCGGTGCCGATGACGCCGGTGGCGAGTTCCCCGATCAGGTCTTCGACGACCAGGACGAAGGCGACGACGAGTTGGACGACGGAATCAGCGCGCCGGCCGCGGTCGAGGCATCGGACGAAATTGCGTCGGTACCCCCTCGTGAAGTTCCCGATGACCTGGCGGCGGTGCTCGACGCGCTCGGCGACGACGGCGACGAGATCGAAGTCCTCGCGGTGGAAGCCTTCGAAGTCGAAGCCGAGGAAGAGGATCCGGAGGAGTTGCCCGATCTCGAGTCACTCGTCGGAGCAGTCGGCGGCTTCCAGGACCCCTCGCCCGAGGACGCCGCGGCTCGCTCCGAGTACGGGGTTGCCGGGCGGGATGCGTTCGATGCGCTGAAAGACCCCGATGGATCCGATGACCTCGGCGACTGGCATCAGTTTGCGGGAGCCACCGGCGACGAGTCGGAGACGCTGCCCATCGAGGTGGTGGTTGATCCCCCGGTGCCTGAGCCGCGCGAAGGTGGGAAGCGCGGTCGTTGGTTCCGGCGCAAGGTCGAGGAAGCCGACGAGTCGGAGGTCGTCGCCGAGGAGGCGGCCGATTGGGCCGATGACGGCACTGCGATTCCGGCGGGATGGTTCGCCGAGATCGACGAAGACACCGTGGTCACGCCCCCGGTCGAGCCCCCCGACACCGAGTATCCGGAACCCGACGAGATAGTCGCGGTGGCGCCGACCGACCTCGGGTCGGATGAGGTCGAGGAGTTGCCGGTGGCGCTGGCGCCGGGGGATTGGTCGGATGAGGTCGAGGAGTTGCCGGCGGCACCGGTGGCGGGGGATTGGTCGGATGAGGGTGAGGAGTTGCCGGTGGTGCCGGTGGCGCCGTTGGATTGGTCGGTTGAGGGGGAGGTGCTGCGTTCGAATCTCCCTGCCGCGCCGCAGCCGGGACTCTTCGACGACCGGCATGCCACGGAGGAGTTCGATCCTATCGCTGCAGGCATCGGTGGGGTCGCTCCCGACATTTCCGCAACCCCGGATTGGGAAGACGACCGGGCCGGGGAAGCACCAGTGGCGCAAGGGTTAGCCCCCCTGGGCTTCGACGACGGTGAATCGGCCGGTCACGACGAGGAGCTCACCTCGGACGAGGATGACGAGGGATACGAAGACCGCTGGGTGACTGGCCCCATCGATCTCGGCGGCGAGTACCTCGGGGCGGCCGATGACTCTGGCGCCTACGAGTCCATCGACGAACTCGACGACGCCACCTATCGGACCTCGTCGACGACCGAACACCGCGGCCTCGCCGAGGAGATCGCCCTCACGGGCGACGAGGAGCACGAATGGCAGGCAATGGCCGCGGCGATGCCCGGGGTCGAATCGGGCGTGGTCGGTTTCGAGGATGTGGCCGACCTCGGCGACGACGAGGAGTACCTCGATACCAGGGTGCGGTCGGATTTGGGCACCCGGATCCTCACCGGAGTCGTGCTCGGCGGCTTCTTCCTCGGCTCGCTGTGGGTCGCCCCCGAAGCCCTGGCGGGTTTCATCGCAATCATCCTGCTGCTGGGACTCGGTGAATTCTTCGCAACCGTGCGCCGACGCGGCTGGCGGCCGCTGGCCCTCTTCGGATTTCTGGGCGCCATCTCGATGCTGGCTACCACCTGGTTCCATGGCCCGATCGCTGTCGCCGCCACGCTGGCGATGACGACGGTCGTGACGTTCTTTGTGTTCGCCTTCTCGCCGCTGCGCCGGGATGCGCTGACCAACGGCGGTCTCACCGTTCTCGGCCTGGCGTGGGTCGTCGGCACCGCGGCGTTCGTGTACCCGATCCTGGCCAACGAGGACTATCGGGTCCTGGTGATTGCCATCGTCGTCGTGACCGCAGCCATGGACATCGGCGCATACGCCGTCGGTCGGGCGTGGGGGGTTCGCGCGCTTGCGCCCGTCCTCTCCCCGAACAAGTCGGTGGAGGGCCTGGTCGGAGGGATCGGCTTGTGCATGCTCGCCGCAGCCGCCGTGGGCAACTTCCTCGAGCCATTCGACCTGCTCTCCGGCATCGGGTTGGGGATCGTCGTGGTATTCGCCGCGCCCCTGGGCGACCTGGCCGAATCGATGTTCAAGCGAAGCCTCGGAGTGAAGGACATGGGGTCGATCCTCCCCGGGCACGGCGGAATCCTCGACCGGGTCGATGCCCTCCTCTTCGTGATTCCTGCAGCGTGGGCGTTCTATCAGACCGTCGGGTTCCTGGGGTGAAGCCGCTAGTCGTCCTCGGGGCGACCGGCTCGATCGGTCGCCAGACCCTCGCCGTCGCCGATCATCTCGGGTGCGAAGTGGTGGGCATCGCGGCTCGCCGGGGCTCCGAGCAGCTGCTCGAGATCGCCCGCACCCGACCCGAGGCCCTGGTGGCGGTTGCCGCGCCCACCAATAGCGAACGAGAGATGTTCGAGGCCGCGTTGGGGGCAAGGGTCCGCTTCGGCCCGGAGTCCCTGGTCGAGATGGCGTCGACAAGCGGGACCATCGTGGTCAACGGCGTCGTCGGCGCGGTGGGCTTGCCGGTATCGGTCGCCGCCCTGGAGGCCGGCAACCGTCTCGCCCTCGCCAACAAAGAGAGCCTGGTGGTGGGCGGCCCGGTGGTGACGGCAGCATTGGAGCGGGGCGGCGGCGAGCTCATCCCGGTCGATTCGGAACACAGTGCGCTCCACCAATGCTTGGTCGGCGAGGATCTGGCCGACGTGCGTCGGGTGGTTCTCACCGCGTCTGGTGGCCCATTCCGCGGGATGTCCGTGGGGCAGCTGGCCGAAGTGACGGTCGAACAGGCGCTCGAGCATCCGACCTGGAAGATGGGGCCGCGGATCACCGTCGACTCGGCGACGCTCATGAACAAGGCGTTCGAGGTGATCGAAGCCCACTATCTGTTCGGATTGGGCTACGACGCGATCGACGTGGTCGTCCATCCCCAGAGCATCATCCACGCCTTGGTCGAGTTCGTCGACGGATCGCTGAAGGCGCACCTCGGCGACCCGGACATGCGGGTCCCCATTCAGTATGCCCTGACCGGTCCCGGCCGGGCCCCGGGCCTCGCCGACCCCTTCACCCTGGCGGGGCGCAACCTGACCTTCGAGCCCCCCGATCTCGACGCCTTCCCCTGCCTGCGGGTCGGCTACGAGGCAGGGCGGGTGGGCGGCTCGGCGACGACGACCCTCAACGCCGCCGACGAGATCGCGGTGCACGCCTTCCTGGACCGCAAGATCGGCTTCTCGTCGATCCCCATTGTCGTCGAGCGCACCCTGGAGACGGTCGGGGTGAGCGCCCTCACCACTGTCGACGACGTGATGGAGGTGGATCGCGAATCGAGGGCGGTCGCGACGGGGTATCTCGGATCTTCGTGTTGAATGCGGCCGGTAGCGTGAAGTCACCTCGGAATCGGAGCGCCCTGCTGTGATCGGCGGCCTCATCGTCCTGTTCGGAATCATCACCATGGTGATGGTCCACGAGGGTGGGCACTTCATCGCTGCCAAGGCGACGGGAATGAAGGCGACCGAGTTCTTCTTCGGCTTCGGACCGAAGCTGTGGTCCTTCCGCAAGGGTGAGACCGAGTACGGGGTGAAGGCGATCCCGCTCGGCGGGTACGTGCGCATCATCGGCATGAACCCCTACGAGGAGGTCGCGGCCGAGGACTTCGGCCGCACCTATCGCGAGAAGCCGTTCTGGCAGAAGTCGATCGTGGTGCTCGCCGGCGTGGCCAGCCACTTCGTGGTGGCCTTCTTGCTCTTCTTCCTGGTCGCCTCGGTGATCGGAACGGGAGCGGCGACGACCACCGTGATGGCGGTGCAACCGACGCTCGAGGGTGGGGCAGCCACCCCGGCAGCGATGGCCGGCATCAGGAGCGGCGACCGCATCGTGTCGATCGATGGCATGGCCGTCGACACCTGGCCAGGGCTGGTCGATGTCATCGCCGCCCATCCCGGCGACACGGTGGACCTGGTCGTGGAGCGCGACGGCGTTCAGCTGCAGCTCGAGGCGACGCTGGCGTCGGTTCCCGACGGCGACGGCGGTACCCGCGGCTTTCTCGGTGTCGAGCCGGTGAGGAGGACCGTGCGAGTGGGGCCGATCGAGGGGATCGGCCACTCCGCCTCGGCCATCGGGGAGGCAACCGTGCTCTCCGCCCAGGGCTTATGGAGCCTGGTGTCGGGTTTCGGCGATCTGGTGGCCGCCACGATCTCGGGTGACACCGACCGCATCAACGAGCGGCGCCCTGCCAGCCCGATCGGGCTGATCCGCATCGGGGCGGAAACCCAGCAGTTCGGCCTCTCGTTCACGCTCGAACTGGTTGCCCTCATCAACATCTTCGTCGGGCTCTTCAACGTGATCCCGGTGTATCCGCTCGACGGCGGTCACTTTTCGGTGGCGCTCTATGAGAAGGTCCGCGGCCGGCCCGCCGATGTGAGGAAGCTCGCTCCGATCGCCGCGGTCGTGGTGCTCTTCATGGTCCTGCTCGGGGTGCTCGCCATCTACCTCGACATCGCCGACCCGTTCCGCCTCCAATGATCGAGCGCCGCAAGACCCGTGGCCTGATGGTGGGCAAGGTGGCCGTCGGCGGGGGAGCCCCGGTGACGGTTCAGTCGATGACGACCACGAAGACCGCCGATGTCGATGGCACCCTTGCGCAGGTGTACGCGCTGGCCGGGGCAGGCGCCGACATCGTTCGGATCACCTGTAACGACGCCGACGCCGCAGCTGGTCTGGCCGAAATCGTGCCGCGATCGCCGGTGCCCATCATCGCCGACATCCACTTCCAGTACCGGCTGGCGCTGGCTGCCCTCGAGGCGGGGGTCGACGGTCTCCGGCTCAATCCCGGGAACATCCGCAACCCGGCGCACATCAAGGAGGTGGCGATCGCCGCCCGCGAGCGGGGGGTGCCCATCCGGGTCGGGGTGAACGCCGGTTCCCTCGACAAGGATCTGCTCGCGAAGCATGGTGCGCCCGTTCCCGAGGCGCTGGTGGAGTCCGCCCTCCACGAGATCAGGCTGCTCGAGGAGGTCGATTTCCACGACATCAAGATCTCTGTGAAACACAGCCATGTGCCTTCGATGGTCGATTCGTATCGGCTGCTCGCCGACCGGATCGACTACCCGCTCCACCTCGGGGTCACCGAAGCCGGCCCCCCGCCGTCGGGGCTGATGAAGTCGGTCGCCGGGATCGCCACCCTGCTGCTCGAAGGAATCGGCGACACCATCCGGTTCTCACTCACCGCCGACCCGGTCGAGGAGGCGGAGGCCGGCAGGAAGCTCCTCGAGCAATTGGGGCTCCGCGAGCGGGCGAGCCTCGACCTGATCGCCTGCCCGTCGTGCGGACGGGCCGAGATCGACGTGGTGGCGGTGGCAGCCGAGGCGATGCGGCGCCTCGAAGCCGAGAAGCTGCCGATCCAGGTGGCGGTGATGGGTTGTGTGGTGAACGGCCCCGGGGAGGCCCGCGAGGCCGATATCGGGATCGCCGCCGGCCGGGGCAAGGGCCACCTGTTCATCAAGGGAAACGTGGTTCGGGTGGTCCCGGAAGCAGAAATGGTGGATGCCCTTGTCGACGAGGCGCGCAAGCTGGTTGCAGAGGGGGTCGACGCCCGGCTGGCGGCCGCAGACGTCGGAGCCGGGGAACTCGCTGAGCAGACCGCTCGCGAGCTGCTCGAGTTCCAGGGCGATGCGAATCAGGTGGCCGAGTTGCGAGAACGCGTGGCGAAGGTGGCGCGGGGGGAGTAGGGCCGTCACCAGTCATGGGCTAGGGGGCGTACGCCGCCGTTGCCCGTTGGTGGGTCGTCACTTGCCAATGGTCTCTCAGGCGGGGTGCTAGTACCTCTCGGGGTCACCGTCGTCCCCGGCGGGGGAGTCGACGCGCTACACGAACAGCTGAACGTCGGCGTCGGCGGCGAAGTCGAGGAAGGCTGCGGCGCCGGCGATCTCACACCCGGGGATGAGGTCGGACTCCTCGACGCCCATCACGCCCATCGTGGTGGAGCAGGCGAAGAGGCGGACCCCTTGGCTCTGGGCCATCTCGAGGAACTCGCCCACGGTCGGCATGTTGGATCGCCGCATCCACCGGCGCATCATCGTCGTCGCCGCCCTTGTCGCCCCCGGAAGGGCCCCGAGGAGGTTGGGCACCCGAATCGGGCCCGACGGGTTGGCAAGCGATGCCACCTTGAGGCGCGAAGTGCGCTTCTCGTGGAGGATGTCGAGTCCGTAGAAGGTGAAGTAGATTCCTGCCTCCCACCCGAGGCTCACCGCCGTCGTGGCGAGGATCAACGGTGGGTACGCCTGGTCGAGCGTGCCCTTGGAGGCGACCATGGCGAGTCGACGGGTCCTGGCATCGTGGCCGGCATTGGCGATGAGGCGTCGCGCCTCTGCCGCGGTCGTCATCGTCCCGCCCCCTTCTCGATCCAGAACACCTGGGTGCCCCCGCGGTCGTCGGAGCGGGTCAGAATGTCGCCGCGCTGTCGGGCCATGGCGGGGATGTCCTCGAGGGACCCGCGGTCGGTGCAGATGAGCTCGAGCACCTGTCCCGGCTCCAGGCTCTTGAGGGCCAGGGCCGCCTTGTACACGGGGAGCGGGCACAGCAGCCCGCTGGTATCGAGGGTGACGGCAGCCTCGGGATCGCCGGTGGTGGTGTCGGTGTCGGTCATGGGTGGTGTCCTTTCAGACGGTAGGAAGGCCCTCGTCTCCGAGAATCTCCGCGAAGTAGCTCGCGTATTTGAGCCCGGAGTCGGGGGAGACGCCGACGACCATGCCCTCGGCGTCGGCGAATCCCTGGAGGGCGGCGTGGACGATGGCCCCCGTGGAGGGGCCGACGGTGAGCGCCTCCTCCCGGTAGATGCGCCGGGTGGTGTCGTAGGCGGGCCCGTCGTCGACCCGGATCATCTCGTCGACCACGCTGCGGTCGAAGATGGCCGGCTCGGCCGATTCGGCGAGCGACTTGAGGCCGGGGAGCCGGTGCCCCGGCTGCGGCTCGACGCCGATGACCCGGATCGTGGGGTCCTGTTCCTTCAGGAACCGGCCGACTCCGGTCAGGGTGCCCCCGGTGCCGAGGCCGGCGACAAACACCCGCACCCGCCCCTCGGTCTGCGCCCAGATCTCCGGTCCGGTGGTCTCGTAGTGGGCGGCGACGTTGTCCGGGTTGCCGTACTGGTCGGTCATCACGAACCGGTCGTCGGAGGCGGCAATCGACCGGGCGAGGGCGATGGCGCCGTCTTTGGGGTGGTCGACGGGGCACAGGTCGTCGGGGGTCTCCCACACCTCGGCGCCGAGCATGCGCAGCAGCACCTTCTTCTCCTCGGGGACCCCGTCGGGGATGGTCACGGTGAGGCGGCACCCGGCCAGCGAGGCGAGGGCGGCGAGGGCGATGCCGGTGTTCCCCGACGACGCCTCGACGATCTCGCGGCCCTCCAGCTCGCCGCGGGCGGCGAGGCCGGCGATGAGGTGGGCGGCGGCGCGGTCCTTGATCGACCCGAACGGGTTCAGCCATTCGAGCTTCAGATAGAGCCGCATGCCGGCCGGGGCGATGCGCCCGAGGCGGACGAGAGGCGTCGGGTTGTCGGGGCCGGGCAGCATGTGGCGCACGTCCTCGTAGCGACGCAGACTGCGGTCGGTGGTGCTGATCTGTGCAGTCATCGGGTCTCCTGGGGTGGTGACGCGAAGAACCCGCATCGGACTGTGCGCCGGTGCGGGTTCGGGGGTCCTGTGGCTTGGTCGGAGGTCAGGGAGCCATCCCGCGCGGCGCTGTGCTCTCACAGCAGCAGCATTGGCACGGGGTGGCGAGGTGACTCACCATCGGCATGGTATCGCCCCGACGCTGTTCGTCAAGATCGGATCGCCAGTCGTCTTCCATTCCCCCACCTCACGCAACAGAGGTCAAGACCGATTTGCCACCCATCGCCCTCCGGTGGCGAGGACTCGGAAGTTGGCCTCGCTGAGGATGTCGATCGTCTGCTCCCTGACGCGTTCCCACGTGTGCCGCAGGGTGCCGCCGACCTCCAGCGATCATCCCTCGCCGAGTCGGTCGCCGAGGTCTGAAAGCGCTCCCCGGAGAGTCCCCCTTGCGGGAGGCGGGAGGCGTGGCCATGGCCCAAGGCGGCCGGGAGCCGCCAGAAGGCGGAAGGCCCTCTTGCTGGAGACTGGAGACTTCCTATCCTCGCCTCTCATGCGATGGTCACGCGCCTTCATTCCCACGCTTCGGGAGGATCCGACCGACGCCGAGTCGGCCAATCACCGGTTGCTGGTGCGCGGCGGCTTCATTCGGCGGCTGATGGCGGGGTCGTGGTCGCTGTTGCCGCTCGGCAAGCGGGTCGCCGACAAGGTGGAGCGGATCATCCGCGAGGAGATGAATCGCATCGGCGGCCAGGAGATGCTGCTCCCGGTGGTACACCCCGCCGATCCCTGGAAGAAGACCGGCCGCTGGGACGACGTCGAGGGCATCGTGGTGAAGTTCCAGGATCGCAAGGAGAGCGATCTGCTCCTGGCGATCACCCACGAGGAGATCTTCACGCTGATCGCCGCGGAGCTCTCGTCGTACCGGCAGCTCCCGCAGCTCTGGTACCACCTGCAGACCAAGTTCCGTGACGAGCCCCGGCCCAGGGGAGGCCTCCTCCGGGTACGCGAATTCACCATGAAGGATTCGTACTCCTTCGATGTCGACCGGGCGGGCCTCGACGTGCAATTCGAGGCGCACCGCGGTGCCTACTCGAGGATCTTCGAGCGTCTCGGGCTGGAGGTGATCCCGGTGCAAGCCTCGTCGGGGACGATGGGCGGCAAGGAGTCGGTCGAGTTCATGGTGGAGAGCGAGGCCGGCGAGGACGACATCGTGGTGTGCCCCAACTGCGGGTACGCCGCCAACACCGAACGGGCCACATCGGGGGCCCCGCCCGTCGAGGACGAGCCGTGGGAGGGTGAGCCGGCGGAGTTCGATACCCCGGGGATCCGGACTATCGCAGCCCTGGCCGACGCCTTCGACTTCGCCTCCCCCGAGCAGCAGATCAAGACGCTTGCCTACGTCGTCGGGGGCGAGCTGACGCTGATCCTGCTTCCCGGGCACCACGAGTTGATGGAACAGAAGCTGATCGACGGCCTGGGGACGTTCGATCTCCGTCCCGCCCACGACGACGAGATCGTCGCCGCCCTCGGTGCCCACCCCGGCAGCCTGGGTGCTGTTGGAGTCCGCCACCTCCGGGTTATCGCCGACCCGGCACTGCGGGGACGCTTCAACATGGTGACCGGGGCCAACCGAGACGACTGGCACCTGCGCGGCGTAGACGTGGAGCGGGACATTGCAGTCGACCAGTGGCTCGGCGTACGGCTCACGAAGCTCGGGGACCCATGCATTGAGTGCGGGTCGCCCGTGCAGGTGCTCCGTTCCATCGAGGTGGGCCACATCTTCAAACTCGGCACCAAGTACGCCGAGGCGCTCGGGGCGCGCGTTGTCGACGAGCAGGGCGAGGAGCGCGTCATCTGGATGGGGTCGTACGGCATCGGCGTCGGCCGCAGCGTGGCGGCGATCGTCGAATCGTCTTTCGACGACAAGGGGATCGTCTGGCCGACGGCGATGGCCCCGTACGAGGCGGTGGTGACCGTGATCAAGATGGACGACGTCCCCACCGTGGCGGCGGCAGATGCGATCTATCAGGGGTTGGGGGACGCGGGCATCGATGTGATCATCGACGACCGTGAGGAACGGCCCGGGGTGAAATTCGCCGACGCAGAACTGATCGGCATCCCGTATCGTGTGACCGTCGGCCCCAAGGGCCTGGCCTCCGGAACGGTGGAGATCACCCGACGGAGGGACGGTGTCACCGAGTCGGTGCCCGTCGACCAGGCCGTGGCGACGGTGGCCAAGGCGGTCCTGGCGGAGCGACGCTGACGGCTTCCTCGAACCGAGAACCTCTCAAATTCGTGGCGTTTTCTGGGGAAAACCGCCTGGTATACTCACGCGTCAAGCGAGAGGACGCGTAGAGGTGGGTCTTCCGAACCCACTTCTCTTTTTGTGAGGAGTCGACGGATGGTCGAGGCGGATGGCCGGCTCTGGGAGACCCTGGAGCCGTTTCTCGTTGCGGAGGGAGCAGAGCTCGACGACGTCGAGCTGCTCGGCCGCGGCGCGGGCCGCATCGTCCGGGTGACCGTCGACGCCGCAGGCGGCATCGGCGTCGATCGTCTCGCCGACCTCTCGAAGGGCCTTTCCCGCCTCCTCGACGAAGAAGAGGTTCTCGACGGCCCGTACACCCTCGAGGTCAGCTCTCCCGGGCTCGAGCGCCGCCTCCGCCGTCCGGCTCATTTCGGCAAGGCCATCGGACGCGAGGTCATCATCAAGACCCGCGAGCCCATCGAGGGCGCCCAGAGCCATCGGGGGATTCTGAACGCGGTCGTGGACGACTCGGTAGCCGTCGCTGTCGACGGCCGGGATGTCCGCATCCCTCTCTCCGAGGTCGCACAGGCGAAGACCGTCTTTCGGTGGGAGAAGCCTGCCAAGCCCGGCAAACGAGGTGCGGCATGAACGAGAATTTCATGGAAGAACTCGACCTTCTCGAGCGCGAGAAGGGCGTGCCCAAGGAGATGATCCTCGACGCCCTGGCCAACGCCCTCGTATCGGCCTACAAGCGGAGCCCGGGAGCGGCTGAAGAGGCGCGGGTGACCATCGACCAGGACTCGGGCGAGATCACCGTGTATGGCCAGGAACTCGACGAAGACGGCAACGTCACCCGTGAGTGGGAAGACACCCCCAGCGACTTCGGCCGCATCGGCGCCCAGACCGCCAAGCAGGTCATCCTGCAGCGGCTGCGCGACGCCAAGCGAGCCCAGGTGTTCGACATATACGAGGGCCGTGAAGGCGACCTGGTGACCGGGATCGTCCAGCAGTCCGACCATCGCACCGTGATCCTCGACCTCGGCAATGCCGAAGCCGTGATGCCCGCGGGCGAGCGCATCGCTTACGAACGGCTCGAGCGGGGTGCCCGGGTGAAGGCCCTCATCCTCGAGGTGCGAGCCGAGCCCAAGGGCCCGCAGATCGTGGTCAGCCGCAGCCACCCCGACTTCATCAGGAGGCTCTTCGAGCTCGAAGTGCCCGAGTTGGTCGAAGGCACCATCGAGATCAGGGCGATTGCTCGCGATGCCGGCCATCGCACCAAGATCGCGGTCGCATCGAACGATTCCAACGTCGATCCGGTCGGCGCATGCGTCGGTGCTCGCGGATCCCGGGTTCGTCAGGTGGTCAACGAGCTGCGTGGCGAGAAGGTCGACATCGTGGAGTGGCGTGAGGACGTCAAGCAGTTCATTGCCGAAGCCCTGAGCCCCGCCAAGGTGCGCTCGGTGACCCTCGACGACGAGGCGATGGAGGCCATCGTGGTGGTGCCCGACCACCAGCTGTCGCTCGCCATCGGCAAGGAGGGCCAGAACGCTCGCCTCGCCGCCCGGCTCAGCGGCTACCGCATCGACATTCGCCCCGAGAACGAGCCCGAGCCCGAAATCGCCCCCGCCGCAGCCCCCGCGGAAGAGGCCCCTGCAGCCGCAGCCGCCGAGACACCCGAAGCCGCCGACGAAGTCGAGGCCGCGGTGGCCGCAGCCGGCGAGGAAGCCGCCGACTCGGACGACTCGGACGACTCAGATGAAGTCGACTCCGACCCGTCTTCCGACGACGAACCCGCCGCATCGTCCGACGAGGACGAGGAGCCGGCGCCCGGGGCCTGACCCCGTGCGTGGCACAATGACGAAGACCCCCGGAGGCTGATCATGCGCGTCTACGAACTTGCCCGTGACCTGGGCATGGAATCGAAGGATGTGCTGGCGCGCGTCCATGAGTTGGGCGTCGATGCCAAGACCGCTTCGTCCGGCATTTCCGACGACGATGCCGCACTCGTCAGACTCTCCTACGAAGAGGAGAAGGCGGCAACTGCGGCACCTGCCGCGCCCGCTGCTCCCACCCCCGCCGCCGAACCCGCCGCGGTGACCCTCGAGGTGGTCGTCGACGAAGACGACGACGATGACGTCGATGAGGACGGTGCCGAGGACGGCGATGGCGACGGCCCCGAGATGCGGGCAAAGTCCGGCAAGCGCAAGGGGCGGCTGGTCGGCGACGACGGCCCCGCGCCGCGCCGGCCGGTGACCGTGCGCGAAGGCATCACCGTCCAGGAGTTCTCCGACCTCACCCGCCGCCCGGTAGGGATCGTGGTTCGGGAACTGATCACCCGCGGCCTGATGGCTGGCGCCACCCAGCCGATCCCTGTCGAGATGCTCGAAGTGGTGGGGGAGGCCCTGGGTTACGACGTGACCGTGGAGAAGGCCGTTGCCCCGGCCGTCGTCCCGGATGAGCCGTTGGTGCGTCCCAAGCGCGAATTCGCCGACGATCCCGCCACCCTGAAGCTGCGTCCCCCGGTCGTCACCGTGATGGGCCACGTCGACCACGGCAAGACCCAGCTGCTCGACACCATCCGGCGCACCAACGTCGTCGCCGGCGAGGCAGGCCGCATCACCCAGCACATCGGCGCCTATCAGGCAGGCATCGGCGACAAGAAGATCACCTTCATCGACACTCCCGGCCACGAGGCGTTCACCTCGCTGCGTGCCCGTGGGGCGGAAGTGACCGACGTCGTCGTTCTCGTGGTCGGTGCCGACGATGGCGTCATGCCGCAGACGGTGGAGGCGATCAGCCACGCCAAGGCCGCCGGGGTGCCGATCGTGATCGCCATAAACAAGATGGACCTCCCCGGCGCCGATCCCGCCACGGTCCGGGCCCAGCTCACCGAGCACGGCATCATCGTCGAAGGCCTCGGCGGCGACGTCATCAGTGCTGAGGTCTCCGCCCTCACCGGCCAGGGCATCGAGCAGCTGCTCGAGTACCTCGGCCTCATCGCCGAGATCGAAGAATTCTCGGCGAACCCGGATGCTCCGGCCTCCGGCACGGTCATCGAGTCCCAGCTCGAAAAGGGTCGGGGTCCGGTGACCACCCTCATCGTGCAGCGCGGCACCCTCAATCGGGGTGATGCCATCGTCGCCGGAGCGGTCTCCGGGCGGGTGCGGGCGATGTTCGATCATGCCGGCGAGCAGATCGAAACCGCCGGGCCGAGCACTCCTGTGGTCGTCATGGGATGGGACGACGTCCCCCAGGCAGGAGACTTCTTCGAGGCAGTCGCCGATGACAAGACCGCACGGGCGATGGCCGCCGATCGGGAAACGGCGACGCGCGACCGAGATCTGTTCGTGCCCACGGCGGCCGCTCGCCTCAGCCAGTTGCTCGACGACCTCCGTACCGCCGACGACGCCGAGTTGCCGATCATCGTGAAGGCCGATGCCCATGGGTCGCTCGAGGCGATCCGGGATTCGGTTGCCAAGATCGGCCGCGAAGGCGGGTCCATTTCGATCATCCACGCCGCAGTCGGCGGCATCACCGAGACCGACGTCCTTCTTGCGGAGACCACCAACGCCATCGTGTTCGGCTTCAACGTGCGCCCCGACGCCAACTCCCGCAAGGCGGCAGAGGCGGCCGGGGTCGAGGTCCGGACCTACCGGATCATCTACGAACTGCTCGACGACATCGAAGCGATCCTCGTGGGGCGCCTCGCCCCCGACGAGGTCGAGCGTGTCACCGGTTCTGCCGAAGTTCGGGCAACCTTCCGGGCGCCGCGCTTCGGCACCATCGCCGGCTCGTATGTCACCGAGGGCGAGATCACCCGCGGTTCCAAGGTGCGGCTGGTACGTAACGGCGTCGTCGTATACGACGGCGTCATCGCCTCCCTCCGGCGCTTCAAGGACGACGTCCGCTCGGTCGCCTCCGGCTTCGAATGCGGTATCGCCCTGGAGAACTTCCGCGACGTAAAGGAAGGCGACGTGATGGAGACGTACGAGGTGCGAGAGGTAGCGCGGACGTAGGGACGCCACCAGCCTCCCACAAGAGCGTCCTCCCCCGGCTTCCGGGGGAGGTGCCGAAGCGAAGCGAGGCGGAGGGGGCAGCGGAGACAGCGTGCGGTCCGACGACGGAGCCTTCTCCAGGAACCGGGACAGTCCTGCTCGCACCGATTGACTTTCTGGCGAATCGCCAATCGCCAATTGCCTTTCGCGCCGAGCAAAGCGAGGCTTCTTCCATGCACGCCGCCGCTCTCCGCATCGAGATCCGTCTGTCTGACGTTCATTCGCTCAAGGGGAAGCGGGCGATCTTGCGGCCGG
Organism: Acidimicrobiia bacterium; assembly: GCA_040878325.1. NCBI lineage: Bacteria > Bacillati > Actinomycetota > Acidimicrobiia > Acidimicrobiia bacterium. Next base: position 108,740 of record JBBDMM010000018.1, read on the forward strand.
TGATTCGGCGGCTGCGGGCGATGGAGTTGTCGGTGAGCGAGGTGGATCACCAGGACACCTGGCAACGCGCCACACTGGGGGTGGCCGTTATCGCCCCGCAGGCGGGGCGGCTCGACGAGGTGGTGGCGACCGTGCAGCGCTCGCTCCTGGAGGATCCGACGATCGAGGTCATCGAAGTGGACGTGACGCACATGGAGATTCCGTGACCCGCGGCGGCCCGCGTATGAGGCGCGTCAACGAGCTCCTGCGAGAGGTGATCGCCGATGAGGTGGCCCGCCTCAAGGATCCCGGTCTCGGGTTCGTCACCATCACCGGGGTCGACACCTCGCCCGACCTGCGCGCGGCCCGGGTCTACTATTCGGTGCTCGGCGACGCCGGCCAGCAGAAGGAGACTGCCGCCGCCCTGGAGAGGGCTTCGTCGCGAATCCGGGCCGCTACCGGCGGCCAGGTGCGCATGAAGTACCTGCCGAGGATCGAGTTCGAGTTGGACGAGTCGATCGAGCGCGGCGTCCGAATGGAGGCGCTCTTTCGTCAACTGGGAGAGGAGGAGTCCGATGAAGGAAGCCCTGCGGAAGGCGGCTGAAGTCATCGAGGCCGCCGACACGCTGGCGATCTCCTGCCATGTGTCTCCCGACGGCGACGCCCTCGGTTCTGCCCTCGGGCTCGCCCATGCGGCGATCGCCGCCGGCAAGGGCGCGGTGGTGTCCTTCGGTACCCCCTTCGTGGTACCTCCGTCGCTCGGCTTCCTCGACGGCTCTCCGTTGGTGAAGCCCAAGGACTTCCCCGAGGAACCAGCGGTCATGGTGGTCTTCGATGTGGGGTCCTTCGACCGCCTGGTAGAGCTCGGATCCTCGGCGAAGCGGGCCGGCACTTTGATCGTGGTCGACCACCACGTGACCAACCAGGGTTTCGGCGACGTGCAGATCATCGACGGGTCGGTGGCGGCATCGGGCCAGTTGGCGGTCTACCTCCTCGACGAATTGGGATGGACGATCGATGAGAAGGTGGCGACCTGTCTGCTCACGGCCATCGTCACCGATACCGGCCGCTTTCAGTACTCCTCCACCTCCCCCGAGACCCTGCGGGTGGCCGCCCGGTTGGTCGAGGCGGGGGCCCGTCCCGAGATGATCGGACAGCACGTCTACGAGTCGGTGGCGTTCGGATACCTGAAGGCGTCGTCCCTGGTGCTCGGGCGGGCCGAGCTCGACGAAGACCTTGCCATGGTGTGGTCGTGGGTGGGCCACCAGGACCTGTCCAGCTCGGGCGCCCGCTATGAGGACCTCGACGGCCTGATCGACGACATCCGGATCGCCCGAGAGGCCGAGGTGGCGGTGCTCCTCAAAGAGGTCGACAAGGGGTGGAAGGTGAGCATGCGGTCCCGCGGCGGGGTCGACGTCGGCTCCATCGCGGTGGCCCACGGCGGTGGCGGCCATCACAACGCCTCGGGTTTCACGGCCACCGGCACCGTCGACGAGATAGTCGAGGCGATCCGGGCGCAACTTCGTGGTTGACGGGTTTCTCCTCGTCGACAAACCGACGGGATGGACCTCGCACGATGTCGTTGCCCGGGCGCGGTCGTTGCTCAGGGAGCGCAAGATCGGTCATGCGGGCACGCTCGACCCGATGGCCACCGGCCTCCTGGTGCTGGGGGTCGGCCGGGCTACCCGGCTGATTCGTTTCGCCCAGGAGGGCGTCAAGGTCTACGAGGCCACTGCCCTGTTCGGAGTGGCCACCGACACCCTCGACGCCGATGGGGGGATTCTGTCGCGCGACGAGATGCATGTCACCGAGGACGAGGTTCGCGTCGCGGTCAAGCGCTTCATCGGGCGGATCCCGCAAGTGCCTCCGATGGTCTCGGCCAAGAAGGTCGATGGCCGTCGGCTGTACGAAATGGCGCGGGTGGGGCTCGAGGTCGAGCGCGAGCCGGTGATGGTGCAAATCCACGATATCGAGGTGCTCGACGTGTCGCCGGGGCCATACCCCGAGGTCGAATTGCGGGTCCGGTGCGGCACCGGAACCTATGTGAGGACTCTGGCCGACGACATTGCCGCCGCGCTCGGCGGGCGGGCGCACCTGACGGCGCTCCGCCGAACCTCCACCGGCTCGCTTTCGGTGGACGATGCCCACACGATCGAGCAACTGGCCGCTGCGGCCGACGGCGGCAGCATCGCCGACCTGGTCATGCCGTCTGCCGAGGCCCTTTGCGATCTGCCCGCGGTGACCGTTGCCTCCGACACTGCGGTCGCGGTCGGCCACGGGTCGGTCTTCCCGGCGGCGGCGCTGGGAATCGACCAGGCGGGGCATCACCGCATCCTCGACGGCAGCGGCAACCTGCTGGCGGTTTACCAGTCCGACGGCCGCCGCGCCTCGCCAGAGGTGGTGCTGGCGTGAAGGTGCTTCGCGGCGATCCGGCGGGATGGATTTTGGGGGCGGGTCGCGGTGCGTTCGCGGTGGGGGTGTTCGATGGGGTCCACCTCGGGCATCGCCACATCCTGTCGGTGCTCCGCGATCGCGCGGCGGAGACGGGTCTCACCCCGAAGGTGCTGACATTCGAGCCGCACCCGTTGAGGATCGTCGCCCCCGATCACGCTCCGGCGATGCTCACCGGCATCGACCATCGGCTCGAGCTGCTGGCGGCACTCGGGGTGGAGGTGACCGCGGTTCTCGAGTTCGACGAGAAGGTGCGGGAGTGGACCCCGGCCAGGTTCCTTGCCGAGACGCTGGCCGGGCCGCTGGCGGCAGAACTGGTGGTGGTGGGCGAGGACTTCCGGTTTGGCAAGGACCGCATCGGGGATGTCGCCATGCTCGGCGAGCTGGGGAGCCGGCTGGGTCTGAAGTCCGAAGTCGTGTCGTTGGTCGGCGGCGACACGCCGGTTTCGTCGACCCGGATTCGGGAGATGATCATCGCCGGCGACGTCAGCGGCGCGGCGGTGTCACTCGCCCGGCCCCATGAGCTCTGGGGGGAGGTGGTGCCGGGTGATGGGCGGGGCCGCACCATCGGGATCCCGACCGCCAACCTGGCGGTGCCACCGGAGATGGCGATCCCGCAACGGGGGGTATACGCCGTGACCGTCGGCCGCCACGCCGACGAGGCGTTGCCTGCGGTCGCCAACGTCGGGGTCCGACCCACCTTCGGCGGGGAGGTCGAGACCATCGAAGCCCACCTGTTCGACTTCGATGCCGACCTCTACGGCCAACACCTGCGGGTGCGTTTCATCGATCGGATCCGCGGCGAGCAGAAGTTCGAGAGTGCCGAGGCACTCGTCCAGCAGATCGGCCGCGACATCGAGTGGGCCCGTCACCTGCTCACCTGAACCGCCTTCGAGTCGCCCCCCTTGACTGGAGTGGTGTGGCGGGGCACCCTGCCCTCCCCGCCCTTCCCCGGAAGGGGCACCGTGGTCTCTTTGCTGGTGGCCTCCCTGTGGCTGGGTGGCCTGGGTCTCACCGAGGGGGAGCAGCCGGTGGTGCCGACCGACACCAGGCCCCCGGCGGAGGAGCCGGCGGTGCCCGCCGGCGACCGTCCAACGAACCCCATCGTTCCCGCCGCCATCGGGATGGGGGCGATGCTCGGCCTGTTGCTTTCCCGGCGGGAGGGGCCGGGGGCGGCCCTGATGCTGGAGGCACCCGAGGAGAACCTCGTGGTCTTCGTCCCGGGTCACGGTCACGGTCCGGGCCAGCAGGTGTTCGACGACCTGGTCGACCTGATGGGGATCGACCCCGAGGACGCCCGCTTCTTCGACTACCGGCTCGCCGGAGGATGGCCAGATGCAGAGATGGCGTCGCAGCACCTCCCTGTCAGAGACGCCGCCTCGTCCCTCAACTCGTATCTCGATGCGGTGGCTGAAGAGGGGCGGCCGATCTACCTGGTCGGGTTCAGCAAGGGAGGCGCCACCGTCGCCCACTTGATCGCCGCCTGGGACGACGGGGCGTATGGGCCGAATGATTCGGTCACCGGCGCCGCCCTGCTCGACCCCCCGCTGGCGGCGGGATCGCTCGGCTGGGCGCAGAGCGCCGGGCGTTTCTGGGGATCGGTCCCCGACGACGGAGGCTACGACCCGGTGCGCTGCGACTTCATCTGGGTCGGGTGCGAGGACGCCCGGGACAACCTCGGCGACGCATCCGGGGTCGACGTGGTGGTCGTTCGTAATCCCCGCGCGGGGGTGACGTCCTTCTCGGACTTTCCCGAGGCGCTGCGCATCTACAACGCCGTCGACGAGGGGCCAGGGCTCTGGGACCAGCTGTGGCGCAACCCGTTCGGCCTGCCAGCCCGGATCTCCCAGGCGCATCATGCCGTTCTCGACGACCCGGAGGTGGCCCGGTGCCTGGTCGCAGAGATGTGGGACCCCGGATCGTGCGAACTACCCCGCCACGAGCCCTTCCGCTACCCGGTCTGGCGCCAGCCAGTAGCCGCGCGAGCCCATCGAGGGATATGGCCGATCTAGGTGCAGGCTCGCCTTCGGCTTCCGGCATCCGCAAGAAATGCGGCGGCCGGCCCCGAGGAAGCCTTTAGTGGCGTCGCGCATTGCGCATTGCGCATTGCGCATTGCGTATCGCGTTCGACGGAATGGACCCCCTCGTACGTCTGTTACAGTTCATGTCGCTAGAGGAGTTCTCCTCCAGCGCTTTCCCATGAAAGACACCAAGACCATCGTCGCCGAGCACGGCAAACACGCCACGGACACGGGTGCGCCCGAGGTCCAGGTGGCGCTGCTCACCGAGAAGATCAATCATCTCACCGAGCATCTGAAGGTCCACACCAAGGACCATCACAGCCGCCGTGGTCTCCTGATGATGGTGGGCCAGCGTCGCCGGCTGCTCGACTACCTGCGTAGGCAGGACGTCGAGCGCTATCGCGACATCATCGCCCGTCTGGGTCTGCGCCGCTGAAATCTCGCCTTTGGGTCGGGTTTCGTGGTTGCATGGGGGGCACAGAATGACGGAGGGCGGCCTCGTCAGTTGCTAGTTGCCACCCCTCGACACGTATCGAGGCGTGACCACTGGTAATTGACGGCCCGCTCTCCACAACAGAAAAGAGAGAGCGTGTCCGAAGTATCCGCACGCACCACAGTCGGTGCGGTCGAGATCGAGTTCACCACCGGACGGTTGGCCCTTCAGGCCGACGGTGCCGTGGTCGCCAAGGCGGGGGGAACAGAAATCCTCGCCACCGCAGTCGCCAACCGGCGTCTTCGTGAAGGGGTCGACTTCTTCCCCCTCACCGTCGATGTCGAGGAGCGCATGTATGCCGCCGGGAAGATCCCCGGGTCGTTCTTCCGCCGTGAAGGCCGTCCCACCGACCGGGCGGTCCTCACCTGCCGCCTCATCGACCGGCCGCTGCGCCCGTCGTTTCGCGAGGGGTATCGATCTGAGACGCACATCGTCGCCACGATCATGTCGGTCGACGAGGTCAACCCTTATGACGTGATCGCCCTGAATGCGGCCTCGGCGGCGCTGATGGTCAGCCCGATTCCGTTCGAGGGGCCGATCGCCGCAGTGCGCTTGGCGTACTTGCACGGCGAGTGGATTCCGATGCCGTCGTTCGAGCAGCTGAATGAGGCGGTCTTCGACCTGGTCGTCGCCGGCAAGCGCAATGCCGAAGGCAACGTGGACATCGCGATGGTGGAAGCGGGGGCAACAGAAAACGCCCTCCGCTTCATCGAAGATGGCCAGGCGCCCACCGATGAGGCTGCGGTCGCCCGCGGGCTCGAGGAGAGCAAGGCGTACATCGCCGCTCTGCTCGATGCCCAGATCGAGCTGCGCTCGCAGGTGGAGATCCCCGAGATGGAGTGGCCGGTCGTCACCGACTACTCCGACGAGCTCTACGGCCGCATCGAAACCCTCGCCAAGGCACGCCTTTCCGAGGTGTACCGGATCGAGGGCAAGCAAGACCGCAACACGGCCGAGGACGAAACCCTCGTCGCGGTGCTGGCCGAGGCCGGCCTCGCCGAGGGCGACGACGATTTCGGCGCCGCCAAGCGGGCCTTCAAGTCGGTCGCCAAGAAGGTGATGCGCCAGCGCGTTATCGACGATGGCATCCGGCTCGACGGTCGCGGCATCGGTGATGTCCGTCCGATCGTCGTCGACACCGGGTTGGTGTCGCGGGCCCATGGGTCGGCGCTCTTCCAGCGCGGTGAGACCCAGGTGCTCAACGTGACAACGGTCGGCATGCTCCGGATGGAGCAGTTGCTCGACACCATCTCGATGGAGGAGAGGAAGCGGTACATGCACCACTACAACTTCCCGCCCTTCTCCACCGGCGAGGTCGGCTTCATGCGCGGCCCCAAGCGGCGGGAGGTGGGCCACGGGGCCCTGGCCGAGAAGGCGGTCCATCCGATCGTGCCGACGGCAGACGAGTTCCCCTACGCCTTCCGCCTCGTATCCGAGGTGCTGTCGAGCAACGGGTCGTCGTCGATGGCCTCGGTCTGTGGTTCGAGCCTCTCGCTGATGGATGCGGGCGTGCCGGTGAAGGCCGCGGTCGCCGGGGTGGCGATGGGCCTCATCGCCCACGACGGCAACTTCGTGACGCTCACCGACATCCTCGGTGCCGAGGACGCCCTTGGCGACATGGACTTCAAGGTGGCCGGCACTGCCGACGTCATCACCGCCCTGCAGCTCGACACCAAGATCGAGTCGCTGCCGGCGGAGGTGCTGTCGCAGGCTCTCGACCAGGCACGGACCGCCCGGCTCCACATCCTCGGTGAGATGAACAAGGTCATCTCGAAGCCGAGGGCGGAGTTGAGCGCCAACGCCCCGCGTATCGAGGCGGTGCAGGTGCCCAAGGACAAGCTCGGCGAGATCATCGGCCCCAAGGGCAAGGTCATCCGCGAGATCGAAGAGAAGACCGGTGCCACGCTCGAGATCGACGACGACGGCACGGTGCGTATCGGCGCAACCGACGGAGAGTCGCTGCAGAAGGCCAAGGACTGGGTGTTGGCGATCGCCTTCCCGCCCGAGGCCGTGGTCGGCAAGGAGTACGAGGGCGAAGTGGTGAACATCACCAAGTTCGGTGCTTTCGTCAACATCCTGCCGGGCAGGGACGGGCTGCTGCACATCTCGAAGATCGGCGGCAACAAGCGGATCGACAACGTCGAGGACGTGTACTCGCTGGGTGACAAGGTCCAGGTCGTGGTCCGTGAGATCGACGACCGGGGCAAGGTAAGCCTCGACGTCGCCGGCGCCGAGGTTCCCTCGGGCGACGACGACGACAACTCGGCCCCCGAACCGGGCAACAGCGACCGCGGCGAGCGCGACCGGACCCCCGACCGCGCCCCCCGCGGCGGCCGCGACGGCGCCAGCGGCGGCGGCAGCAGCGATCGTGGCAACCGCGATGGCGGCGCCAGCCGCGATCGGGGAAGCCGTGACCGCGGCGGAGACCGCAGCGGCAGCCGGGGAGGCGACCGCAAGCCGGCCGCCGCCCCCGCCGAGAAGCCCGGCCGTTCGGTCGTCTCCTTCGAAGAGGAGTTCGAAAGCGGGAAGTAGCAAGGCGGCCAACGGCCGCCCCGCGATCTGGCGATTAGCCCAGAAGCGGTTGGGGTCTTACGGGGTCCCAACCGCTTCTTTATGGGTGACCAGGTCAATTCTTTCGGGCGAAATGCCGATGTGGGGGGATGAAGGTTCGTTCATTCATCGCCTGCTTCCTGATCGTCACCGCGTGTGGCGGTGGGGGTGATCCGTCGGTGCCCGCAGGGCAGGACGACGGGCTCATCACCGGAAATGTCGAGCGGTCCCAAGAGGTCGCCGACCAGGCGAGCGATCGGGAGAGCGAACTCGAACAGATCGTGGAGGACATGGGGGGATAGCCCCCAGCCTCCATCCTCCAGCAAGAGGCGCGCTAGTCGGGTTCTGCCTTTCGCTCTTCGCCTTTCGCATCCCATAAGGCGCTCTGTCGCGGTGCGCATCGCGCATCGCGCATTGCATTGCGCATCGAACATATGTTCGGTAAGATCGAGTGCCCTTGGACCGGGCATCTCTTCTCCTCGCCGGCGCAACAAGTGCCCCTTCTCACGAACCGGCCGCGCCCTTCGCCATCCAGGCAGAGCCCGGCCGGGTGCTCGGCCTGGTGGGGCCCGCCGGTTTTGGGCTCACCCGTCTCGGCCTGAGCCTGCTCGCCGCCCCTTCCCTCACCGGGATGGTCGCCGTGGTCGATGTCCGGGGCTGGTTGTGCCCGGTGGCCGCCTGGGAGGTGGGGGTCGACCCCGAGCGGCTGGTGATGGTTCGCTGCCCCGATCGTCGGGCATGGCGGCAGGTCACCGCTTCCCTCCTCGAAGGCTTTCCCGTCGTCTTCGCCGAAGTGCCCGTGGGCACCGCTGAGGCCGACCTGCGTCGCCTCGCCGCCCTGTCACGGGCGCGGCGGGCGGCATTGCTGCTTCGCCCGGTTTCGGGTGACCTCCCTGCCGGAGTGCTCCATCTGCGGATCGAGGCGACGGCGGTCCGTTGGGAGGGGGTGGACCGCGGCCATGGCGCCCTGCTGCGGCGCCACCTCACCCTGCTCGCCTCGGGCAAGGGGGCTCGGGGCATCGAGCGGGTAGTGGAGATGGAGGACGATGGCACGCACGCTGTGCGTCTGGTTCCCGGACTGGCCGTTGCGCCGTCCGGACTCGCCGCCGGATAGGCCCTGCCAGGTCGTCGACGACAAGGGGATGGTGGTGGCGGCCACCGCCGATGCCGTCGACGCCGGGGTCCGCACCGGCATGCGTCGTCGCGAGGCGGAGGCGCTCTGTCCCAATGCGGTCACCCTCGTGGCCGACCCCGGCGCCGAGGCGGTGGCCTTCGAGCCGGTGGCCGTTGCCATCGAAGCCGTGGTGCCCCGGATGGAGTTGGCTGCCCCCGGCCTGGTGTTCGTGCCCGCCGCCGGGGCAGTCCACTACTACGGGTCCGAGGATGCTCTGGTGGGGAAGATGGTGGCGGCGGTGGAGGCGATGGCGCCAGGGGGCCGCTTCGGACTGGCCGACGGGCCTTTCGCCGCCCGGCTGGCCGCCGAGGCTGCAGTAGAGGAGCCCCTGATCGTCGTCGACACCGCCGCCTTCCTCGCCGGGCTGGATGTCGCCACCCTGGGGGCGGACGATCTGGTCGCCACCTTCCGGTGGTTGGGAGTAGGCACCCTCGGAGACCTCGCCTCCCTGCCCCGCGCCGCCATCGCCTCCCGATTCGGGCCGATCGGATTGGATGCCCACCGCATCGCCAGCGGGGAGGATCGTCCGGTCGAGCCGCGACGGATCGGCGAAGAGATCGCGGTGGAAGAGGTCTTCGAGCATCCACTCGAGGACTTCGAGCGGGCATCGTTCGCGGCCCGGGGGCTGGCGGGGAGGCTCCTCGAGGCGGTGGCGCCCACCGGGGGGATGCCCCACCGGGTGGAGGTGGAGGCCGAGTCGGCCCTGGGGGAGCTGCGCACCCGCACCTGGCGGAGTGCCCATCCGTTCTCCGAAGCGGAACTGGCCGAGCGGGTCCGGTGGCAGATCAGGGCGTGGATCGAATCGGGCGGGGTGCCCGGGGGGATCATCCGGATCCGCTTGGCCCCCGCCGACCTGTCCGACCTCGGTCGGCAACTCAAACTGGGGGAGGACGCCGCCTCCGAGGATGATGCCCGCCGGGCCCTCAGCCGGGCCCAGGGGCTGATCGGCCCCGACGCGGTGCTCCAGGCGATGCCCCAAGGAGGACGCGACCCGGGGGAGCGGGTCCACTGGTACCGATGGGGCGAACCGCCGGGCGCCGAGGCGCGGGACCCGAAGGCCCCCTGGCCGGGAAGGCTGTCCCAGCCCTCACCCGCCCTGGTGCCCCCCGACCCGCGGCCCTTCGAAGTCGAATGGGAAGACGGCTTCCCCACCAGGGTCCGCCTGGGGAGCCGCTGGGAGCCGGTCCTCGGCTGGGCCGGCCCCTGGCGCCGGACCGGCAAGTGGTGGGAAGGTGAGCCCGCCGCCGACCGCTATCAGATCGTCACCTCCGCCGGCGCCTTCCTGTGCGAGGTGAGGGAAGAGAGGTGTTGGTTGGTGGGGGTGTATGACTAGCGGCCGCCTTCGGCGGCCAGGCGATTGGCGATTGGCGATTGGCAAGAAAGAAGAGAAGAGTCTTATCTCCTCCCGGAACCCGGAGGAGATAAGAAGAGCGTCCTCCTCCGTCGTCTTCGACGGGGGAGGTGGCGCCGCCGTCTTCGGCGGTGACGGAGGGGGCGGCGGAGACAGCGGGCGGTCGGACGACTTCTTCAAGAACCGGGTCCAGTCCCTCTCGCAGGGTCAGCCGCCCCCCCTCCCCCCTTCGGGGTACTCCCCCCGGAAGCCGGAGGGAGACGTCGGGAAGGTGAGGTCCTCGTGCTTCTCGCTAATCGCCCAGCACCTCCAGGAACGCCTCCCCATACGACTCGAGTTTCATCGGGCCTACCCCGCTGACTTCGAGCAACTCGGATCTCGATTGCGGTCTCCGGGCGACCATGTCTCTCAGGGTGGCGTCACTGAAGATCACATACGCGGGAACGCCTCGTTTGTCGGCGAGTTGCTTGCGAAGTTCGCGGAGGCGGTTGAACAACGGGTCGTCGGCTACTCCCGCTTTGACGTTCCTCGCCGCGCGTTGGTCCTTCTTGGTGGTCACATCGAGAGTCGATCCCCGGCACGAGTCGCACGAGTCGTCGCACTGGTCGATCGTCTCGCCGAAGTAGCCGACCAGATTGCGCCAGCGGCAGCGGGGATTCTCCGCCCAGTGGTACATCCGGCGGATCTGCTCGCTGCGCAGGTCGGCGCCGGCCTCGCCCGCCCAGAGGCGTTCCCGGCCGATCACGTCGGACCACGAGTAGAAGAGCACGCAGTCGCTGGGCAGTCCGTCCCGTCCCGCCCGGCCGATCTCCTGGTAGTACGACTCGACCGACGCCGGCATGTCGCGGTGGATCACGAAGCGGATGTTCGACTTGTCGATCCCCATCCCGAAGGCCACGGTGGCGCACACCACCCCCACCTCGTCGCGGATGAAGGCGTCCTGCACGCGGGTGCGGTCATCCGACGACATCCCGGCGTGATAGGCGAGTGCGGGGACGCCCTGCTTGCGGAGGTAGTCGGCGGTCGACTCGGCCGCCTTGCGTGACAGGGTGTACACGATGCCGCTCTCGCCCTTCCGGTCCTTGCAGATCTGTCCGATCGCACTGCGCGTGTTCACCTTCTTGCCGTCGGGCTGTTCACCCTTCTTGACGACGTGGAGGTTCAGGTTGGGGCGGAAGAAGGAGCCCCGCAGCATCAGCGGATCCTCCAACCCGAGTTGGTCGACGATGTCGCGGGTGACCTCGGCGGTGGCGGTGGCGGTGAGGGCGAGCACCGGGACGCCGAACCGGCCCTTCAACCCGCGCAGATTGCGATAGGACGGGCGGAAGTCGTGGCCCCACTGGCTGATGCAGTGCGCCTCGTCGACGGCGATGAGCCGCAGGTCGACCCCTTCGAGGGCGGCGCCCACCGAGGCGTCGATCCCTTCCGGGGCGGCGTACACCAACTCGTACTCGCCCCGACGCATGCGGTCGACCCGCTGCCGCCGTTCCTCCGGTTCGAGGCTGGAGTTGAGGAAGGTCGCCCGCATCCCCACCTCGTCCAACCCATCGACCTGGTCCTTCATCAGCGCGATCAGCGGAGAGATCACCAGGGTGGTCCCGCCGAGCAGCCGGGCGGTCAGTTGAAAGGTGAGCGACTTACCGGCGCCGGTCGGCATGATCCCGATGCAGTCGCGGCCGATGAGCAGGGCGGAGATGATCTCCCGCTGGCCAGGCCGAAACTCGGAGAATCCGAAGACTTCCCGGAGGGCGGCGTCGAGGTCGTCGCTGATCGTCGATTGGAGTTGTGCGCCGACCTGGCGCAGCCGGGCGATGGAGTCGGGCGTGAAGTCCTCAGGCTGGTCCTGCCATCGGGCTCGCAATGCAGCGAGCTCGCGACGGGCGCTCGCCGGGTCGCGCGTTGCGAGCGCACCGAGGCCCGTGATCCGGTCGGTGAGTTCGGCGGGCTCGGTCATCGGAAGGGACGGTACCTTCCGACACCGTCACAGCATCCGGCTCGCCGAGGACGTTGCCCAGGTAGCCTCCGATTCGTGGCCCACAGCCTTACGTTGTTGCTCCTCCCCGGGCGGGTGCGTCGCCCCATGGCCCGATGAGATTGGAGCGGCAGGGCACCTCGGCGCGCCGGGCCGCCTTCAACCGGGTGGCCGGCCACGGCGGGCTGCGGCGGACGCTGCTTGCCTACCTCGCCTTCTGCAGCGTCGAGTTCGCCGCCTGGGTGGCCGTCCTCGTCTACGCCATGTCGGAGGGCGATGCCACGACGGTGGCGATCGTGGCCGTCGTGCAGCTCGTTCCGGCTGCGCTGCTCGCCCCCGTGCTCGCCTCACGGCTGGATCGCATCCGTCGCGGCGCCGTGCTCCGGGTTGCGTACGGTGCGGTCACGGTGCTGCTGGCCGCCACCGCCGTGGCGATGCTGGTCGGCCTTGCCCTCCCGGTCGTCGTGGGCATGTCGATGCTGGCGACTGTCGTGATCGCCATGGGTCGCCCCGCCCACTTCAGCATCGTTCCCCGTCTCGTCGACGAACCCGAGGACCTGGTGGCGGCCAACGTCGTCTCCACCTCTGCCGATGCCATGGGCACTCTCCTCGGGCCCGGCATGGCCGGTCTGATCATGGCGCTGGCGTCGCCCGGATTCGCCGTGTTGGCGAGCGCCGTCTTGATGGCGTTTGGTGTGGCGATCATCGTGTCCTTGCGGATACCCGACGACGACTCTTCCGCTGGGACATCGGGGGACCGGCTTTCGGAACTGGTCGACGACGAGCCGACCACTCGTGTGGCCACCCCCATCCTCATCGGCGCGATGTTGGGAGTCATCGCCGGGGCCAGCGACGTCCTCATCGTCGTACTCGCTCTCGACATACTGGCGCTCGGCGACGCCGGCGCCGGCTACCTCAACGCCGCGTTGGGTCTTGGGGGCGTGCTCGGCAGCGTCGTGGCGGCCTCGCTGGTAGGGGCGAAGAGGTTGGGCCCCGCTCTGGTCCTCGGGGCGGCTGTTGCCGCCACTGCGATGGCCCTGATCTCCGTGGTTCCAGTTGCCCCATTGCTGATCGGAGTGCTGGGTCTCGGGTATTCGGTGGCCGAGGTCGCCAATCGCACGCTGCTCCAGCGGACCGCTCCGATGAGAGGCCTGGGAGCCGCCTTCGGGCGACTCGAAGGGGCCATGCTCATCGGCCTCGCGCTGGGGTCGATGACCTCCCCCTTTGTGATCGACCGCGTCGGTGGCGAGGGAGCGTTCGGCGTCTTCGGGCTCCTGTTCTTCGTGGTCGTCGTCAGGCGGTGGGGCAGCCTCCGCCGCGCCGACGCCTCGTTCGAGGTGCCAATGAGGGTGCTCGAGATCCTGCGGGGGGCGACCATGTTCGCTCCGCTTGCTCCGCCGATGATCGAGCGTCTCGCCCGAGGCGGCCGCCTGATGACGGTTGCCGCCGGCACGGCGATTCTGACCCAGGGTGAGCAGAGCACGGAGATGTATGTGATCGGTGATGGCGTGGTGTCGATAGTGCGAGACGGTGCGGAGTTGCGGTCCCTCGAAACCGGCGACGTGTTCGGGGAGATCGCCTTGCTCACCGACGCCCCCCGGAATGCCACGGTGGTGGCAACCGTCCCGACCACCGTGGTTCGCCTCGAGCGGGAAGTCGTGATGGAAGCATTGGCCGCCAACCGCGGCAGCCGACGGGCGTTGGGCCGTCTGGCGGCATCGCGGATGACTCGGGGCAACTGAGCGGGTCAGCGCCTGGCCGGACCTCTAGTACCGACAGCGAGGTCGTGAGACGATCCTGATGGTTACGAGAGTGTGTGTACAGTATGCGCATGGCGCGCCTCAACATCTACTTCCCGGATGATCTAGCCCGAGCCGCCAAGGCGTCGGGGCTCAATATCTCGGGTCTCGCCCAGGAGGCAGTTCGCTCGGCCCTGGCGGCATCGGCCACCGACGATTGGTTCGATGCGATGGCCCGGCTGAGTCCCCTTGACATCGACCCCGTACTGGTCAGGGACGCCGTTGCGGGCGCCAAAGACGACCTCGAGCGGGGCCGTGGCTGAGGGATTGATCATGGACGCGTCGGCGATGGTTGACGTGCTCGTCGGCGCCAGAACCTCACAGGCGATTCGTGACCATACGAGGGGTCGAGTGCTCCACGCCCCGGGCCATTTCGATGCAGAGGTGCTGTCTGCGATCGGACGGCTGCATCGCGCCGGCGCCATCTCGGCGAAGGCGGCGACCGCACGGTTGAGGTCGCTGGCGGCATCGCCCGTTCAGCGACATCCACTCGACTCTCTGGTCGGGGAAGCGTGGTCGCGACGTCATAACCTTCGGCTAACCGACGCGCTGTATGCGGCGCTTTCCGAACGGCTGAACCTGCCGATCATCACCACGGACGCATCCTTCGTTTCAGCAGCGCCTGGGGCGATCCTCGTGGAGCCCTGAATTCGATCAGAACTCAGGGAAGGCTCTGGCGAGCTGGTCGGCGATCAGCTCCCGCCCCCCCGCCGCCATCGGACCCTTCTTTCCGAGTCGCTTGATGAGTCCGCGCGGTGACGCCACCAAGACTCCGTTGACCCATTCCGTCCGAAACAGGCTGGCCCAATCGCCTTCTACGAAGCAGAGCACACTCCGCACCGGAACTTCATACTCGAGGCTGGCCTTTACGATCTTGCCCTCCTCGCCGGCCTTTTCGAGGTCCTCCTTACGATTGCGGCCCCCGACAATAAGCCGCTTCTTCTCCAGGAACGGCGCCTTGATCTCGATCGTCCCTGACCATTTCTTGGCGTTGATGACAAACACGCCGCTTGCCGCTACCACGATGTGGTCGATGTTCCTCTTGGAGCCGGGGATGATGCGGTCATGGAGGGTCTCGATGTCCCGATCGGCTTCGCGTTTGCGGTCGAGCAGGCCGCCGAGGACGATCTCGCCCTCCTCTCCCTTTCGCCAGGTCTGGCCCCGTCGCTCGCCTCGCTTGACCGCCTCCGCTCCGGCCGATCGACCCGCTACGCCGCGGCGGATCCGATCGATGGGCACGAGATCGAATGGGTCCGCCACCGGTGCTGGACACACGATGCAGCGGACGGTGCTCGCCGCCGGATCCCAATGCGCCTTGGTCCCCACTTCCATCGGGTGATCACAATCCGCGCAACGGCCGGCGTATTTGAGTGTGATGACCCTCCGTTCCTGATTCTGGAGCATGGGGGCGTCATCGGCACGTTCCTCCCAGAATCTTGAACAGAATTAGGAGGATTCTGCCACCCAGACGATGTGAGAGAGCAGGGCGCCCCGATACTCGGCGGTGATCTCCCAGCAGCCTGGAGTGGGAAGCACCAACCCGGTCACCATGAAGGTCCCGGTGTCTGCACGGCCTCCGTTGTTGGCCCGGGAAGCGGTCGCGGTCGGGGCGTCCCCGTCGAGCCGAACCGCCGTGACTATGAGCTCGGGTGCCGCGAAGTCGTGAGACGCCGTCCTGAAGTGCCTGCTCCAGTAGAAGAGCTTGTCGCCCGGGGCGTATATCGCCGCACCAGTGGACGGGATGACCGTCCAGAGATCCTCCGTGCCGTACCAGTGGCCCTCGTGGATAGGAACCTCGCCGGGCGGGGTCGCGGGCCACGGCTCGGGTGGGACCAGGTACGGCGGGGTGGCGAAGGTCACCGGGCATTCGCCACCCGTGACCGGCCAGGGGCCGCCGTCCCTGACGAAGACGACCGTTGCCGCCACCAGCGCCAAAGCCGCCGCCGGTATTAGATAGCGGGCAAGCCCCCTCGTTACCGGGGTCGCGGGTTCGGCGCCCACGGCTACTTCGGTGCTCGCAAGGGTGCGGTCACGAGCGCGCGTGCCAGCCGGCGAACGCACCCATCGGTCGCCCTGATCCCCGGAAACCGGGTTCAGGTGATCGAGGTCGATGCGGCGCTTCATGGAGTTTCCTCTCCGGATTGGGCGGCCATCGCCTTGGCGAGACGGCGTCTCGCCCGCGACAGACGCATGCGGTAGGAGGGGGAGGACACTCCGAGAGCACGCGCCGCGTCACCGGCGTCGAGCCCTTCCCAGGCCGCCAGCAGGAGCACCTCGCGGTCATCCTCGCTGAGCGCGTCGAGGGCAGCCCTGGCGGCGAGCCGCGCGTCCGGGTCGGGGTTGTGGAGCGACCCTGAACCAGTGGTCAGACGATCCACGAGACCCTGGAAACGATCGCCCGATCGCCTTCGGTCGCCGATGACCCGCCGCGCCACGCCGTAGAGCCAGGGGAGCTCACGCGAGGGTCGGCTCCCTCGGTTCCTCCACGCCACGACAAAGGTGTCGGCGACGACGTCATCGGCCGCATCACGGCCGACCCGGCGGGCGGCATAGGCATAGATCTTCCCGGCGTGCTGGTTCCACATGGCCTCGAGCCACTCTCGGTCGTCGTTCATCCCTCGGAAGGGTATGTGGCCGGCAGGGCTGGTATCGCAACAGCGCAGGGCCGCTGGGCGCACGCCCGTTACCCTTTGCCTTATGGATCGCCACGCCTGGGACGAGCGTTACCGCGACAAGGAACTGCTGTGGACCGCCGAGCCCAATCGGTTTCTGGTGGAGATCGCATCAGGACTGGAGCCGGGTACCGCACTCGACCTCGCCGGCGGTGAGGGACGCAACGCCGTGTGGCTCGCCGAACAAGGGTGGCGGGTGACGGTGCTCGACTGGTCGAAGGTCGCCCTGGAGAAGGGCCGCACCCTGGCCGAGGCGCGCGGGGTGACATCCGAGGTCAGCTTCATGGAGGCGGACCTGCTCGCCTGGGAACCGGCCAAGGCGACAGCCAACCTGGTCCTGATCGTCTACCTGCAGATCCCGGCGGAGCATCGAGCGAGCGTGTGGCGCAACGCCGCTGCCGCGGTGTGCGACGGAGGCCGCCTGGTGGTGATCGGGCACGATTCGAGCAACCTCGTCGACGGATACGGCGGACCCCAGGACCCGGCGGTGCTGTTCACCGCCGACGAGGTCGCCGCGGTGGTGGCGAAGACCCTTTCGGTGGAGCGGTCAGAACGGGTGGACCGGCCGGTCGACACCGAGGACGGCATGCGGGTCGCCCTCGACAACGTGACGGTGGCGGTCAGGTCCTGATCTGCTCGTAGGTGGCGGCGACGACCTCCCGCACCTGGTCGCGTAGTCCGTCGATGTCCCCGGGTCCTATCGCCGTGGTGGGGATCGGATCGTGGATGACCAGCCGCACGTTCCCGCCGTAGATGAGCTTGCCGCCGGGACGCCACACCTTCTCGGCCCCGGTAATGGTCATCGGCACCACCGGCAGCCCGTTGTCGATGGCGATGCGGAACGCCCCCTTCTTGAAGGCCTTCATCTCGGCATCCTTCGACCGGGTTCCCTCGGGGTAGATCACCAGCGATAGCCCGGCCGCGACCACCTGGGTCACCTGCTCGTTGATCGACCGGTGGGCGGCGGTGCCCGCCTGGCGGTCGGTGCGGACGATGTGGATCGCCTTCATCGCCCCGCCGAGAACCGGCACCCGGAACAGCTCTTTCTTGGCGAGGAATCGGATCGGCACCGGGAGGTGGCGGGCGATCACCGGGACGTCGATGTTGGAGATGTGGTTGCCGGTGAACACATACGACGCCGCCGGGTCGATCTTCTCGAGCCCCTCCACCGTGGCACGGGTGCCGGTAACGGCGAGGAACACTCCGCCCCAAACCCGCATCAGCCGGGTTACCTGCCGGGTGCGGGGGCGGATCTTGAGCAGGACGATGATGTAGGTGCCGAGGATGATCGTCGTCAGGGCGACGACGGTGAGGGCAAATACGGTGCGAATCGGCGCCAGGAGGCGGCGGATCATGGCGGTAGGCTACCGACCCGTGCCCGACGTCCTGTACTCAGTGGCCGACCATGTCGCCACCATCACCATTAACCGGCCCGAGAAGAAGAACGCCTTCACGGTCGACATGTTCGACCTGCTCGGCGATCTGCTCAATCAGGCTGCGGCTGATCGTGAGGTGCGCTGCATCGTCCTCACCGGGTCGGGCGATGCCTTCTCCGCCGGTCTCGACTTTGCCGAGGCGGCGAACCAGATCGACCGTCTCGACGAAGTGGCGTTCACCTTCGAACCTCAACGCTCCCCGGCGGTGATCCTCCAGCAACTCGAGGTGCCGGTGATCGCCGCGGTGAACGGCGCCGCTGCCGGATACGCCGTGGGCCTGGCGATCAACGCCGACATCCGGGTGATGGCCCGCACCGCCCGCTTCGTCCCCGCCACCAAGCGCAATCTGCTCCCCGAGAGCGGTGACACCTGGCTGCTGCCCCGGCTCGCCGGATGGGAGCAGGCGGCCCGCTTCTACTTCCTCGGCGAGGACATGAGCGGCGACCAGGCGTTCGCCGCCGGGATTGTCTCGGAGTTGGCTGAGGATTCGGACGGGGCCAAGGCGCGGGCAGCCGAGCTGGCGGCGCAGGTGGTGGCGATGCCGCCTCAGGCGGTTCGAGCCGCCAAGCGCCTGATGCGGGCCGGGCGCACCGACGAGTACTCCGAGCATGTGCAGCGGGCGTTGCTCCAACTGCTGCCGATGTTCCGCACCAAGGACTTCGCCGAGGCGATCGCCGCCTTCTTCGAGAAGCGCCCACCGAACTTCACCGGAGAGTGAGGCGCCTCACCGTGGTCCAGGCCCGGCGGGCCGCCCTCGCCGCCCAGGGACTGGCCGCGCCGCGCCCCAAGTCACCCAACCTCAGTCACCTGACCAGGGCGATCCGCACCGCCGGGGTGCTGCAGATCGACTCGGTGAACGTCGTCGAGCGGGCCCACCATCTCACCCTGTTCTCCCGACTCGGCCCCTACGACACCGGGTTGTTGTGGCGGGCACTCGACGAGCGGCGCATCTTCGAGTACTGGGGGCGGATGGCGTCGTTCTGCCCCATCGAGGACGTGTACCGCCAGGTGGCCGAGCGGGGGCCGCTGACCGCGTCCGACCTGGACGAACCGGGCGACCGGGGCGGTCCCTGGTGGGGATGGGCCGACGGCAAGGTGGCCCTCGAGCACCTGTTCGGCGCGGGGAAGGTGGCAGTTTCCCACCGCAACAATTTCACCCGGTACTACGACATCATCGAACGGGTGGTGCCGGAGCAGCATCGCGGCGCGAAGACCCTGGAGCCGCGTGAGGCTCAGAAGCAGTTGTTGGTGAACGCCACCCGGTCGTTGGCGGTGGGGACCGCCCGGGACATCGTCGACTACTACTGGATTAGGCCGGCGACCGGAAGGCCGCTGCTCGCAGAACTCGTCGACAAGGGCTCGATCGTCGAAGTTGAAGTCGAGGGCTGGAAGGAGCCGGCCTACATCGACCCGGCGACCCGGATCCCCCGCTCGGTCGACGCCCGGACCCTGATCAACCCCTTCGATACCTACGCCTGGAATCGCGATCGCCTCGAACGACTCCACGGGTTCCAGTACCGGATCGAGATCTATGTCCCCGCTCCGAAGCGAACCTTCGGGTACTACGTGTTCCCGTTCCTCCTCGGCGACGACCTGGTCGCCCGGGTCGACCTCAAGGCCGATCGCAAAGCCGGCGTGTTGCGGATACCGGGAGCGTTTCTCGAAACGGGCCAGGATGCCAAGCGAGTGGCGCGGGAGTTGGCGATCGAACTGGCCGAGATGGCGCGGTGGTTGGGTCTCGGCGAGATCGAAGTGGGACCCAAGGGCGACCTGGCGGGAGAGTTACGCCGGGCGGTGTAGGGTCCGATCGCGCCTCACCGACGCGGAGCAACCGACTCCATCACCCGGTCGTACTCCGGGGCCAGCCTGTCCCAGGAGAAGCGGGCCATGGCGGCAGCCAGCCCATGCGGGGCGATCGGTTCGGCGAGCGCCGTCTTCAGCGCGTCGACCAACCCGTCCTCGCTGTAGAGCACGGTGTCGTGGTACTCGGGAGGAACGATCCAGGGGTAGGAGAGCCGATGGGGCAGCACCGGCCGGCATCCGGCGGCGATCGCTTCGACCACGGAGACCCCGAAGAACTCCTGCCGGGCGGTGGACACCACCACATCCGAGCCGGCCACCAGGCTCCGGTACTGGTCGAGGGGTGCCTCCCCGTCGTAGACGATCCGGTCGCCGGCGACCTGGCGCAGCCGGATCAGGGCGGGCGGCGGGTTGGGCGGCCGGGCGCCCAGCAGCACCAGCTCAAAGTCGGCTCCATCGTCGATCAGCGCCTCGATTGCGGCGGCGAAGGCGTCGGCGTCCTTGTCGTGGTCCCAGCGGTGGTTCCACAGGATCCGGGGCGGTCTTTCCCGAGGCGCCCGGTCGCCGATCCAGGACAGGTCGACCCCTACCGGCAGCACTTCGCTGCGGGCGGCGACCTCGCCGATCAGGTGGTCGTGGGTCAGGTCGGGGAAGTTGCGGAGCAGCCGGGGAAGCTGGTCGAAGAACACCTCGAAGTGGTAATCCGAGTTGAACAGCACCCGATCGGCGGCGACTGCCGACAGCCAGTTGGTCACCGCGTAGGAAAGGTCGGGCTCGCTCTCGGCGGGTGGGGGGTAGGTGAGCTGCGATTCGTGGAAGTAGAGGACCGTCGGGGGATCACCGAGGTGTGGCCGGGCGAAGAAGCGGAACTGGGGCAGGTCGATCATGTCGGAGGCAAGCACCACATCGGGCCGCCAACCGTCGAGTTCGGCGAGCGACCCGGCAAGTGTCAGCGCCGCCCCCCGGACCCTCCATTTCCACCATCGCCCCGGGTGGGTGACCAGCCGAACCTCGTGATTCGAGTGGGCGGCGTAACCCTCCGCCCAGGCTCGATGCGACCCGACGAAGTACGGCTCGACCAGGAGGACATTCACTTGAGGCTGGGCACCCGCACCCGGCGACGTTACCGCTGGCGCCCGACTCTTCCAGATGACTCCGGTTCCCGATCGGATTCGCTCTCGGCGCTCGCCGGGTAGAAGCGATGGCGTGCCCACAGGGCGACGTAGACGAGCCCGACCAGGACCGGCACCTCGATCAATGGGCCGACCACCCCGGCGAGCGCCTGACCCGAGGTGACCCCGTAGACGCCGATGGCCACCGCGATCGCCAGTTCGAAGTTGTTGGACGCCGCGGTGAAGGCGATCGAAGCGTTGCGGGGGTATTCGATCCGCATCCGCAATCCGATGGCGAACGACACCACCCACATCACGAAGAAGTAGATGAGCAGTGGCAGAGCGATGCGGGCGACATCGAAAGGCTTGGCGGTGATCGTCTCGCCCTGGAGGGCGAAGAGCACCACGATGGTGAACAGCAACCCGTAGAGGGCCCAGGGTGCGATGCGAGGGATGAAGCGCTCCTCGTACCACTCGACCCCTTTGGCCCGCTCGCCCCATACCCGCGTGAGCCACCCGGCTACCAGGGGGATGCCTAGGAAGATGAGCACGATGCGGGCGATTTCCCACAGCGACACATCGAGCGTGTCGGTGTCGAGACCCAGCCAGGTGGGGAGCAGCTGAAGGTAGAAGTAGCCGAGCAGCGAGTAGGCGACGATCTGGAAGATCGAGTTGAGAGCCACCAGCACCACCGCGGCTTCCCGGTCTCCGCAGGCGAGGTCGTTCCAGATGAGCACCATGGCGATGCAGCGGGCCAGTCCGATGATGATCAGCCCGGTGCGGTACTCGGGCAGGTCGGGCAGGAGCAGCCAGGCGAGGGTGAACATCAAAGCGGGGCCGATCACCCAGTTGAGTACCAGGGAGAGGGTGAGCATCTGCCGGTCGGCGGCCACCTCGGTCACCTTCGAGTACCGCACCTTGGCCAGCACGGGGTACATCATCGCCAGCAGCCCGAGGGCGATCGGCAGCGACACCGAACCGATCTTGATCGTGTCCAGCGCGTCATTCAGCGCGGGGAACAGCCGCCCGAGGCCGATTCCCATCGCCATGGCGAGGAGGATCCACGCCGGCAGGAACCGATCCAGCACCGACAGGCGGGCGAGAACCGCCTGCTCCTCGACGGGGTGTGCCGAGGTCACGACCCGGTTCCGGCGAGGATCGTCATGAGTTCCGCCACCTTGGGCACCCGTCCACTGAACACCACCCGATCGTCGACGACGAGGGCGGGGGTGCTCATCACGCCGTATCCGGCGATCTGGATGTAATCGGTGACCATCTCCACTGTCCCGTCCGCGCCCAGTTGGGTGAGCGCTTCGTTGGTCCGGTCCTCGAGGGTGTGACAGCTGGCGCATCCGGCGCCGAGCACTTTGATATGCACAATCATGTCCTTTCTACAGCACGGCGTTGAACAGGTAACCAACGGCGAGGATGCCCACTGCGACGACTCCGACGAAGATCGCCAGCAGCCGCGGCTTGAGGACCCTTCGCAGCAGCACCATCTCGGGGAGCGAGAGGGCAACCACCGACATCATGAAGGCGAGCGAGGTGCCCAGGGCCACCCCCTTGGCATGGAGCGCCTCGACCAGGGGAATGGTGCCGGCGGCGTTCGAATAGAGGGGGATCCCGACCAACACCGCCACCGGGAGGGCGAGGGGATTGTCGGGTCCGGCGTATCGAGCGAAGAAGTCCTCCGGGGCCCACCCGTGGATCACCGCGCCGATGCCGATACCGGCGAGGAGGTATGGCCAGACGCGACGGAAGATCGCCGCCATCTCCCGGCGGCCGATGGCGAACCGTGCCTGCCACGAGAGATGCTGACCCGCCGCACCCGCCCCGCCGACCCGCGCCTCGTATACGAACCCTTCGACCCACCGTTCCAGACCGAGCCGCCCGATGGTGACACCGGCGGCGAGGGCGATGGCGAGGCCGGCAGTGATGTAGAGGGCAGCCACTTGCCATCCGAAGGTGCCGCCGATCAGCACCACCGCCACCTCGTTGACGAGGGGGCTGGCGATCAAGAAGGTCATGGTGATCCCGAGGGGCACCCCGGCCGCCACGAACCCGATGAACACCGGGACTGCCGAGCACGAGCAGAAGGGGGTGGCGACGCCGAGGACCGCGGCCAGCGCGTACCCGGCGATTTGGTGGCGACCACCGAGGAGTTGCCGGGTGCGCTCGACGGAGATGAAGGTCCGCAAGACGGCGACGGCGAAAATGATCCCGCTGAGGAGCAGGGCGATCTTCACCGAGTCGTACAGGAAGAAGTGGACCGACCCCGCGAGGTGGGAGCCTGCTTCCAAGCCGGCGAGGTCGTGGACCGCCCAGTCCCACAGTGGGCGATTGCCGGCGTACGCGGCAACCCAGATGACCGTGGCGACGGCCAGCCCGAGCCATGGCGACCTGCCCGTCGACCGGCGCGCCGGCAGTCGGTCTTCGATGGCAGTACCGCTCATGAGCCGCGCTCCGACGGGATTGCCGACCGCAGGCGGTCGAGCGTCTCGGGGGCGAGGCAGTAGTCGACCCACCGCCCTCGTCGCTCTCCGACGATGAGCCCCGCTTCCCGCAGCACCCGTAGGTGATAGGACAACAGGTTGGGGGCGACCTCGATCGCCTCCAGCAAGTCGCAGACGCACTGGTGCCCGTCGACCAGCGCCGCCAGCACCCGCAGCCGGATCGGGTCGCCCAACGCCGAGAAGCCGTCGGCCGCCGATTCGATGGTTATCGATTCAACATCGGCTGAAGTCATGACCCGATCGTGTCAGGCCAGCCCTGCAGGGGATATGGGCGAAGGTCCCTATTTGCGTGGAATACACCGCGCCAGGCCCCATCACCGGTCCCCCCGGCGGGGCCATGTCTAGGAGCAGCTCAAGCCCTCGGAAACCCTGTCGAGAGTTGGCCGTTGCTCAGGTCCCATTCCCGGATCACACCACCAGGCATCGGTGGTCAGTGATCGTGGAGCCGTAAGGGTGATGGAACGGCGAACGACCTTCTCATGTTGGTATACGTTGCGTATACTCATCGGTATGACAACCCCAATCCCAACTCGATTCACCGACGAGGAACTCGCACTCATCGACGAACTCGTGACCAGAGGCATCGGAGACAGCCGATCGGCGGTGATCCGCCGCGGCATCCATCACCTCGCCGATGCCGTTCGCCGAACTCAGATCGGTGAAGCCATAGCGCAGTCGTATCGCGAACAGCCCCAGAGCGCCGAGGACGACGCCCTCGCCATGGCCAGCGCCATCGCAATGACGGAGGCGGAGCCGTGGTAGCCCAGACCGAACTCTGGTTGATGGAGACCCCCAACCAGAAGCGCAGACCGGTGCTCGTAGTCACCCGCGACGAGGTCATCGCGGTCCTGAGCAACATCATCGTGGCTCCCATCACCAGCACGATCCGCGCCATCCCCACCTGTATTCCGGTCGGACCGGACGAAGGCATCGACCACGACAGCGTGGCCACCTTCGACAACCTCGCCGCCGTGCCCAAATCGGTGCTCACCACACGCCTCGGCAAGCTCGGCCCCGATGGGCACCGGCGGATCTGCATGGCCCTCGAAGCAGTCGCCAACTGCTGATCAACGCCACCAAGAGCCCCTCGGCACCGGCTGGGAGTTCCCCGCCGTGCAGGTTCCGTTCTGGATCGGGCCATGACGCGGCTGTGGCGCGCAGTCGCCCACTGCCATCTTGTGACGATCCCACACCTTGACGACGACCTAGGCACTCATACACTCGCCGCCATGCACTCAACCACACTCGTCCGCAGCCTCATTGCCTTCAGTCTCGTTCTGGTTGCCGCGTGTGGAGGAGGAAGCGGAGATGGCGGGTCGACGACCACGTCCGCCCTCATCGAGGCTGTTTCGTTCGAGGAGATCGCCGAAGTCCTCGCCGCCGGAGGACTCGTGTGTGAGCCACTCCTCCAGTCCTCGGGGTCGCTAGTCGGCGACGAACCGACCGCGACCTGCGGGACGACCAGCGGTTCGATTTCCCTTGCCCTATGGCCCGAGGGGATCGACGCAGACGGGATGGAGGCCTTCGCCCGCTCGACTCTCTGCTCACGCGTCAGCGCCTGGATGTACGTAGACGTCGTGTCGTGGACCGCGCAACCGCCCGTCGTCAACAACGCCCAGGACCAGGCGCTCTTGGACGCAATCGTCGCCGCCAGCGGCGGCACCATCGTCTCGGTGCCCTGCTCCTGACCGACGAGTGCCGTCAGTCCGACGGGGGCCGTTCCCACCAACGTCACATTGGCGGTTGTCGGAAGTCCCTAGGCGTAGCGGGCTCGTCCGCAGCCGGATAGCCAAGCTCCGACCACTCCCGCCTACCCTTGCCTTCTCGACGGGCGGCAAGAGGATTGAACGCATGATCGACTTTCAGGATCGGGTCGCGCTGGTCACCGGGGCGGGTAGGGGCCTTGGGGCCAGTCATGCCCGCTTGCTCGCTTCCCGCGGCGCCGCCGTGGTGGTCAACGACCCCGGGGTGGCTACCGACGGCACCGCATCGGAGGCTCGTCCTGCTGATGAGGTGGTCGCCGAGATCAAGGAGGCGGGTGGAGCCGCCGTCGCCGACTACGGGAGCGTCTCCGACCCCGAGCAGGCCGAAGCCATGGTGCAGAGGGCGATCGACGAGTTCGGGCGGATCGACATCGTGGTCAACAACGCCGGGATCCTGCGCGACAAGGCGTTCCACAATCTCGAGTGGCCCAACCTCGAGGCGGTCCTCGACGTGCACCTCAAGGGTGCCTTCTTCGTCACCAGGCCCGCCTTTCGGCACATGCGCGAGCAGTCCTATGGGCGGATCGTGGTGACCTCCTCCAACTCGGGGCTGCTGGGCAACTTCGGCCAGGCCAACTACGGCGCCGCCAAGATGGGGCTGGTCGGGCTGATGAACGTGCTGGCCATCGAGGGCGCCAAGTACGACATCAAGGTGAACGCGGTGGCCCCCGTTGCCGCCACCCGGATGACCGAGGACATCCTCGGGCCTATCGCCGAGAAACTCGACCCGTCGCAGGTTTCGCCGGTGGTCGCCTTCCTCTGCTCGGAGGCGTGCCCGGTGACCGCCGAGGTCTTCTCGGCGGCAGGTGGGGTGGTGAGCCGGATGTTCGTCGGGCTCACCCCGGGCTGGTTCAAGCATCCCGAGAAGGAAGGTGCCCTCACTCTCGAGGACATCGCCGAGCACTTCGACGAGATCCGCGACGAGACCGGCTACATCGTCCCCGCCTCCAACCAGGACGAGCTGCAGAAGCTCGCCCCGCTGCTCTTCTCGTGAGAGGGCCAGCGGACTCGCCCGCCAGCACGCCAGCCACCAAGTGACTCCCGGCGAAACCGATACCCCCGGCACAACGGCGGGGAAGGCGGAGTGGCGGCAGTGGGTCCGTCGGGTGCGGGGCGACATCGACTGGCCATCCGTATCCGAAGCGGTGGTCGCCGCCCTTCATGAGTGGATTCCCCCCGACAGCCGGGTGCTGCTCTACGACCCGCTGCCCGACGAGGTCGACCTGCTTCCCCTGGTCGCGTCGTTCGCGACCTTCGTCACCCGCACCCCGGACGATGGGGGGCTGACGGTTCATCCGTACGACTCGGTGCGTGAGGTTCATCGTCTCGGGTTCTCCCAGCCGATCGATGGATCGCCGGAGATCGATCCGGCCGACATCGATGTGGTGCTGCTCCCCGGGCTGGCATTCGACCGGGCCGGGGTGCGGTTGGGCAGGGGAGGGGGCCATTACGACCGGCTGCTTCCCCGGCTGCCGCCCGACTGCGCGCTCGTCGGCGTCGCCTCCGATGCGGTGGTGGTCGATCGGCTTCCCCGAGAGGAACACGATGTGCTGGTCACCCATCTAGCGACCGAATCCGGCGTGGGTATGGTCCGCCGATGACCGCCGACCTCGTCGCCGCCGCCCGGACCTGGATCGCCGGTGATCCCGATCCGATCACCCGGGCTGAGTTGGAGGCGCTCCTCGACGACCCGGAGGCGCTCGAAGACCGCATGGGAGCCGTCCTCCGCTTCGGCACCGCCGGCATCCGTGGCCAGGTGGGGGCCGGGTCGAATCGGATGAACCGGGCCACGGTGATCCGGGTCACCCGGGGGATCGCCGACTATCTGATTGCCCGTGGCCGCGGTGCCGGGCCGGTGGTCGTCGGGTTCGACGGGCGCACCGACAGCGAGCAGTTCGCCGAAGACGCCGTGGGGGTGTTCGCCGCCGCCGGCATCCCCACCCGCTGGTTCCCGGCGGTGACCCCGACACCGCTGGTGGCGTACGCCGCGCTGATGGAGGGGGCGGAGATGGCGGTGGTGGTCACCGCCAGCCACAACCCGCCCGCCGACAACGGGTACAAGGCGTACGACGCCAACGGCGCCCAGATCATCCCCCCGGTCGACACCGACATCGCCGCCGCCATCGACGCGGTCGGCCCCGCAGCCGCGGTGCCCCGGATCGGGGGGGTCTTCGAGGACGGGCACGAGTTCGCCCTCCCCATCGGGCTGGAGGCGGAGGAGCGTTACGTCGAGGAGGTCTTTGCCTTCCGGGGCGATCCCCCCGCGGGCGCCCCGATCCGCCTCGCATATACCGCCCTCCACGGGGTGGGCGGCCCATTGGCGATCCGCATCCTCGCCGCCGGCGGCCACGGCGACGTCCATGTGGTCGAGGAGCAGTGGGCGCCCGACGGGCGCTTCCCCACGGTCGCCTTCCCCAACCCAGAGGAGCCGGGCGCCCTCGACCTGGCCGAGGCGCTGGGCACCCGGGTGGGGGCCGATGCGGTGCTGGCCAACGACCCCGACGGCGACCGGCTGGGGGTGAGCCTTCCTCACGACGGCGGCTGGACCCAGTTGAGCGGCAATCAGATCGGCATTCTCCTCGGCGACTTCATCCTCGAACGGACTGCCGGCGATGGCCGTCTGGTGGTGAGCAGCGTGGTCTCGTCGCCGATGCTGGGCGCAGTGGCCGCCCACCACGGCGCCCGCCACGAGGTGACCCTCACCGGGTTCAAGTGGATCTGCAACGCCGCCCTGGCGCTCGAGGAGCAGGGCCTGCGGTTCGTCTTCGGCTTCGAGGAGGCGCTGGGATACACCGTGGGCCCGGTGGTACACGACAAGGACGGCTTCTCGGCGGCGTTGTGGTTCGCCGACCTGGTGGCCGTCGAGAAGGCGCGGGGGAGGGCCGTGTTCGATCACCTCGCCGACCTCTATGTGCGAGACGGGCTGTGGGTGAGCGTCCCCCGCAGCGTGGTCCGCGCCGGCGCCGACGGGGTCGAGGAGATCGCCGCCGCCATGGACCGCCTCGCCGGGTCGCAGCCGACGACGCTGGGAGGGCTGGCCGTCACCGGGTTCACCGACTACCGGCAGGGAGCCGCCGACCGCCCCTTCTGGCTCCCCGCGACCCCGCTGGTCGATTTTTCACTCGAGGGCGGCAGCCGGGTGCTGGTCCGCCCCAGCGGCACCGAACCCAAACTGAAGGTGTATGCCGACATCCGGGGGTCGGCCGCTTCGATCGACGAGGTCCCCGCGGCCGAGGCCGAGGCCCGCCGGGTGGCCGCCGCCGCCGGTGACGATCTGCTCGACTTCCTGGGATGGGGTGGGTGAGGCCGCTCGTCGCCCTGGTGCGGCGGGTTCCGGCGGTGGCCTGGTTCACCGCCGCTCATGTGGTGGTGTTCACCATCGTCGGGGTGGCCCGAGGCCAGACCTTCCTGTGGATCTACCTGCCCCTACTGGCGGCTTCTATCGCCGTCGTGGTGTGGATCGATCACAAGTGGGGGCCGATCCCCACGGTGCTGCTGTGGCTGCTGTCGATATGGGCGGCGATGCATCTCGCCGGGGGACTGGCCCCCGACCCCAGCGGCCGACGCGACATCCTCTACAACTGGTGGCTGCTCGACGGATACCTGAAATGGGACCATGTGGTCCACGGCTTCGGCATCGGCGTTGCCACCGCGGTGCTGGCGTACGCGGCGCGTGATACGGATCGTCCCCTGTGGTGGGCGTTCCTGTTCGCCCAGGGGATCGGCGTGGTCAACGAGACAGTCGAGAACATCTTTGCGGCGTTGGTGGAGGGGTCGAACGTGGGGGATGCGGCTAACACGGCCTGGGACCTCGGCTGGCACCTCATCGGTTCGCTGATGGCGATCGTATGGATGAGCAAACGGGGGATTCCGGGCACAGGCCCGGCCCGACCCGAATTGGAGGGTGCATGACGATTCCGGAGGCATCGCAACGGGTGATCGAAGGCGGCCGGGCACTGGGCGTGGAGATCGACATCCACGTGTTCCCCGAAGGCACCAAGACCTCCGCCGACGCCGCCGCCGCCATCGGCTGCGACCTGTCGGCGATCGCCAAATCGATCGTCTTCACCCTCGACGACCGAGAGCAAGTGGTGGTCTTCGCCAGCGGCGACACCAGGATCGACGTGGGGAAACTCGCGGCGGTGGTTGGTGTCGATTCGGTACGCCGAGCCACGCTGGAGGAGGCCAGGGAGGCCACCGGATTCGCCCCCGGAGGCACGCCGCCGTTCGGATACCCCGGCCCGGTCAGGGTGTTCGCTGATGAGGCCTTGCGACGCCACGATTTGGTGTGGGCGGCAGGCGGCACGCCGACGACGGTGTTCCCGATCAAGTTGGAGGAGTTGGTCCGCGCGGCAGGAGCGGAGTGGGTGGAGGTGAGTGAGTAGGCGTGGGCGTGGAGGTTCGAGTCGGCTCTCCGACACCCCCCGCACCCTGGCTCGCGACTTGCCTCTCAGGCCGCGATCCATTCCGCCATGACGTCCGCTGCTTGGATCGTGTTGGTGCAGTACTGCTTGAGGAAGGCCGCGTCGAGCTCCTGGTCGAGGGGGATCGCTTCGGCGGCGGCCAGGGCTCGGGTGCCGTCGAAGTCGACGTAGGAGACCCTGGCGGTCAGTTCTTCGGCGCTGCGCCCGAACGCTGCTCCCGGCAGGAGGGCGACGCCGGTGTCGACGAGCAGTTGTTCGCAGAGATCGGTGGAGGTCCGCACGCCCCGTTCGGCAAGCGGCGCTCGAAGCGGTGAGAAGTCCGGGAAGAGGTAGAACGCCCCCTGCGGACCGGGGACGAACACGCCGGCCGAGCGGAGCCTCTCGGCGAAGGCGGCACCGAGCGCCCGCAGGATGCGCCGCGCATTGACCAGATAGCGGGTGAGTTCACTTCCCCCTTGGAAGGCGCGGACGGCTGCGAACTGGATCGGCGCGCTCGTCGACGTGTAGGTCTCGCTGGCGACGGCCGCCATCGCTTCGCGCAGCCAGCCGAGCGCCCGCGGGAACGTGAAGGTTCCGAGGCGCCAACCCCCGGCGCCACACCACTTGCTGAGACCGCCACTGATGATGGTGCCCTCGGGGTAGAAGCTGGCGATCGAGACATGTCGCCCCTGATGATCGAGTTCGCCGTAGATCTCGTCGGAAAGAAGGATCACCCGGTACCGGCGTGCCACGGCCGCGAGTTCCTGGAGGGCTTCGATGTCGTATGTCTGGCCGGTGGGATTCGACGGATAGTTGAGCAGCACCAGCCGCGGTCGAGAGGGGTCTTCCCGGCAAACGGCGTCGAGTTCAGCCGGCTGCAGCGGCCAGCCGTGTTCGGCGGTGGTCGGCACCCAACGAACCTTGCGTCCGATGATGTGCGCCTGCGGGGCGTAGGACACCCAGCTCGGCGTCGGGATCACCAGGTCGCCGTAGTACACCAACTGGGCGAGGAACATGAGTTCCTTGGATCCCGGCCCGATGAGCACATCGTCGGCAGTGCACCCGATGCCGTACCGGCGCTCGTAGTAGTTCGACACCGCATCCCGGAGGGCGGGAAGGCCGGCAACGTCGAGGTAGTCCTTCTGGTGGGCGTTGGCGCGGAGTTCGTCGACCACGGGTTGGGGGATCGGGAAGGGAGACTGGCCGAGACCGAGCCGGTAGACATGCCGGCCCTCCGATTGCAGCCGCTTGCTCCGCTCGTTGATGGCGAGGGTGGCCGAGTGTCCGAGTCCCCGGACGTTGAGGTTGAGATTGATCGGGTGGGCGAAATCGCCTGAAGCCATGCGGGTCATGGTACGAGAGCACCCCCGATCCCGCAGGAGTCGCTCGTGTCGGTGGTCCGAAGGGTTTGCGGCGACCTCCGCGCCCCAATCGGGCCACCCGAATCCCCGAGCCACCTTCCCCCTACCCTTCCATCCCATGCCCACCACCCGCTACGCCCGCAGCGGTGATGTCAACATCGCCTATCAGGTCGTCGGCGACGGATCGCGCGACCTGGTCTACGTCCCCGGCTGGGTATCGAACATCGAAGTGATGTGGGAGGACCCCGGGCTGGCTCGATTCCTGGAGCACCTGGCCGGGTTTGCCCGGCTGATCGCTTTCGACAAGCGGGGGACGGGACTGTCGGACCCGGTGCCGGTGGAGCATCTCCCCACCCTGGAGACCCGGATGGACGACCTGCGTGCGGTGATGGACGCCGTTGGGTCGGAGCGGGCGACGCTGTTCGGCCACTCCGAAGGGGGCAGCATGTGCGTGTTGTTCGCCGCCACCTACCCGGACCGGGTGGACGGGCTGATCCTCACCGGTTCGTACGCGGCGCGGATTCGCAGTCCGGAGTACCCGTGGGCGCCGACTTGGGAAGAACGCCTCGTCGAGATCGAGCAAACCGAGGCCACCTGGGGCACCGTCGACCCGACCGACTACAACGCCCCGAGCCGCGCAAACGACCCAGCGTTTCGTCAGTGGATGATGCGCTACACCCGCCTCTCCGCCAGCCCACGGGCTGCGGCGGCGCTGTTGCGAATGAACTCGCAGATCGATGTCACCCAGGTGTTGCCCGCACTGCGCGTGCCGGCGTTGCTGTTGTACCGGACCCACGATCCCGACGTGAACGTGGAGGAGGGCCGTTGGATCGCCTCGCGGATCCCGGGGGCACGATTCGTGGAACTCGAGGGGGCCGACCACATGTTCTGGGCCGGTGACAGTGACGTGATCCTCCAGGAGATCGAGGAGTTCGTCACCGGGCATCGTCCCGGGCTGGCGGCCGATCGGGTGCTGGCCACGGTGCTGTTCACCGATCTGGTCGGCTCCACCGAGCGCGCCGCGACCATGGGGGACCGGGCGTGGGGCGATTTGTTGGAGCGGCACCACAAGTTGGTGCGCTCCAGCCTGGCGCGTTGGCGGGGCAGAGAGGTAGGCACCTGGGGTGACGGATTCTTCGCCACCTTCGACGGGCCGGTGCGCGCGATCCAGTGTGCCCGCGCCATCGCAGCCGAAATGAAGTCCCTCGGGCTCGAGGTTCGAGCCGGGCTCCATACCGGCGAGGTCGAAATGGTGGGCGCCGATGTCACCGGACTCGCGGTCAATATCGGGGCCCGGGTGGGCGCATTGGCGGGTCCGGGGGAGGTGCTGGTGTCACGAACGGTGAAGGATCTGGTCGCAGGTTCGGGTCTGGAGTTCGAGTCGCGCGGCCTCCAGGAGTTGAAGGGCGTACCCGATCGCTGGGAGGTGTTCGCGGTCGCGGGGTGAGGGCGGGCCCCGCCCGTCCGTCGCCTGTCGGCAATCGCCAAATCGAATCGTGTTCGCCCTCGATGGCCAGGAACAAGTGGTGGTCTTCGCCCGCCACGTCACCAGGATCGACATGGGCGGGTTGACTGCGATTGCCGGAGCCGATGGAGCGCTATCGAGTCGCCTGTGCGGTGACATACTCCTCGAATGGATCGCACTGAGCGGCGTTCTCGTTCCGACCATGTCCTCGCTGGGTACGCCAGCGGACCTGGGGCGACGAGCCGTGAGCGGGACGCCGCACTCGCTCGCTCCGAGAGCGCTCGCATGGTCATCCTCGTCGAGGGGATCAGCGATCTGATGGCTCTCGATGCCGTCGCCCAGCGCCAGGGGCGCGACCTGGTGCAAGAGGGCATCGTCGTCCTACCCGTTGGGGGCGCACACGCTTTCGGGCGGCACCTCGAACTGCTTGGCGATCATCAAATCGGGCTGAGGTGCCTCGTCGATGAAGCCGAGGAGGCCATCGTTCGGGCTGCGACCACTGCGACTGCAGGGGTCGGGGGCGCCACGAGTCCAGTTGGGGAGCGCATCGACATGTTCGTGTGTGTCGAGGACCTGGAGCACGAACTGATCCGAGCGGTGACACCGTCGAGGGTCGGGGCGATCCTGGAGCGGGAAGCAGATCTCGGGTCGTTCCGGATTCTCCAGAAGCAGCCGGCGTGGCGTGACGGTGATTTGGTGGCGCAGCTGCGTCGATTCCTGGGAGCCGGCGCCCGCCGCAAACTCCGCTACGCCCGGCTTCTGGCTCTCGAGCTCGAACTCGGGGACGTCCCTCGTCCACTTGCCGGCGCGCTGGAGGTCTGATTACTAGTCCGTCGGGCCTGGACTGTCGTCGGCTAGGGTTCGCTCTCGATCCGGGCCTGCCGTCGCCCGGGGAAGGGAGGCCAAAATGAGCACGCTCCTATTCATCGCTCCTTCGCCGCTTCCCGACTTGTTCGTCTGACACTCACTTTCGATCTCCTCGGGATGCGGCTCACGCCCATCCAAAGGAGACCTCTTGTCCGACGACCCGTCTGAGTATTTCATCGACGAGCTGTACATCAGCTCGGTTATCCGACCCATCAAGAGCGGCAAGGAAGCAAACGTGTTGTTGTGCCGCGCCAACGCCGATCTCGCCGGCGCCGACCTCGCCGCCCTCAAGGTCTATGTTCCGTCGGACAATCGGGACTTCCGCCACGACGCCGTATACCGCGCCGGGGAGTGGATTCCTGACGCCCGCGCCCGTCGCGCCATGGACACGAAGACCCGTTTCGGCAGGAAGGTCCAGGCCGGCACCTGGGTGGACCGCGAGTGGCAGGCCATGAGTCGCCTCCACGCCGCGGGCGTTTCCGTTCCGAGACCGATCGCCAGAAGCGACGACGCCATCCTCATGGCCTATGTGGGCGACGAGGACGGACCCGCCCCGCTCCTGCGGGCGTATCGGCCGGTGGACCCGGGCGCGGCCGAACTCCTGCTCGATCAGGTGCTCGCTGCCGCGCGATCGATGCTGCGCCTCGGCATCGTCCACGCCGACCTGTCCCCCTACAACGTCCTGGTGTGGGAGGGTCGAGCCGTCGTGATCGACCTCCCCCAGGCGGTGGACCCATCACAGAACCCGGAGGCCGATGAGCTCTTCCGCCGGGATATCGCCCGAATCTGCACTTGGGCGGCTCGCCACGGCGTGGCTCGTGATGCCCGTGAGGTCGCCGCCGACCTGTGGGAGTCGTGGCGATACGCGGAGAGCATCCCGGAGGACCTGCGCTGGCCGTGAGATGGTGGACTGAGCCTGACCCCAAGCGCCCAGAAACGGGTGTACGCGGCGCGCCGGTCGCCGCGTAGTCTCACGCCGTGGCTATTCGCCTCGATCACACCATCCTCGAGGTCGACGACCTGGCCGAGTCGCTCGCGTTCTATCGAGATGTCGTTGGGTTGGCCCACGGGGGAACGAATGGTCCCTTCGAGGTCATGCTCGTCACTGCTGACCTGGCGATCGATCTCTACGAGGGCCCCGTCGACTCGTCCCGCCACCTGGCCTTCGGCATGGATCGCGACACCTTCGATGCCACCTTCGAGCGGATCCGGGCTGCCGGCATCACATTCGGCAATGGGCCGAGCAAGGCGAGCAACATGAAGGGACCGGGCCGATCCTCCGGGGTACACGGGGCGACCGCGTCCGTGTACTTCGAGGACCCCAACGGGCACATGCTCGAGATCCTCACCTACGACCTGGGGTCCTGAACCCGGCCCGGGTCACCCCGACCAGCATCGCCCGGCGCGTGTAGCCTCGGCTGCTAGCAGCCTCAGCAGAGAGGGGATCGGAATGACTTCCGACGCAACACCACCCGCACCACCCCCGGCGAGTTCGGGCGGGGGCTCGGGCGGCATGGATTTCTCGAGCCTGAGTCAGGGTGAGAAGCTCGTCGGTCTCGGCGCGCTGGCGGTGATCGCGGTGTATGTGATCTTCGAGTTGATCACCGAGGACTACTTCGTCAACTACATCGCGATCCTGCTCGCAGCCTTCATCCTCGGCGTCTTGTGGATGAAGCTGCAGCGCCCGGGCACGAGGTTGGCCGTGCCGCCGTCATCGTTGCTGCGCGTATCCGGCTATCTGCTCCTCGTGTTCGGTGTGGTCCTGTTCATCGACCAACTCAAGGATGACATCTTCGACGCACCGGGAGCGACCGTCGCGGCCGCGTTGATCCTGTACGGAGCATGCGCCCTTGCGGGCTACGGGGCCAAGCAGCTCGACTAGAGAGGTCTGGCAGCGGGTCGTCTTCCCCTGACCCCGCGACGCCCGCGCGAATAGCGTTGCGGGAGCAGGCTTCGAAGCACGCCGGACCGAACTGGTCGAACGACCGGGTACGATCAGCCCTCCGTTCGATCAAGGAGCCGCGCCTGTCCACCTCTCATCTCTGTAGCGGCAAATGGCGTCCCGGGCCGGTCAAGGACTGCCCGAAGCACACGCGCCTCAGCAAGAAGCAGAAGTCGGTGTACCGCAGCGCCGACCAGCAGCCGGGCGGATCGTCGGGCTCAGACGCTGGCAAGTCGTCGAGTTCAGGTTCCAAGGACTGATTGTCAGGCCTTGATCATCCTTCGGTGACGATACCGACTGACCCTCAGACCTCGATGACCACGTTGCCGACCTTTTGGCCCGTCTCCACGAAGCGGTAGGCCTCGACGATTTGGTCGAGGGGATAGGTGCGGTCGATCACCGGCTTGAAGGTGCCGGAGAGGATCTGCTCGCGTAGCCATTGCAGGGTCTCGGTGTCGAGGCTCGGGCCGCCGAACCTCTGGCGGCGGCCGCGGAACAGCTTGGTGATCCCCGCCAAGATCAGCCACCAGGCGAACACCGGGACGAACATGAACGGCGCGTGGAGCAGCGGGCGGTCGGTTGCCACATAGATGCCCTTCGGCTTCAACAGGTGCCGGCACTTGAGGAACGAATACTTTCCCACCGCGTCGTAGACGACGTCGTATCGCTCGCGGTCCTTGGTGAAGTCCTCGGTTTGGTAGTCGATCACCCGGTCGGCTCCCAGTGTCTTGACCAGCTCGAGGTTCGCCGTGCCGCACACCGCGGTCACCTTCGCCCCTTTGGCCTTCGCCAGTTGCACCGCCGCCGAGCCGATCGCCCCGGTAGCGCCGTAGATCAGGATCGAGTCACCCGCCTTCAGGTTGGTGGCGTGGATCATGCTCACCGCGTAGTGCGACCCCTCGGTGCTCGGCGCCGCCTCGACGTAGCTCCGGCCCTCCGGGATCGGCATCGTCAGCGGGCGGCCCGCTTTCACGGTCATGTACTCGGCATGGGCGCCGAAGGTGCCCTCGCACCACCCCATTATTCGGTCACCCGCCTGGAACGCGGTGACATCCTTACCCATCCCCACCACGTCACCGGCGAACTCAGTGCCGAGGATCGGCCTCTTGGGCCGGCGAAGGCCACTGAAGAACCGGATGACAAACGGGCTTGCCGCCCGGTAGCCACAGTCGGTCCGATTCACGGTGGTGGCCCGCACTCGCACCAGCAACTCGTCGTCCTGCGGGGCCGGGACGGCGACCTGTTCGATCCGCACTCGGTCGATCGGGCCGTAGCGGCGGCACACGGCTGCCTTCATCATGGCTGCGGGGGTCATCGTTCTTTCCTCACTCTGGCTCAGTTCGGTGGGGCGATTCGAGGGAGAGCCCATCGTCAGCGCAGCTCCCTGAAGAACCGGATGAGAAACGGCTTCCCGCTCCGGTCGATGTCGATCGAGTCGATGGGTCTCTTGGCGGCCGGTGCCCGGTTGGTGCCGGCGGTAGTCGGTTCTGCTCTCTGGAAAACGATCACGTCAGGTGGTCCAGCCACCATGACTACTGCTGCCACTACTCGAGTTGTCATGTCCTAATTCCTCTCTGTGGTCGTCCGGTGGATCGGGCCGCCGTCGCGCCAAGCCTTGCCTGCTTTGAACAACTCGGGCGGTCGGCCGCCTTCAGGGCCGGGGCGTGCGCGGCGGCCGGTGGGGATCACCCAGCCTTCTTCGCCGAGGACGGCGCGTCGGAAGTTGGCGGCGTCGAGTTGGACGCCCCAGATGGCCTCGTATACGGCGCGGAGTTCGGCGATCGTGAAAATCGTCCCGACGAAAGCGGTGGCGATGCCGGACGTCTCGAGTTCGACGCGAGCCCGGTCGATGGCGTCGTGGAGTATGCGGAGGTGGTCGAACGCCAGCTCGATTTCCTCGTTGAGTACCTGCGACACCGGCACCAGGGCGGCGTCGGCGGCGTCGGATCCGGCCACCACCGCGCCCACATCGCGCAGTACTGCCAGGTAGCCGACGGTCACCACATTCATCCGCGGGTCGCGGCCGGGGTCGCCGTAGGCGCCGAACTGGGTGAGCAAGCGAGCGGCGTCGACACCGGTCTCCTCGGAGAGTTCCCGCTTTGCCGCTTCGTCCAAGGTCTCGTGCGGGCGCTTGAATCCGCCGGGGATGGCCCACATTCCCTCGAAGGGGTCCTCGCCGCGTCGAATGAGCAGTACCTGCAGCCCACTGTGGTTCATCGTGAGGATCACGATGTCGACGGTGACGGCGAACGGGGGAAAGTTCGAGGGGTCGTATCCGACCGGGGGATCAGTTCGTGTCGTCATGACTGGAACCATATCACATGGTTATGGTCGTGTCGACTAGAACATTTACGAGAGGCGATGGGCGAATCGAGAAGGGGATTGGCAATCGAGGTCTTGAAGTCGTCAGAGTGCTCGCAGGGTCAGCTGCCCCCTCCGCCTCGCTTCGCTTCGGCACCTCCCCCGCCCCAGGCGGCAGGGGAGGACCCTGGCCTCCCTCAACCGTCCAACAGGGCGAATGCCTCCGGGGGGACTTCGAGCCGGACCACCTGGCCGGGGGTGATTGGTTGGTGATGGGGTACCCGGATGGTGCCGCCGGTCACGCTGACCGCGATCAGGTAACCGGGGCCTTCGAATACCGAGTCCTCGACCACGCCTTCGGTGGTTCCGTCGGGGGCGATGCGGACCGCCTCTTCGCGGATCACCGCGCGGGCGTGGCGGCCCTCGCCGTGGCCCAGTCGAACTCCGTCGCGGCCCACCGTCACGTCGGCGATAGTCGAGAGGCCGAGGAGGCGGGCGGCGGCTTCGGTGCCGGGGGCCCGCCACAGGCGCTCGGGGGTGCCGACCCGGGCGATCGTGCCGCCTTCGAGGAGGGCGATCCGGTCGGCGACGGCGAAGGCCTCATCGGGGTCGTGGGTGACATGGAGGGCGGGGATACCGGCCGAGCGGAGGGCGGCGCGCAGGTCGCCGGCCAGTTCGCGGCGGAAGGCTCGGTCGAGGGAGCCGAGCGGCTCGTCCATCAGCAGCAGCCGGGGGCGGGCGGCGAGCGCACGGGCCACTGCCACTCGCTGTGCCTGGCCTCCCGAGAGTTCGCCCACCCGGCGCCGCTCGTACCCGCCGAGGCCCACCCGCTCCAGCTCTTCGACCACCCGGGCTCGTCGCTGCGGCGCGGGCAGGTCGGCGATCCCGAAGGCGACGTTGGCGGCGACGTCGAGATGCGGGAACAGGGCGAAGTCCTGGAACACCATCCCGAAACCCCGCAGATGGGCCGGGCTGGCGGTGACATCGGTGCCCTCCCACAGGACCGCGCCTGCCGCCGGGCGGTGCAGCCCGGCCACCACCCGCAGCAGGGTGGTCTTGCCCGATCCGCTCCCGCCGAGGATGGCGACGATCTCGCCGGAGCCCACGGTGAGGTCGACCCCGGTAAGCACCGGTAGCGGCCCGAACCGGGCGGAGATTGCGCGCAACTCGAGCATCAGAACGCCCCCGGACCGGGCATGCGGGCTCGTTCCACTGCCAGGATCGCGGCGGTGGTGATCGCCATCAGCAGCACACTCAACGCCATCGCCTGGCCGAAGTTGAGCACCCCGGGGCGGCCGAGGAAGCGGAAGATGGCAATGGGGATGGTCGGCCCGCCGGGCCGGGCGAGGAACAGGGTGGCCCCGAACTCACCCAGCGAGATGGCAAAGGCAAAGGCCGCCCCCACTGCGGCGACCCGGGAGACGATCGGCAGGTCGACCTCGCGGAAGGTCCGCCCCGGTGACGCTCCCAGCGTGGCCGCCGCCTCGCGCAGCCGACCCCGTACCGCCCGCAGCACCGGTACCGACGATCGCACCACGAACGGAGCCGCCACCAGGGCGTGGGCGATCGGGATCAGCGCCAGCGATGCCCGCAGGTCGACCGGCCAGTCGAGGGCGATGAGGAAGCCGAACCCCACCGTCACCGCCGAAGTGCCCAGGGGCAGCATCAGCAGGGTGTCGAACCATCGGGAGAGCCGCCCGCGCCGGGCCGCGATCAACACGGCCGCCGGCAGGCCCACCCCGAGGGCGATCACCGTCGCTGCCACCGCGAACCCGAGCGAGTTGCCGATCGCCGCCCCGCTGTCGACCAGGTCGTCGGACCCGAGCGCCCGGTATGCCTGGAGGCCGAACCCGCCACCGGCGGTGAGCGACCGCCACAGCAACACCAGTGGCGGTCCCAGCACCAGCAGGCCGGTGGCACCGAGGATGCCGGCGACCAGCGCCCGTTCCCGGCCGCCCTGGATCCGCCGCGCCGTTTCCCGCACCGGGCGCAGCGTCTGTTCCACCGTGTGCCGCTCCTGATACCGGGCATAGGCGGCGAGGGCGGCCACCACGCCGATCATCTGGAGCAGGGCGAGCACCGCCGCCCCGGGCAGGTCGAGCAGCAGGGCGAAGCGGCGGTAGATCTCCACCTCGACAGTGGCGATGCGGGGGCCGCCGAGGATCAGCACCGTGCCGAACGAGGTGAGGGTGAACAGGAAAACGATCGACGAGGCTGCCGCCAGCGCCGGTCGCAGTAGGGGCAGGGTCACCCGGGTGAAGGTGCGCCACGGGGAGTAGCCGAGCGAGCGGGCGGCGTCCTCGAGGCGGGGGTCGAGGTGGCCCCACACCCCGCCGACGAGTCGCACCACCACGGCGACGTTGAAGAACACATGGGCAGCGAGGATCACCCACACGGTGCCGTGGAGGTCGATCCCGAGCAGGCCGCTGGGCCCTGCCAGGGCGAGGAAGGCGGTTCCCACCACCACGGTGGGCAGCACGAACGGCACGGTGGCGATCGCCCGGGCCAGGCTGCGGCCGGGAAACTCGAACCGGGACAGCACCCATGTGGCCGGCATCGCCACGATCACCGTGAGGACCGTCGACACCACCGCCTGCCACAGCGTGAACCAGGCGACGCCGCGCAGGCCCCGGTCGCCGAAGACCCGCCCGATGGCATCTGCCCCGCCCTCGACCAACCCGGTGGTGATGATCGACGCCACCGGCCACACGAAGAACGCCCCCAGGAAGGCGACCGGGACGACGGCGAGGGCGATCGCCGTCCGTCGGGTCACCGCAGCACCACCTCGATCCATTCGTCGAGCCAGCGCTCCCGGTTGGCCCCGATCACCTCGGGGGCGAGGCCGGGCGGAGTGTCGGTGGGCCGCTCGCCGAACCACGCGGGCAACTCGGCCTCGGGCCGCACCGGGTATACGAACATCTGCCCCGGCACGTCCTCCTGGAACTGCAGGCTGAGCATGAAGTCGATGAACTTGCGGGCGTTCTGCGGATGGTCGGCGTTGACCAGGATCCCGGCGAACTCGATCTGGCGGTAACAGCCGTCGCGGATCACCGCGGTGGAGGTTTCCGGGATCGGCGGCTCGGCATCGATCACTTCGGCCGCCGGCGAGGTGGCATACGACACCACGATCGGGCGATCGCCGTCGCCTGCCCCCGAGAACATCCCGTAGTAGGCGGTGCCCCAGTCGGGGGCGATCTCTACGTCGTTGGCCCGCAGGTCGGCCCAGTAGTCGAGCCACGTGTAGTCACCGCTCTCGCCGAACCGGACGATCGTGGCCAGCATGAACGCCAGGCCGGGGGAGGAGATCGTCGGATCCTGCACCACCAGCATCCCCCGGTAGCGGGGGTCGGTCAGGTCCTCCAGGGTCGCCGGCGGCGGCAACTCGCCACCGAATGCGCTCCGGTCGTAGTTGATGCAGACGTCCCCGTAATCGATCGGGGTGACGAACGGGCTGAGCTCGAACTCGTCGGGGATCTCCGGTATCAGGAAGGACTCGTAGCGCACGAAGATCTCGGCGTCGAGCGCACGGGAGAGCAGGGTGTTGTCGACCCCGAACAGGATGTCGGTGACCGGGTTGCCTTTGGTGAGGGCCGCCTGGTTGACGATCAACCCGGCGTCGCCACCACGGATGATCGTCACCTCGATCCCCGTCTCCGCAGTGAATGCGGCGAGCACCTCATCGGACACCTCGAAGAAGTCGTGGGCGACGATCCGGACCACCGGCGGCTCGGCGACGCAGGACGCGGTGAGCAGGGCGAGAACGGCGCCGGTGGCGATCAAGCGCTTCATGCGGAGGTTCCTCTCGTGTGGATGACAAGTGCTTGGCCCCCGGCGGCCGTGAGGTGGGCTGTGTGGCCGATCATGCGATTGCTGATGCTGCGGCTCGAGTCGGGTTCCAGGACTGCCTCTTCCAGGCCCCACTCGAGCCCGGTCACAGACACGGTCACCGGGCCGCCCATGGGGACGATGGACACGATGTCGCCCGGTACGCCGTCGACATCGACAGACTCATGGAGCGGGACCACCCGGGAGGCACCCATGCGCCACTCGAGATTCAGCCCGGCGTAGCGGGGCGCCGCCACCAGCGCGGCGTTGGCCAGCAAGTGATCGATCCGTTCGAGGGCGGTTCCTCCGACGATCACCACCCGCTCGAATCCGCGGGCGACGGCGGCGTCGAGCGCCAGTTCCAGGTCGGTGGCGTCCTTGTCCTCCGGGTGCCGTTCGATGGTCGCCCCTTGCTCCTCGGCGAGGTGGAGCGAGGTCGGATCGGCCGAGTCGAGATCACCGACCACCAGGTCGACGTGGAGTCCGAGGCGCTCGGCCATCGCCAGGCCGCCGTCGGCGGCGATGACGAATCCCGGATGCGGCACCGGGTCGACCGGGGGCGCGGCATCGCCTCCAGCGAGTATCAGGCAGATATCGGTCACGACTCCCTCCGCTGGCATTACCCAGATCAGGTTCGGTCGGGTCGGTGGCGGAACGGCCACCCTCTCAGCTCAGCTCCCCGAGCTCCCCGGTGTGTTCTTGCGCTCTGAGTCTACGTGTTCGGTGCGATGTCGGGGTTTGGGAAGCGATTGGCGATTGGCGATTGGGAGGTCTGTCCTGGCCGCACGCTGTCTCAGCTGCCCCCTCCGTCTCGCTTCGCTCGCCACCTCCCCCGGAAGCCGGGGGAGGACGCGCTTGCCCTGGCCGCACGCTGTCTCAGCTGCCCCCTCCGTCTCGCTTCGCTCGCCACCTCCCCCGGAAAGCCGGGGGAGGATCCCTTGACAACCTGACATCAACATGACATCATCCTGCTGTCACAACGACACTGAAGTGACAGGAGGAGGAGTAATGTTGATCTCGAGCAAGACGATCAAGGCGATCGGCCAGGAACGGCACCGTCGGACCGTGGTGCTGCGGGCCCGTACGATCGAGCAGGCGACCGACCTGGACCGCAGCCTTGCGGCCCCGGTCGGACTGCTCGTTTCGACGGCAACCACCGGCCGATGACTCAGGAGGCACGGATGGACACCACGATGGCGATGGCCAGACTCCAGGGAGCGATCGAGCAGCAGGTGCTCGTGGCCGGAGGCGACCCCGAAGTCGAGGCCGCGTCCCGAGCTCTCCTCAGCGCCCTCGAGCCGGCGGTGCGGCAGCTGGCCTATGACCTGGCCGAACAGGCCGCGGCGGAAGTCTCCGGGCAACTCGGTGGTTACGACGTCGACGTCGTGCTCGCCTCCGGCGAGCCGTCCATCCGGGTTCGAGCGCGCGATTCCGTCGAGGCACCCGGCGGCGAGTCGCTCGACGCCCGCATCACCCTCCGGCTCCCGCCCACCCTCAAGGAGCTGATCGAGTCGGCCGCCGAGGAGCGCGGCGAGTCCCTCAACTCGTGGCTCGTCAAAACGATTTCGATCAAGGCCGACACCCGCGGAAAGTCCCGCACGATTCAGGGAACGATCGAGACATGAAGGAATTCCGTTTCCCCAGCTCGGGCACCCCGACCGTCTCGCTGCGACTGCCGTCGGGCGAGGTGCGGATCGTCCAGGGAGAGCCGGGCGAGATCACCGTCCAGCTCGAGGGGCGTTCCTCGACGGTCGACAGGTTCATCGTCGAGGACCGCGGGGGCGAGATCGTGATCGAGCCCGAGCGGTCTTCGAAGGGCCGCTGGTCGTCGGTCGAGGTCACCATCTGGTGCTTCGATCCGATCAACTTCCGCGGTCGCCTGGTTGCGGCGGACATCAATTCGGCCGTCGAACTCGCCTCCGCTCACATCGAGAGCGCGTCGGGCGACATCCACCTCAGCGATGTGTTGGGAGACGCCACCATGAGGTCGGCCTCCGGTGACATCAAGGCCGGTCTCGTGGCCGGCCACCTCGAAGTTGCCGCCGCTTCCGGCGACGTGCGCGCGGTGCACGTCAAAGGGACGGCCTCGATCAAGACCGCTTCGGGCGATATCAAGGTCGGCTCGGTAGACGGCGAGTTCCAGGCCAAGTCGGCATCCGGAAGCGTCGTCGTCAACCGCTTCGACGGCCCGTCATTCGATGCCAAGAGCCTTTCGGGCGACATCTCGCTCGGCGTACCCGCAGGCCGGAAGTTCGATGTCGCCTTCCAGACGCTCAGCGGTGAGGTGCGCACCGACTTCCCGGTGGGCCACGGCGGCGATGGCGCCCCGGCCCGGCTCAGCATCAAGACCGTCTCCGGCGACATCACGGTCACAGGAAGCAGGTAGATAGGAGTCAAGAATCAAGAAGTCTTGACTCTTGGATCTTGACTCATAGCCACTGCGGCCTCGAACACCGGGATCGCTTCCTCGGCGAAGATGGCGTGGCCCAGGCCGCACGCGTGGAACTGATCGCCGGCGAACAACGCGGGGTCGTCGCGGAACGCCTCGATGATCCGACCACGGGTGTGCACCTTGAGAGTGCGCCGGTGGGCAACGGCGACCTCGCGGCAGATCCGGTCGAACCGGGCCGACCGCCGGCTCGCCAGCCGGCTCAAGGTGGGCGGTAGGCGGGGGATCGAACCGAGGTCGCCCATCCCGTAGAGCACCACGACGCTCCCCGCCCCCTCGAGCGCCACCACGATCTCCTCCAGGTCCCGGTGGAACCTTGCCGCGGGGGTGCCACGTAAAGCGTCGTTGGCACCGACGGACAGC
Source organism: Acidimicrobiia bacterium (assembly GCA_040878325.1). Classification (NCBI taxonomy): domain Bacteria; kingdom Bacillati; phylum Actinomycetota; class Acidimicrobiia; species Acidimicrobiia bacterium. The sequence goes on from JBBDMM010000018.1 coordinate 152,802, forward strand.
GAGACCACATCCGGGCGCAAGCGCAGCGCCTCGGTCAGCTGGCCTTGGATGACATCGCGGGCCTTCGAGCCGCCCACGGCCAGGCTGATCAGCTCGACGCGGTAGCGGTCGGCGAATGATCGCGCCACGGTCCGGATCCAGACGTCCTCGATGTCCTCCACCCCGGGGGCCGTGGTGGAGGAGTCGCCCAGGGCGACAATGCGGAACGGGCGAGCGGCCGGGTCTCCGAAGACGCCGGACGGATCCTGATTCGGGTACGTAGGCAGGTCGCGGCGTACCGCGGCTCGTATGACTTCGCCGGCGACGATGGCGGCTACGGCGAGGGGTACCGACGCGACTCTTCGCTTGACACTCATGGCGCGCCGAGAGTACCTGGCTTGACCAGATCGATTCCTGATCCGAGGATGCGGCAGCACGCAAGGGGAGAATGGCATGCGACTGGGCCTGAATCTGGGATATGCCGGGGCGAAGGTCGATCCGCGGATGGACCTGGTCGTCGAGGCCGACCGCCTGGGATATCACTCGGTGTGGGTCGCCGAGGTCTACGGCAGCGACGCCGTGTCGATGCTCGCCTGGTACGGGGCGTCCACCGAGCGCATCCACCTGGGCAGCGGCATCCTCCAGATGCCCGCCCGCACCCCGGCAATGACGGCGATGACGGCGGTGACGCTGTCGGAACTCTCGGGTGGGCGATTTCTGCTCGGCCTCGGCACCTCTGGCCCCCAGGTGGTGGAGGGCTGGCATGGCGTGCCCTACGGCAAGCCACTCGGGGTGACCCGGGAGTACGTGTCGATCGTCCGCTCCGCCCTGGCCCGGGAGAAGCTCGAACATCACGGCACCTACTACCAGATTCCCTACGACGGGCCCGGGGCGTCTGGCCTCGGCCGGCCGTTGCGCCTCACCGTCCATCCCACCCACGAGGTACCGATCTATCTCGCCGCCATCGGCCCCAAGAACGTCGCCCTCACCGCCGAGATCGCCGACGGCTGGCTGCCGTTCTGGTTCTCCCCGTACCGGGCCGGCGAGGTGTTCGCCGACGCCATGGCGGAGGGGTTCGCCAGGTCGGGTGATCCGTCGAAGCGGGACCGCTTCGACATCGCCCCAACGGTTCCCGCCGTCGTCACCGACAACACTGAGCAGGCACTGTGGGGGGTCAAGCCGCTGCTCGCCCTGTATGTGGGGGGCATGGGCGCCCGCGGCAAGAACTTCTACTTCGACCTGGTCTGCCGGTACGGGTACGAGGCCGAAGCCACCAAGATCCAGGACCTCTACCTCGCCGGCGAGAAGGAGGCCGCGGTGATGGCGGTCCCCGACGCACTCGTCGAGGAAGTTGCCCTCATCGGTCCGCCCGCCGCGCTTCGTGACAAACTCGAGGCATGGAAGGAGTCCGGCGTCACCACCCTGTGCCTCGTCGCCCAGGACGTGGAGACGCTGCGAACCCTGGCCGAGCTGGCTCTCTAGTGGCGGCGGCGATCTACGAGCCGATCGGCCACCTGCCAGAGAGAGCCTGCCACCAGGAACGCCGCGGCCGACCCCGCCACCAGCCACCAGTCGCCGTAGGCAACGGCGAGGGCGATCAAGATGGCACCGGCCAGCCCCGCCACCACGGCGGCGATCGAAGTCGTGCGCGCCAGACCGATGGGGACCCGCTCGGCGATCCGGTCGAACACCATGTGATCAGCGTAAACCGCGCCGGCGATTGGTCGGGGCCGTGACGATTCGTGAGGCCGTCGACTCCGGCGATCTCGACCGTCTGGTGCGTCTCGTCGACGGGCTATGCGCGTCGCGCGACTGGGCCGGGGTGGTGGAGTTGAGGGATCGCTGCCGGCACGCGTTGGAGCGAGGGCTGCAGCTGTGGCCTGCCGCCGAGTTCGCCGAGTACCGCCTGGCGCTCGAGGCGCCGGCCGAGTTCGCCGGGCCGGTGGTCGTAGCCGGGGCAGGTCGCTTCGCCCTTGGACCGCTGTGGGAGGTGGCGGCCAGCACCCACCCCTGGGACGAACTGCGTGACACCATCGCTTCCGGGCCGGCTCGAGCCCTCGCCGCGCTCGAGCGGGTGATGCGGGGCGAGGATCTCCGCGGAGACGACAGCATCGATCGGGGCGTGCTCGACGTGCCCCTGTCGCTCATGTCCTGGGAGCCCCGTTTCGGGCTCGCGGCGTATCGGTCGAACGAGGCCGACTTCCCCACCCCGGACCTCCCGCACCTGGAGGCGACGAAGCCGGTGGCAGCGGGTGATCCGGTCGAGGACCGCGAGTCGACGGAGGCGCTGTTGGCCCTGGCCCTGCCCTGGGCCGAGCAGTCGAACGGCCGGGTAGAAGCGATCGCAGTGGAGGGGACCGCCGAGGCGGCCATCGCTGCTCTCGAGCCGGGGCCGGTTCGCACCGCCGCGGTCGACGGTCCTGCCGCGCTCGCCTCGATGGCGTGGACCGCGGCCAGCGGCGGGGCGTACGGTCGCCGCCGGGGGGCGCCGATGGGCCGGTTCGGGGCGTGGTGGGCGGCGGCCGCACTAGCCGGGGTGGAATGGCCACCCGATCCCGACGATTTCGTGAACGATCTCGCCTCGTTGCGCTGGGTGCTGTGGGAACCGCAGGAGGCTCCGCCCGGATGGTCCGGATCGATCGCCGCCGAGTCGCCCGACGAGGGGATCGGGTGGGCGCTGCTCGCCGTCGACCAGCATCGCGAGGAGGAAGAGGTCGAGTAGCCGCCTACTCCTCGATGTGGTCGGGCAACTCGGTCTCCAGGTTGCGCACCCGGGGGAGCGCATATCCGATCGCGGCGATCACCACCACCATCAGGCCGCTGAGGATGAACATGAACCCGACTCCCCGTCCCGGACCGGTTCCGATGAGTGCCCCCACGGATCCGGCGAGGGCGCCGTCCTCGGCGAGCAGGGGTTCGAAGACGTTGTCCGCGAGCGGTCCGGCGGCGAGCAGTGCGATCGGGGAGATCGCCGAGGCGATCATCCGCCGGATGGCGAACACCCGGCCCTGAACCGCCGGCGGCACCTTGGTCTGCCACAGCACCTGGCTGGCGGTGTTGGCGACCGGCACCACCGCCATCATGAAGAACCCGCCGAGACCGACCACCAGCAGGGAAGGGGCGATTCCGGCGAACGCGGAGGCGGCCCCGGCGACGGCGATGGCGATCATCGTGCCTCGAACCCGCTTCTTGGGCCCGCCCCACGCGCTGACGGCGACGCTGCCGACGATGGCGCCGACGCCGACCGCAGAGAACATCGCCCCGACGGCCGCCTCGGTGGAGAACGCCAGGACCAAGGGGATGATGAGCACGTTGACGAACGCCAGGGCGAAGTTGACCCCGGCGTACACCCAGAGGAGGCCGAAGAGGCCGGGGCGGTCCTTGACGTAGCGCCACCCCGCCTTGGCGTCACCGAGCACCGAGCCGGTGGCGGTGTCGGCATGGGCCTTGGGGCGAGGGATGCGGACCATCATCAGTGTGCCGATCGCCACCATGAAGGTCGCCGCGTCGGTGATGAGCACCCCGCCGAGGCCGAAGGTGACCAGGATCACTCCGGCGAGCGCCGGGGCGAGCACCAGCGACAGGCCGTCGTTGAGTTGGACCAGGCCGTTGGCCCGGCCGAGATGCTTCTTGGGGACGATCAACGGGATCGACGCCATCCACGCCGGGCTCTGGAAGGCGTTCCCGATGGAGCCGACCCCCACCAGGCAGTAGATGTGCCACACCTCGAGCGAGTCGGTGAAGAAGAGCACGGCGATGATCAGCGTGGCGACCCCGGCCAGCGAGTCGGCGGCGAGCATCACCCGGCGCTGGTCCCACTTGTCGACCAGGGCTCCGGCTATCGGAGAGATGAGCGTCGCAGGCACCCCGTAAGCGAGGCTGGCGATCGCCAGCGCGGTCACCGATTCCGTCTCCGTGTAGACCCAGATCTGGAGTCCGAAGGCCGTCAGGGTGGTGCCGACCACCGAGACCAACTGGCCCGCCCAGACGGTGAAGAAGGTGCGCATTCCCGACGATGCCGGCACGGGGGTCTGGGGCTCGACGGCTGCGGGAATGCTCATAGACGGCATAGTGACATCAGAATGATGTCACTGTCAAACAGACCGGTCGAGGGCCACCCGGTAGCGGACTTCGGGGAGCAGCGCGCCGTAGATGTCCTCGATCTTGGTGGCACCATCGAGACTCCATCCGGCTGTCTCGTAGAACCGCCGCGCCCGGTCGTTGGCCCTCAGAACCCAGAGAATGGCCGCCTCGAAGCCGTGCTCGGCGAGCCAAGCCTCGCCGGCGCTGATCAGATCGCGCCCGTGCCCGTGATCCCAGTGATCGGGGAGTACGTAGATAGCCCGGACTTCGCCGACCGGTCCCTCGAGATCCTCATCGCGCGCCGGCCCGAGCGAAGCCATGCCCACCACCGTGTGGTCATGCTGCGCCACCAACAGAGCCTCCCGATCATCGGCCCGCTCGAAGAACGCCGTCCACTGAATGACGCGGTGCTCGACATTCAACCGATCGATGACATCGTCAGGAATCAATCCCCGATAAACCCCATCCCAGGAGCCGACCTGCACCCGGGAAATGGCGGGTATGTCGTTCGGGGTGGCGAGGCGGGCCATAGAGAAGAGTAAGCCGGCAGCCTCGCGGGGGAGTGCCCGCGGCGCCACCTCCCCCGTCGAAGACGACGGAGGAGGACGCCTTGCGGGAGGCGGGCGGCGGGAGGCGGGAAGAGGGCGTCGCCATTCGCCCATCACCCATCGAATCGAACACATGTTCGATCACTCGCGTACACTCCTCTCCCCATGCGCTACGCCGAGCTCCACTGCCACACCAACTTCTCGTTCCTCGACGGGGCCTCCCATCCGGGGGAACTGGTGGAGCGGGCCGCCGAACTGGGATACGAGGCCCTCGCCATCACCGACCACGACGGCTTCTACGGTGCCCCCCGTTTCCGCATCGCCGCCGCGAAAGAGGGGATGGCGACGGTGTATGGGGTGGAGGTGGGAATGGAGTCCCCAGTCTCCAGTCACCAGTCACCAGCCAGATCCGAACCTCTTGCGGAAGGCGGAGGGCGGAAGGCGGATGGCCTTCTTCCTGCTGGAGACTGGAGACTGGGGACTGGAGACTCCGATGGGGGCGGTCCCGGAGCGAAGCGACGGGGCCGAACCCATCGGATGCATGGCTCCAAACCGATCAACTTGCCGTCTACCGATCATCTGGTGTTGTTGGCCCCTGATCCGCGGGGGTATGCGGCCATATCGCGGTTCATCACCCGGGCGCAGTTTCGGGGGGAGAAGGATCGGCCGGTCTACTCCGAGGCCGACCTGGTGGAGGCATCGGCGCGGGGCAGACTCGTCGCCCTCACCGGGTGTCATCAGGGGGCGGTCCCCCGGGCGGCGGCGGCCGGGGACCTGGAAGGGGCGATGGCGGCGGCGGCCCGCCTTCGGGAGGTGTTCCCGGGGAGGCTGTACCTCGAGGTGACGGATCACCGCATGCCGGGAGATGACGCTCGCAACGACCTGCTCGCCGAGGTGGGGGGCCGGCTGCGGATTCCCCTGGTGGCCACCAACAACGTCCACTATCACGACCGGTCGGAGGCCGACATCGCCGAGGTGCTCGCTGCCATCGGCGGGCGGCGCGACCTCGACATCGGATATGGGCATTGGCCGGCCACCGACGAGCGCCACCTCAAGTCGCCCGACGAGATGGCCCGGCGGATGGCCCGCTACCCCGGGGCGGTGGAGCGGGCAGCCGAACTGGGAGGCGCTCTGGCCTTCGATCTTCGTCTGGTCGCCCCCCGCCTCCCCGACTTCCCGATGCCGGGGGACTTCCGCAACGAGATGGACTATCTGCGTCACCTCACCATCGAGGGGGCTCGACGGGTCTATCCGGGCGACGGGCCCGCAGCGATCGACCCGGTGGCGATGGCCCGTCTCGAGCACGAACTGTCGGTTATCGAGGGCCTGGGATTCGCCGGCTACTTCCTCATCGTGTGGGACATCGTCCGCTTCGCCGAGTCGCGCGACATCTACTGCCAGATCCGCGGCTCGGGCGCCGACTCGGCGGTGTGCCGCTGTCTCGATCTCACCCGGGTCGATCCGATCCGCCTCGCCCTGCCGTTCGAGCGGTTCCTCTCTGCCGAGCGGGGCCGGCCCCCGGACATCGACGTCGACTTCGAGGCCGAACGGCGGGAGGAGGTGATCCAGTACTGCTATCAGCGATACGGGCGGGAGCGGGCGGCGATGGTGGCCAACGTGATCACCTACCGGGCCCGGTCGGTGCTCCAGGATGTGGGCAAGGCATTCGGGCTCACCCAGGCCCAGGTCAACGGGCTCACCAAGTACCTCGACACCATGGACCCGGGCAAGATCGACACGTACCTCGACCTGCCGGAGGGTGCCACCACCGACTTCATCCTCGACGCCTGCCGCCGCCTCGACGGGTTCCCCCGTCATCTCGGCATCCACTCGGGCGGCATGGTCATCGCCGACCGTCCCCTGTGGGAGGCGGTGCCGCTCGAATGGGGGCGGATGGAGGACCGTTCGGTGCTCCAGTGGGACAAGGACGACTGTGCCTCGATGGGGATCGTCAAGTTCGACCTGCTCGCCCTGGGAATGCTCAACGCCCTCCACCTGGCGGTGGACATGATCGACGAGGTTCATGGCGTGTCGATCGACCTGGCCACGATCCCCCAGGAGCCCCGCATCTACGAGATGCTCACCAAGGCCGACACCGTCGGCGTGTTCCAGGTGGAGTCCCGCGCCCAGATGGCGACCCTTCCCCGGATGAAGCCGAAGACCTTCTACGACCTGGCGGTGGAGGTGGCCCTCATCCGCCCCGGCCCGATCCAGGGCCATTCGGTGCATCCCTATCTGCGGCGGCGCAACGGGGAGGAACCGGTGCGGTATCCCCACCCCTTGACCGAGCCCATCCTCGCCAAGACCCTCGGGGTGCCGGTGTTCCAGGAGCAGCTGATGGAGATCGCCCGGGTGTGCGCCGGCTACAGCCCGGGACAATCGGACCGCCTCCGCCAGGCGATGACTCACAAGCGGTCGCAGGAGGAGATGGAGAAACTGCGGCTCGAGACCGTGGCCGGCATGGGGCGCAACGGCATCACCGGGGCGGCGGCCGACGAGTTGTGGGAGAAGCTCCAGGGCTTTGCCTCGTTCGGCTTCCCCGAAAGCCATTCGGTGTCGTTCGCCTACATCGTCTACATGTCAGCGTGGCTCAAATATCACTGGCCTACCGAGTTCCTTGCCGGGCTGCTCAACGCCCAGCCGATGGGGTTCTATAGCCCCAACTCGCTGGTGCAGGACTCCGCCCGCCACGGGGTGGTGGTGCTGGGACCTGACGTCAACGATTCGGAATTCGACTGCACCGTCGTGGCGCACTTCGCCAACCCCGAGGACACCGCCACCTATTACGGGATGGCCTGGCGGCGGGGGAGGGGTTCGGTCGACGATCCCATGCGAATGGCCACCGCGGTCCGCATGGGGCTGCGGTATGTCCGTGACCTGGGCGAGGCGGAGATCTCGAGGATTGAGGCAGCCCGGCTCGGAGGCGGTCTGTTCGCTTCGGTGGTCGATCTGGCACAGCGAACCGGGCTGCCGGTGGGTGCTCTCGAAGGTTTGGCGGCGTCGGGGGCACTCGAATCGCTGGGGGTGTCGCGGCGGGAGGGTCTGTGGGCGGCGGGTGCCCTGGCGGGGATGGGGCCGGGGCGGCTACCCCTGGCGGCCGGCACCGATGCTCCTGCCCTTCCCCTCATGCCGGAGACCGAGGCGGCGCGGGCGGACCTCTGGGCCACTGGAGTATCGGTGCGCCACCCCGTCGAGTTCGTCCGGGAGCGCCTGGCGGCCGACGGTTGTGTCCCGATCGCCGAGGCACTCGAAGGACGACGGGCGGGGCGGCGGGTGCGGGTGGGCGGGGTGGTCACCCACCGCCAGCGGCCGATGACCGCCAAGGGGGTGATCTTCATCAACCTCGAGGACGAGACCGGATTGCTCAATGTCATCGTCCTCCCCGAGGTGTGGGACGCCCAGCGCGATGTGGCCCGCCGCAACCCGGGCCTGGTGATCGACGGGACCCTGGAGCATCGCGACGGGGTCACCAACCTCATCGCCCGCAAATTCGCCGGCTGGCCGGTGGAGGGGGTGGAAAGCCGCAACTGGGCGGGACGAAGGTGACGCTCAGTCCACCAGCGGCGAGCGGCGGATCTCGAAGTCAGCCTCGTCGATGGTCTGTCGGCAATCACACCGGGCCGTCGGGGGAGGGACCGGGGCGAGGCGGATCCCGGGTGCGTCGAGGAGGCGCACCCGAGAGACCGTCCTCTCCAGCGAAGTCTCCAGCGCCCAGGCGGGGGCGGCCTCCTCCACGAGTGCGGCCCGCACCGGCAGCACCCGGTAGTCGAGATTGCGCACCCAGGTGGGCACGATGTCGATGCCATCGGCAGCAAAGGTGCCGTCGGGGCGTTCCGACACCCTGATCAGCACCGTCAGCCCGTCCTCCGTGGAGAAGTACTCCTCCCCGAAGGCGCCGTTCTGGTTCGACAACTGATTGCCCATCCCGTACACCACGTATTTGCCGTTGATCATGCCGATCGGTTGGACCACATGGGCGTGGGCGCCGAGGATCAGATCGACGTGAGGCGATCCGAGCAGGGCCTCGGCCAGGGCGACCTGGCTTCCGGTAGGCCCGACCACGTTCTCGATACCCCAGTGGAGCGACACGATCACGAACTCGGCCCCGTTGTCCCTCGCCCATTCGGCGTCGGCGAGGATGGCGTCGACGGCGATGATGTTGGTCGCGTAGGGATGATCGCGGGGCATCGGTTGGCCGTTGGTGCCGTAGGTGTACGACAGGTGCGCCACGCTCACCCCTGCCACGTCGTACAGGCCGGGCAGACGCTCCTCCTCACTGCGGGCGGTTCCGTCGTGGCGGACTCCGGCGGCGTCGAGGAAGTCGAGGGTGGTCACCACTCCCGACCATCCGGCGTCGAGCGCATGGTTGCCGGCGGTGGAGCACGTGTCGTAGCCGGCGGCGGCGATGGCGTCGGCGATCTCATACGGGGCGACGAACTTCGGGAAGAACGACAGCCCTGAATTGTCCGGGCTGAGGGTCACCTCGAGGTGGCAGATGGCGAGGTCGGCCACCTCGATCCACGGCGTGATCGACGAGAACATGGGCGAGAAGTCGTACGTCCCGGGGCCGGTGCGGGCGACCTCGGTGATCCGGCGGTGGATCAGCACGTCGCCGGCTGCCGCGATCGTGAACGAACGGAGGCTCCCAGCCGAGCGGGCCGGAGTCGCACTGGTAAGCAGGGCGAACATCGTCAGCAGCGCGCCGACGACGAGATGATTTCCAGGGCGCCGTCTGGTCAGTGCCTCAGCCTTCGCCGATGGCCTCAAGGATGGCAGGTCAACGGGGCCGCCCGTCGACTACTCGGATTCGCCCCGGTCACGCAGATAGCGCTCTATCTCGGCGGCGATTTCTTCGCCGGTGGCGACTTCCCCCGAGGCGTCGTAGACGGCCTCGAGCTGGTCGACGATCTCCTGGATCGCCGGCTGATCGTCGAGGGCGTCGGTGAGCTGGCGGCGCTGGGCGGCGGCGTCGTCGACCAGGGAACCCAGGGGAATGTCGACCCCGAGGTATCGCGACACCCGCTCCACCAGGGACACCACTGCGGGAAAATACGCCCCGGCGACGTAGTGGGGCACCCTGGCCCAAAAGCCGACGGTGGGGATCCCCCGATCGGCGACCGCCTTCTCGACGATCGACGAGGCGGAGGCGGGCACCCGGAGAAGGCCATCCGGGAAGTTGGCGTCGGCACCGATCAGGTCGCGCCGTGATGCGGTTGTCACCACGATCGTGGGACGGGTGTGCGGTGCCGCCCACGGGATTCCGCCAAGCGACACGTGCTGCAATACACCGAGGTCGGTCGCCAGGTCGCCGACCGCTGATCCGAGCGCCTGCCAACCCCAGTTCGGTTCAGGCCCAGACAGCACCAGGACGTCGCGGTCGCCGATCCTCCTCCGCCGCAGCGTCGTAGTGGGCCAGGCGACGTCGTCGAACATCCCGTCCACGAAGTCGATAGTGGGGCGATTGACTCGATAGTCGTAGAGGCGGTCGCTGTCGAAGGTGGCGAGTACGGCGCCATCCCCGGCGATGTGCCCGGCGCTCACGGTGCCCGCCGAACCTGCCGAGACCCAACCTTCGAACGCGATCACCAGGGCAGGCGACACCAGCGGGTCGTCGAGGCGAAGGTCGTACATGCGTCACCAGCCTATGCGGCGAGGAAGGTCAGAAGTCGTCGCAGCCGTCGGCTCCTGCGCTGACGTACCAGACCCGGGTGGCGTCCGCATCGGGGCTGGCGGCGGTCCCCGAAATCGCCATTCCGACCACCATCTCGTCGCCGGCGAACGTCGCCAGGCCTCGATTCGTGTCGAAGAACGTCGGGGTGGTGTACGCATCGGTGAATTCGGCGAGGGTGCTTCCCAGGCTGATTCCCTCGTCGGTGTCGAGGCCGGCGGCGATCGGGTCGAGGGTGGCCAGGTCGGCCGACCGGTACGAGTACTGCGAGAAGTACGGCTCGCCGCCGGTGTCGGTGAAGTCGACGACCAGGAAGGCAGGGTGGTCGGTCCCGGGTGGATCGTCGGCCTGGATCAGCCAGGTCACGTGGCGGTTCGCTCCGGTACAGCCCTCCTCATCGGTGAGCCAGCCGGAATCCTCCCAGGGCTGCCCGAGGAGCAGGGCGATCACAGCGACGGTGTTGATTTCGTCATCGCCGAAGGCGGCCACCCCCAGCCCGTCGGTGTCCAGGACCATCGGACCGAAATCGGCTGCGACGACATTGGGCGACCTGACCGAAACCCGCACCAAGTAGGAGGTGTCGGTGCTCGAACTCACCCGGATGGTGTAGCCGACTGCACCGGCGAGTTCAGCCTGGATCTGGCCCTCGTCACCCGTTGTCTCGACCTCGGCGCCGTCGGGTCCGACCACCGAAAGGGTGATGGCGCCCTCGAGCACCTCGAGAGTGAGAATCTGCCCCTGGGCTCCGTCGAAAGCGAAGACCTCGGGATCACTGGTGGTGACGCCTCCCGCCACCTCGGCGACGACCTCACCGGTCGGGAAGGTGACGGAGCGCTCGTCGGCGCAGTCGCGGGCGAGCGACCAGAAGGTCTCCTCATCGGGCTCGCCGGTGGGGATCCTCCGGATCTCGGCCTGATACCAGGCGACGGCCTTGGAGGTGATCGGGCCGAAGGAGCCGTCAACGGTCACCGCCGAGCCGGCGACCGGCTCAACATGGCCGGTGCACACGAGATAGAACTGCAGTGCCTCGACATATGCGCCGCGAGAACCGGCCGCGATGAAGATGGGGCCGTTCGCCTCGAGCGTCACCCGACCGCCGGCAGTGGTGGTGGTCGTATCGGGCACGCTGCTGGTGGTAGTCGTCGGCAGGGTCGTGGCGGTGCACGCGGTGGCACCGAGCGTCAGCACGACGACGGTGACGAACCCACGAATCTTGGTCATGTTGCAGCCACTCTACGCGGGTGGGGGGCAACGCTCATGCTGACAGGGCGTCGAGCCGATAAACCATGTCGCATGACAGATCTATTGCAGGCCGCCGCCGTCGAGATCGGCTCCAGGCTCGAAACCGAGTGGGATGACCTCGCGGTTCGCACCGGGGCGGCCCCGTTCTCCCGACCCGCGTGGGTGCACGCCTGGGGCGACGCCTTCGGGCGCGACGTACGAGCGGCGACGGTGCGGAGGGGTGGAAGGCTGGTGGCGGTCGCTCCGGTGACCGAACGGTCAAAGGCGGTAGCCACCGCCGCCGACTGGCACGTGCCGATGCTCGAAGCCGTTGCCGCCGACGCGGACGCGCTCGAGGCATTGGCAGTGCACCTGCTCACCCAACGGCGGCGAGTGACGATCGACTTTGTGCCTGCCGGCGGCCCGACCGCGTCGACTTTCGAGGCAGCCCTTCGCCGACACGGTTTCCGGGTGCGGTCGCGTCCCCGGCTCGAGTCGCCCTTCATCGATTTTTCCGATGGATGGGACTCTTATGTCGAAACGCTGTCGACGAAGAAGTGGCGTGAGCTTCGCCGCCGTCATCGCCGGCTGGAGGAAGAGGGTGCGGTGGAGTTCGTGGTCGGCGACGGTACCCATGACCTCGACCGTCAGCTCAGCGAGGGATTCGCGGTGGAAGGCTCCGGTTGGAAGGATGCTCAAGGCACCGCGATCGCCAGCGATCGCCGGGTGGAGCGCTTCTACCGCGAAGTCACCTGCTGGGCGGCGCACGAGGGGATGGCTCGCATCGCGTTCCTCCGGGTGGCCGGCAGGCCGATCGCCTTTGACCTGTCGTTGGTGCACGGTGGCACCGAGTGGCTGCTCAAGACCGGCTTCGACCCGGCCTGGTCCCGTTTCTCACCGGGCTCGCTGCTGCGGGCCGAAGCCCTTCGCCGCGCCTGCGACGAGAAAGTGCGGGTGTACGAGTTCGCCGGTGCCGCCGATCCCTGGAAGATGGAGTGGACCACCTCCACCCGACCGATCCTCGTGATCGATGGATTCGCCCCCGGGCTCGGTGGCACGGCGACGATGCAGGCAGCGCGGCTGAAACGACGAGTTCGCACTCTCCTGTCTGGGGGCCGAGGAAAGGCCTGACTCTCGCGATCGACTGGAAGCGCCAGGTGTTCGCGGCGATGGCCCTGACCGCATCTTGCGGATGGCGGAAGGCGGATGGCGGAAGGCGGAAGGCCTTCCTCTTACGGGAGGCGTCCTCCTCACGCACGCCGTATCCTCGGCGGGACTCGAGGAGGATTCATGAAGGAAGCGGTGATCGTTTCGACGGCGCGTACGCCGATCGGCCGGGCGTATCGGGGGGCGTTCAACGATCTCGAGGGCCCCTCGCTGGCAGCCCATGCGATCCGGGCTGCCCTCGAACGGGCCGGGGTGGAGCCGGGCGAGCCCGATGACGTCATCATGGGCAACGCCCTCACCCAGGGATCCACCGGGTTCAACGTCGCCCGTCAAGCCGCCCTCACCGCCGGCATGCCCGACACGGTCGCGGGGATGACCATGGATCGTCAGTGCTCCAGCGGGATGATGGCGATCGCCACCGCCGCCAAGCAGGTGATCCACGACGGCATGCCGATCGTCGTGGCCGGAGGTCTCGAGTCGATCAGCCTGGTGCAGAACCAGCACATGAACCAGTTCCGGGCGATGGACCCTGCCCTCCTCGAACGCCAGCCTCACATGTACATGCCGATGCTCCATACCGCAGAAGTCGTGGCCGAGAGATACTCGGTGGGCCGGGACGCCCAGGATTCGTACGCCTTCCAAAGCCAGCAACGGACTGCGGCCGCCCAGGACGCGGGGCGTTTCGACGACGAGATCGTGGCCGTCAAGGCCACCAAGGTGCTCCGCAACAAGGAGACCGGGGAAGAGACCCGCGAGGATGTCGTGCTCGAGCGTGACGAAGGCAACCGGCCCGAGACCACTCTCGAGGGGCTCACCGGCCTGGCGCCGGTGTTCGACGGTGGCACGATCACCGCCGGTAACGCCAGCCAACTCTCCGACGGGGCCTCGGCCTGCGTCGTGATGGATGCCGACCTGGCCTCGCAGCGGGGCCTCACCCCCCTTGGCTACTACCGGGCGATCGCGGTGGCAGGTTGTGCCCCCGACGAGATGGGCATCGGGCCGGTCTTCGCGGTGCCGAAGCTCCTCGACCGGGCAGGTCTGTCGGTCGACGACATCGGCCTGTGGGAGCTCAATGAGGCCTTTGCGGTGCAGGTCGTATATTGCCGCGATCGGCTGGGGATCCCCGACGAGTTGCTGAATGTGAACGGCGGATCCATCTCGATCGGCCATCCCTACGGCATGTCCGGGAGCCGGATGGTGGGTCACGCCCTCCTCGAGGGGAAGCGCCGCGGCGCCCGCTACGTGGTCAGCACGATGTGCGTCGGCGGCGGCATGGGGGCCGCCGGCCTCTTCGAAGTGGCGTAAGAAGCTTCGCTTCGCTCGGCCGGCGATGGGCGAAACCCGCGAAGAGCCCTCGCCTCGCCTGGCAATGGCAATTGGCTGGAACCCGGGGGTGTGCGAATCCGATAGGGTTCTCGCAGTAACTATCAGGGGAGTCGACATGAGACGCTTTGGCCCGATGGCGCTCGCGCTGATGTTGTTGGCTGCGGGATGCGGGGATGACGACACCGCTTCGACCACCACGTCTGCGCCGCCGGCGACTACCACCACCACGGCGGCACCCGCGACTACGACCACGGGAGCCCCGGCCACCACGACCAGTGCCGCAGTGGACCCCACCGCTGAGCGCGTGGCGGCGGCTCAGGAGTTGGAAGGCGATTACGAAGGGGAGTGGAACAACACCACCTTCGGGTCCACAGGCCCGGTCGATGCCTCGATCGTGGTCGACCCCGACGCGGCGGTCGCCCAGTTCACCCTCGATCTAGGCGGCAACGTGTTCGGCTTTCCCGATCCCGACCCCTTCACCGTCGAGATCGACCTCTCCCAGGAAGGGCCCTATCAGTTCACCAACGAGCTGCTGGGCGATGGGGAGTTCACCATTGCCGACGGCATCGTTTTCTTCACTGCGTTCTCCATCGACCAGCTGACCGGCGCCTCGATGGAAGTCGAAGGCACCGTCAACAGCTCCGGCTGGGATCTGTTCTACAAGATCCTCACCCCCGCCGGCAGCACGTTTGCGGAAGGGACGATCGAGGCCACTCCGGTCGGTTGATGACCCCCAGCGGGACCCATCAACGAAAAGTGCGCGAAAATCCCTGACTGGTGCCGTAACGGGGGCTAAGGTTGTCGTCAAATCACACCAATGTGATTCGAGGCGACCTCATGTATGAACTCGCCGATTGGGGCCAGCCGGTGGCCCCCGAGTGGGAACAACCCATGGAGCGCATTGACGCTCGCCTCCCCGTCAGTCTGGTCCGGATCATTCGCCGTCGTGCCCGGTCGGAAGGGGTCAGCATCAGCGTCCTGATGAACCGGCTCCTCGCCGAGGCATTGGGCATGCGGGTCGGTGGCCAGCGCGGAGGCGGCGCGTTCGACTGAAGGTCCTCAGGGAACTACTGGCGCGCCGGCGGGCTGTTCGGTAGTGGGTCAGTCTGAGTCGCGCGACTGCTCCTCGTCCCATCGGCGCATGGTCTCTATGACGGCCCACGCGCCGCGAAACTCAATGCGGAGCGGTCGGCAATAGCTCGATGAGCCGCTCAGGCGAGGTGGGATCGGGAACGGGGCCGGACAGATGCTGCGGTACCTGACTCTCCTTGACGATTCCCTTGGACAGCCCCGTGAGGATGGCGTAAGGCTGCATTGACGGATTCTCGAATCGGTACACGTGGTGCCGTGGTTCGCCTTCCTTGACAAGCACGCCGGTGACGTCATCCGAGAACCGCTTGAGATGGCGAGCGAACGCGGGGGTGCCGTACGGCCTGCCCATGATCGCAGACAGAGGCTCTCGGACCGCGGCAGCGGTGAAGTAGCCGAGTTCGTCCTTTGGTGCCAACGCGCACGCGATCAGGACATGCTCGTAGAGGCTCTCTTTCTGAGTGCTGCGGGTGGCTCGCTGGTACTCGCCGAGCAGGGAATGGGTCTGAACCGCCTCTTCGATGGCGGCGTCCACATCGACCGAAGTTATCTCGGACCGATCATCGAGGACCGCACGCAGCTCCGCGTGTTGGGTCAACAGGTGCGTGTACTGGGGAAGGCTCTCGGAAAGTGACGCGACGCGCTCCCTCGCCGCTTCTGTCATCGTCGGGCTCAGCAAGCCGGGTCCCTTGATGATTTCATCCAGTTCGTCATGAGACGTTCGCGGAACCTGAGCCAGCGCCGGCTGTTCTTCGTCATCGAACAGCACGGCATCACCTGCGGGGAATCGTTCCGGGGCGGCATCACCTGTGGGGACTCGTTCCGGCGCGGCATCACCTGTGGGGGCAGGTTCCGGCGCGGCATCACCTGAGGGGACGCGTTCCGGCGCGACAGCATCTGTGGGGACTCGTTGCGGCGCGGCATGACCTGAGGGGATCCGTTCCGGCGCGGCACTCGCCGCGATCCCGAGCCGAATCTCGAACCGGGTGGTCGAGTCCTGGCGGGTGTAGTCGATCGTCCCTCCCATCCCCTCGGCCAATACCCGGGTGATCGCCAGCCCGAGTCCGACGCTCCCGACTATCAGTGGCCGGTCGCCCTGGTGGACGAACCGCTGAAACAGGCGCTCCTCGATGTCGGCCGGCACTCCTGGCCCGTCGTCTTCCACCCGGATCACATACGAATTGTCCTGGCTGACGCCGTGGACCGCCACGTCAGGACCCCCGTGACGGATGGCGTTGGACACGAGATTGCGCAGCAGCTGGCGGAGCCGCCCGCCGTCGGCGATCACGCTCGCGGGCTCGGCGGCCACTCGGACCGGGGTACCCATCCGGCCCAACTCCTTCACGACCGACTCGATCTCGTTGACCGGGTCGGTGGGGCGCAGGTCGAACGACAGCCGACCCGCATCTGCCTGGGCGGAGACGAGCAGATCCTCCACCATCCGGTTCAAGTCGGCGGACTGGTCCACGATCATGCTGTTCAACTCGGCGGCGATCTCGCGGTCCTCGAAGCCGAGGTCCTCGATCGTGAGCGCCGAGGTGTAGATGCCGGTGAGCGGGGTTCGCAGCTCGTGGGAGAGGTTGGCGATCAGCTGATCCTTCGAGCGGTTGATGGTTCGTTCGCGCTCGAGATCGGCCGCCAGCTGCTCACGCTTACGGCGGCGTCGCACCAGCATCAGGCCGAAGCCAACCGCCAGGGTTGGCACAAAGAACGCAACGGTGAAACGGCTGGCGGTGGCCACCGACCCGGCCTCGGCCGCGGCGCTGGCAATGGCGTCGACTGCCCCGGCTCGGATGAGTACCAGGGCGGCGTTGAGTTCGTGGTAGGCGGTCAGGGTGGGTCCGGCGGCGGCGGCACCTGCGGCGTCGAGGTTCCCGGCGGTGATCAGGTCCAGGACATTGCGTGACTCCCGAAAGACGGTCGCGGGCGCATCGACGAGTCCGCCGGGGTCCGGGATCATCTGCGTGACGGTGGCTACCCGGGCATCCAGTTCATCGAGCACCAGGAGCGCTTCCTGGATCGACGCCGCGGAGAGTGCCGGGTCGAAGTCGCCTTGGGACAGCAACAGCGCGTGCCCCAGGGCATTGCGGGCAGCGGCGCTGGCGCCGAGCGCCGACTCCGCCGACTGCTGGGTCCGTGCGTGCTCCGCCACCTCGACGACTCCGGATGCGTTGGTATACACGAGGGCGAGGGCGGCGAGGAGACCCGCCAGCGCCACCATGCCCCCTCCGAGCAGTGCGCGGGTCGATGTCCCCCGGGCGGGGTTGGGTGAATCAGTCACGTGACTAGATCATTCGGCAGCAGGCGGTTGATCCTTGAGAAGAGGCCCTTGCGGAGCCGAAAGAACCGGTATGAGAAGTTTCACAACCCGCCTCCGAAACGCCCTGATCGTTTCGATCGTCGCGACGGCCGTCAGCCTGCCGATCACTGCATTGGCGGCCTTGCCTCCCATCGACCTGCCGCGACCGATCGACCTGCCAGGGGTCCCCAACCACGGGTGTGGCAACGGCAAGGGCCAAGGCAACGACTGCTCCCACACTACGACGACCACCACCCCCGAGCCCGTGCCCACGACGGTTCCGGTGACGGTGCCCACGACGGTTCCGGTGACGGTGCCCACGACGGTTCCGGCCTCTCCATCCACGACGGCGCCCGGAGGCGGCCCGGGGACCGTCCCGGCCACGGTTCCGGCGACAACGGTGCCGGTGCCCCCGGCCACCCCGCCCGGTCAGACGGCTACCCCGCCCGGTCAGACGGCTACCCCGCCCGGTCAGACGGCTACCCCGCCCGGTCAGACGGCTACCACGGTCGGTAACTTCCCCGCAACGTTGCCGGCCGTTGTGCCGTCCACTCACCCGGGGGATGCCCGCGCCGAGCCGGCGGGCCCCGCGGTCGTGACCCCCGTGGGCACGCCACCCGTGGGCACGCCACCCGTGGGCACGCCACCCGTGGGCACGCCACCCGTCGGACTGAGCGGCTTCAACACCGCGGCGATGGCGCCCCAGATGGCTGGCGCGGTGAAGATGCTCGAAGGGCGGGACGACGAAGCGGTCGACGACGAGCCCGTAGCCGATGTCGCCGCCGGGCCGATGTCGGGGGGCTTCCATGACCTGCTGTCGCCGGTGCTGCCGCCCGCCCTCGTGGATGCGGTCGCCTCACCGTTGGTGATCATGGACGCCTTGTACGACGCCTTCACCTCGAGCGGTCAGGCGCTGATCGTTCCCGGGATCGCCTTCCTCTTCGGATTCGGTGTGCCGGGCATTCGGCGTCGGATCACCCTCGACGAAGTCATCGACTGAAGGTCGCGCTCACTTTCCAACCGGCCTGCGATCCTTTTGGGGCTTCTTGGGAGGATTCATCTCGATTGGCAACGTCCGTGAGCGCGCGGCCGCGAAGCAATCGGTGCCCCGCTTGAACGCTTCGTAGACAGAGGTCCGGCAACATCTCCGCATGCGGGACGGGCTGACCGACGAAGTGAGAAGGATGATCTCGGGGATCGCCGCCGGTGCGGGCGACGGCGTGGGTGAGCTGCGGCGAGCCGGCATTCCGGTCGAACTCGAGGGGTTCATCGTCGAGGCGATGGTCGAGCCGGGCGACCCTTCTCCGGCGACCTCGATCCGCTTGGTCTTCTGTAAAGAAGGGTCAAGAGTCAAGAGTCAAGTCTTCGATTCCTGAGTCTCATTGATCGTGGGGGAGGCTTCCGCGGGCGGCTCGCAGGTATGCGAATGGAGTCGCCAGCAGGAAGTTCGAGGCTCGCGACGTGTAGACGTCGGCGTAGCGCTCGACCTGCCTGGCAAAGAGGCTCTTGTCATTGCCTGATCGCATCAGGGGTCCCCAAGCGGTGTTTCGCAGCTCACTGGCGGCGATCGCCAGCGGGGCGATGTCGTCGTCGAGGCGGGCCAGCTCTGCACGCAGGGAATCCACCCGCTCGTCGGAATCCGCCGTTGGGTCCGTAGGTCCGTAGCCCCGAGCGGCCCGCTGACGCGCCAGGCGGGTCGCAGCGAGTTCCTCCTCGAGCTGGGTCTTCTGCTCCATCAAGTCGAGCAACGCCCGTTCCGACGGTTGGAATGCCTCGGCCGCCTCGATCTCGGTCTCGAGCTCTCGCAGGATCAGCGCCGTCCGCCATCGCAGCAGGGCCTTGGACACCGACACGTCCGAATACAGGTGGTCGCCGACATAGAGGACTTGGTCACCGCTCAAACCGAGGTGCGCTTCCAGCTGCGCCGCGTAACCGCCAACGAAGACCGCTCCACGCTGAAGATCCCCGACGTGGGGGCGCATCAGGCCCTGCTCCTCGTCGACGATCCGGTACAGCGGCCGGGTCGAGGTGAAGAAGGCGGGCTTGGCCGCCGACACGATCACCGCGTCGAACAGGTCACGCCACGAGGTGCCTTCCGGGAGATGGGGGTCGAAGGCGTAGGCCATCATCTTCTGGGTGTATTCCCACTCCGAGTTGGTGATCAGCACGACCCGCTTGCCCGCATGCTTCTGGTCGAGGAGGGCGAGCGGGATCTCCGGGTCGGGCACTACGAAACGCTCAGGGTCGGCGAGGATGTCCTGCTTCAGCCGTCCCTCCATGTGGGCCGCGTCGAGGGTCGAGCGCACCGCTTCGTAGAGCTCGGTGTACCCGTGGATGCCGTGGATCTTGCCCTCGTCGAACAGGTCGACGAGTTGGGCGAATAGGGAAGCCTCCGACATCGAGAAGAGAGTGTTGAGGAACACCCAGCGTCGTTCGGAGAGATCCACCGCGGTGCCCTCGTAGTCCCGGCGCAGCCGATCGAATTCGAGGAACTTCGTGCCGTGCGCCGCCTTGATCACATATCCGAATCTCGTCGGCTTGACGAGGTTGCCTAGCTCGAGGTCGATGGTGAGCCCCCTGATCACCAGGTCAGGGTCGAACCCGAGCCCGTCCACCGGCCACCCCGCATCACCGAGCCGGGCCCTGGTGTGCTCGAAGGCGCGGCGCTCCCACTCATCCACCCGGTAGTGGATCAGCGTGTAGTCCATGTCGTATCCGATGGCACGAATCGACCGCATGTTCAGCGTCCGATTCCCATAGATCCGACGAGTAGGAGGGACCATTGGGGAGGACTCTAAGAGGCCTCGCTTCGCTCGGCCCGCAATTGGCGATTGGTAAGAGAGCCTCGCTTCGCTCGGCTCGCAATGCGCGATGCGCAATGCGCTACGCGGCGACCGGCATTTGCGTGGTCTGCAGTCTCTTGCGGAAGGCGGGAGGCGGGAGGCGGGCGGCCGCCGCCTACTCCTCCGCCGCGTCCCCGCTCGACTCGAGGTCGGGCTCCCTAGCTGAGGCGGGCTGCCGCGGCGGCTCCTCTCCTTGCTTCATCCATATGGTGCGCTGGGGGAAGGGGATCTCGATTCCTTCGCGGTCGAAGGCGAACTTGAGGCGCTTGCGAACCTCGCGGGCGGTGGCGAACTGCTCGCCGGGTTCCACCTTGAGCACGACTCGTATGACGATGGCCGACTCGCCGAAGGACTCGACTCCGAGGATCTCGGGTTCCTCCAGCACCGTGGCCTGCTCCAGGCGGTCCTGCCATACGCCGTTGACGACTTCCCGAATCACGTCCACCGCCTTGGCCAGGTCGGTGTCGTAGGCGACTTCGACGTCCAGCACGGTGCGGGCCCACTGCTGGCTCTTGTTGCCGATGCGCCGGATTTCCCCGTTGGGCACGAACCAAACGGTCCCGTTCACGTCGCGTAGCCGGGTGGTGCGGAGGTTGACCTCCTCGACCACGCCAACGGCGTCGCCGACGTCGATGATGTCGCCCACCCCGTACTGGTCCTCGACGAGCATGAAGATGCCGTTGAGGAAGTCCTTCACCAGGGATTGCGCCCCGAAGCCCAACGCAATGCCCACGATGCCCGCTCCGGCCACGAGTGGGCCGAGGCTGACACCGAACTCGGCGAGGACGATTATCCCGGCGAGCGTGTAGATCGTCAGCGACGCCACGCTGCGCAGCACCGCGCCGAGGGCGAGCGCGCGCTGCTTTCCCCGCTCCTCCTGCGCCCTCAGCATCTGGGTCTTCTCCACCGCCCGCGCCCGCAGAGTGGCGAAGCGACCGTCCTCGATCTCGACGTCCTGTCGGGCGCGAGTGCGTTCCTCGCGTTGGACGATCAGGCGCTCCACCATCCGCCGGATCCCGCGCCGGATCAGCCGATTGGCGACCAGCGCCACGATCAGGATCAGGAGCAGCTTTGCCGGCTTGGCCAGGAGCCAATCGGCGAACCGAGCCGCCGAGTCGTTGCCGGTCAGGTCATAGATCCACTCGCACAGCAGTCCGGGCGGATCCCCGCACACGGCGGGTTCGGGCGTCTGAAGGAAGTTCTGCAATCCGGGGAGCATTCATCGCCTTTGCCGTGGGCTAGTCAGTGGAAACTACCCGGTCGAGCGTTGGTGTTGCTCGCGCGGCGTCGCACGACTGCGCCCGTCGCGGCGATTGGCGAATCGAAAGACGGCGTCCTCCTCCGTCGTCTTCGACGGGGGAGGTGGCTGCCGGGCGAGAAGCCCGGCAGACGGAGGGGGCAGCTGACCCTTCGAGCACCCCCGCGACCAAGGCTCCGGAAAACGGCTGCCGGGCCGCCCGGCAGCCGTAACCAGCCCGCACCGACACCTCGTGCCCGGAAGCAGTAGACCTTTCTGCGGATGGCGGATGGCGGATGGCGGATGGCTTGCTCACCTCACCAGAAACGCCGGCAGGTCGTCGCCTTCCTCCAGGGTGAACACGCTCTCTCCGGTGTAGTGGGCCATTCCGCCCACCTCGACGATCACCGCAGAGGTGTCGCCGACCTTCGTCTCTCGGACCGCCTTTCCGGTGAATTGCGAGCCGACGATGCTCTCGAACCGCCGCTCCGTTCCGATGGCGATCTGGCCCCGGGCGTGTTGGAGGGCGATGCGGGCGGTGACACCGGAGCCGGTGGGGGAGCGGTCGACCTGGCGGTCGGCAAACACGCAAATGTTCGCCGTGGGCGTCTCCGACCAGTCGTCGGCGCCGTCGGTGAGGATCGATCCGTAGAGGAATTCGAGGTCGGGGTCGTCGGGGTGGCTCAGGGGGATGGCTGCCGAGGCGGCAGTGGTCAGCGCCCACGCCGCATCGACCAGGTCGGCGACAGGGCTCTGTCGGACCGCGAGGCCAAACGCCGACGCAGGGGCGAAGGCGTAGAAGGCACCCCCGTAGGCGACGTCGACCGGGATCGTCCCCACGCCGGTGACTTCGAGCGGCACCGCGGAGGCGGCGACGAACGCCGGCACGCTCTCGAACCGGGCGCGGCCGGTCCTCCCGCCGGCTACATCCACCGTTACCCGTACCAATCCCGCCGGCACCTGGAGCGCCACCCGGGTCTCCGGCTCCACGGCCTTCACGATTCCGCGGTCCACGGCCCAGCGCCCGAGCGCAATCGTGGCGTGCCCACACATCGTCGAATAGCCCTCGTTGTGCATGAAGAGCACCGCCAGGTCGGCCTCGGGGTGATCTGGCCGAACCGGAATCACGCCGTACATGTCGGCGTGGCCGCGGGGCTCGAACATGAGGAGGCGCCGCAGATGATCGTGGTTCTCCCGGGCGTCACGCCGTTTCTCCATGATCGTGTCGCCCCCGAGTTCGGGGTACCCGTCGACGACAATCCGCACCGGCTCCCCCCCGGTGTGCATCTCGACGGTGCGGATGGTGGGCGGCATTCGGAGAGTCTATGGAGAGGTCGCCCGGCTGGGCTCCTGCAATGCGCAATGCGCAATGCGCGGCGCATCGGAAGTGACGCAGGCTTCAGGCAACTCTTGCGGGTAGCGGGTAGCGGGAAGCGGGAAGCGAGGCCGCCCTCCGCATTAGCCTCAGAAGCAACCACCTACCGGAGGCGCCGCGTTGCCCAAGAAGATCATCATCGACACTGATCCGGGGCAGGACGACGCCGTTGCCATCCTGCTTGCCCTTGCCTCACCGGATGAGCTCGAGGTGTTGGGGATCACCGCGGTGGCCGGGAATGTTCCGCTGGACCTGACGACGATCAACAGCCTCAAGTGCGTGGAGCTGGCGAATCGCACCGAGGTGCCGGTGTACGCCGGATGCGACCGGCCGATGAAGCGTGACCTGATCACCGCCGAGTACGTGCACGGCAAGACGGGACTGGATGGCGCCGACCTTCCTGATCCGCAGGTCGCACCTGCCGACGGGCACGCGGTCGACTTCATCATCGAGACCGTGATGGCGTCGGAGAAGGGGACGGTCACCCTGTGCCCATTGGGCCCGCTGACGAACATCGGTACCGCACTGGAACGCGAACCGGCCCTCGCCGGCCACCTCGAGGGGATCGTGCTGATGGGCGGCGGGTTCTTCGAGGGGGGGAACACCACTCCTGTTGCCGAGTTCAACATCCTGGTGGACCCCGAGGCGGCCCACATCGTGTTCCATTGCGGCGCGCCGATCACCGTGATGCCGCTCGATGTGACCCACAAGGCGCTCATCCTCGATGAGCATCTCGATCGCTTCGATGCGCTCGGGCCGGTGGGTGCCGCCGTGGCCGGTTGGATGCGCTTCTACGAGCGCTACGACGTCGAGAAGTACGGCATGGAGGGCGGTCCGCTTCACGACCCCTGCGTGATCGCCTACCTGCTGAAGCCCGAGCTGTTCACCGGGAGGAGAATCAACGTGGAAGTCGAGGTGGACTCGGAGCTCACGGTGGGGATGACAGTCGCCGACTGGTGGGGCATGACCAACCGCCACCGCAACGCCACCTGGATGCGCAAGGTAGACGCCGCCGGCTTCTTCGATCTCCTCATAGAGCGGATCGGGAGGCTCTGAGGCCAGCCGGAGGCTGGCCTCGCCTCCAGCCACCAGCCTCCAGCCACCAGCAAGAAGCCTCCAGCCTCCAACTCCAGTCTGAGAGCGTCCTCCTCCGTCGTCTTCGACGGGGGAGGTGCCGAGCGAAGCGAGGCGGAGGGGGTAGCTGACCCTGCGAGCATTTCGACGCGGTTCTTCGCCAATCGCCAATCGCGGTGGGGGGGGGGGGGGGGGG
>JBBDMM010000018.1:176916-199922 GCA_040878325.1 Acidimicrobiia bacterium
CCCCCGACCTACTCCTTGTCCGTGAAGGCCAGCAGTACCGCAGCGGCCACCGCCCCGGCTATCGCCGACACCGTGGTGTTGGCGACCAGGCCGCCCCACTCGAACAACGCAGGCCCGATGGCGTCGCCGGCGGCTCGGCCCAGGCTGATGGCGACGGTGAGCAGCGCGAGGTAGCGGCTGCGGGCGCCGGGTACGACCTCGGTGGCGAGGGGGATGGTGGCCACGACGGTGATCTCGAAGGCGATGAAGGCGATCGCCAGCGCTACCAGCCCGGGGATCAGGCCTCCACCCAGCGCACCGAGAGCAACGAAGCCGACGGCCGACACCGTCACGCCCCACGCCACCATCCGCCGCTTGCCGAAGCGGTCGGCGAAGGCGAGAACCGTTCCTTCGCCGACCAGTTCGGCGAAACCGATCACCAGTGAGGCGAGCCCGAGAGCGGCGAGGGAGAGGGCGAACTCGTCTTCGAGCCAGGCCCCGTAGACGATCACCGTGGTCTCCGCCGCCAGCGAGAAGAGCAGCGCCATCACCAGCACCGCCACCGCCGAGCGGGTGATCCGCAGCCGACCCGGCCGGGCCAGCTTGCCTCGGGCGTCGGGGTCGAGCAGCAGGGGAGCCAGCAACCCGCCGCTGCCCACCAGCACCGCGGTCACCCAGAACGGCGACTCCCATCCCAGCCGGTCGATCAGCACTCCGGCGGCCGGGGCGCCGATCAGCAGCCCTCCCGCCCACGTTAGTTCGATGATGGACAGGAAGCGCGCCCGCTTCTCGTACGGGGTGCGGTCGGCGATGTAGGCCTGGGCGGCCGCATCGAACGCCGGCTTGCCGAGCCCCATGAGGATGAACCCCACCAGTGCCCCGGCGTATATGCCGGTGGAAGCGGTGACCGCAGCGCCGGTTGCGAACATCATCGCTCCGCCGACTGTCAGGCGGATCCGGCGCTCGCCCCGGCCGATCGCCGAAACCACCAGCGGCGTGGCCACCCCGGTGAGCGACCGCGCCGACACCAGCAAGCCCGCCTGTTCGAGCGAGACCCCCAGCCCCCGAGAGATCGCCGGTAGGAACGGAAAGACGAATCGGTACCCGGTGTTGATCACCAGCCGGGTAGCGAAGAGGTAGACGATCGAGCCCCGCAGCGGTTTCATGCCGCACGGAGGGTAGGAGCCAGCCTCCAGCCTCCAGCCTCCAGCCTCCAGCCATAGAGCGTCCTCCTCCGTCGTCTTCGACGGGGGAGGTGGCGCCGCCCGTAGGGCGGTGACGGAGGGGGCACAGACCCCGCAAGAATGCGTCCTCCTCCGTCGTCTTCGACGGGGGAGGTGGCGCCGCCGTAGGGCGGTGACGGAGGGGGCAGCTGACCCTGCGGGCGTTCCGACGCGTTGCGCATTGCGCATCGCGCATCGCGCAGCCCCCGCGCCGAACGCAGGTCGCCGCGTCCGTAAACTACGGCGCGCAATGGACATCTCCCGCCGCCTTGCTCGCCTATCCGATTCGACCACCATGGCGATCACCGCCCGCGCCGCCGCTCTGAAGGCTGAGGGGCGCAATGTGATCGGGTTCGGGGCGGGGGAGCCGGACTTCCCGACCCCGGCGCACATCGTCGCTGCCGCCCAGGAGGCGGCGGCCGATCCGGCGACCCATCACTACAGCCCGGCCGCCGGCCTTCCCGCACTGCGGGAGGCAGTGGCGGCCAAGACGGCGCGCGATAGCGGCTATCGGGTCGCTGCCAACCAGGTGGTGATCACCAGCGGCGGCAAGGGTGCGCTGTTCGGGGCGTTCGCCGCGCTGGTCGACCCAGGCGACGAGGTGCTGCTCTCCAGCCCCTACTGGGTGTCGCACCCCGAAGCGGTGGGGCTCGCCGATGGGGTACCCGTGACAGTCGGGACGACACCGGCGAACGGCTTCCGCCTCACCCCCGAGACGCTCGACGCCGCCTTCACCGAGCGGACCAAGGCACTGTTGTTCGTCTCCCCGGCGAACCCCACCGGCACGGTGTACACCCCTGCCGAGGTGGGCGAGATCGGCCGGTGGGCGGCGGAGCGAGGCATCTGGGTGATCACCGACGAGATCTACGAGCACCTCGTCTACGGCGACAGTGTCTTCTCGTCGATGCCGGTGGAGGTGCCGGAGATTGCGGAACGATGCGTCGTCGTCAATGGCGTCGCCAAGACCTATGCGATGACCGGGTGGCGGGTCGGCTGGCTGGTTGCTCCCCCGGAGGTGGCGGCAGCGGTGGGCCGGTTCCAGTCTCACTCGATATCGAACGTCGCCAATGTCTCGCAGCGGGCGGCGCTGGCGGCCGTAACCGGGCCCATGGATTCGGTCACCGAGATGAAGGTCGCCTTCGATCGGAGGCGGCTGACCATGTACCGGATGCTCGGCGAGATCCCCGGGGTCTCGCTGCTCGAACCCGAAGGCGCCTTCTACTGCTTCGCCGAGGTCACCGACCTGCTCGGCACCGAGATCGGGGGGCACTCGGTGAAGACCTCCGAGGACCTGGCGGCGGCGCTGCTCGAAGTCGCCGAAATAGCCATCGTCCCCGGCGAAGCCTTCGGCGCCCCCGGCTACCTCCGCCTCTCCTTCGCCCTAAGCGACGAAGACCTAGAAGAAGGCCTGACCCGCTTCCGCAAGGCGGTGGGGTAGGCGGAATGCGCAATGAGCAATGCGCAACGCGCAGGTGCGCCAGGAAGCGCTGACTGTTGTCTGGTCTTCCGATTCACGTATTACGCGCAGCGCATTGCGCATCGCGTCAGGGCGAGCGAAGCGAGTCCCTGACCATCTCCAACGCCTCCCAATACCCCTCCAACCCCTTCCCCCACACCGCCCCGATGCACGCCGGGCGGATCACCGACTCGGCGCGCCACGGCTCGCGGGTCTCGATGTCGCTGATATGCACTTCGACCACCGGCAGGCCGATCGCCTCGATGGCGTCGTGCAGTGCGTAGGAGGTATGGCCGAGCGCCCCGGGGTTTAGTACCACCCCTTGATATCGACCGATGGCGTCGTGGAGGCGGTCGATGATGATCCCCTCGTGGTTCGACTGGAAGGTGTCGACCTGGAGTCCGAGGGCGGCCCCCCAGTTCCGGCAGTTCTCCTCCAACTCGCCCAGGGTCGCCTCGCCGTAGATCTCCGGCCGCCGGGTGCCGAGCAGATTGAGGTTGGGTCCGTTGACCACGAGGATGCGCACGGGGTCAGGCTATCGCCGGGTCGTGCTCGCCGATGATCTCGCCGGCCAGGGCGAGCGTCTCATCGTCGACCTCGCCGTCAACGAGTTCGTGTCCTGCGGCACGAAACCCCTCCAGCACCGCCGTCGTCACAGTGGCGGTGTCTGCCGGAACCTCGTCGGCGATCGCCCCGGTGGCGGCCGGGTCCCACTCGTAACCGAGTGCCCGGTAGGCCGGGATCAGCGGCAGGTTCACCAGGTCGGCGCGGTCGACCACGATGACGCCCCCCACATGCGCCGACCCCCGCAGCAGTCGTTGGCCGACGCCCATCAGCTTGCGCGTCCCCCGGGCGTTCACGGAATACCTGCCCGGGCAGTACTCGCCCGGCACCTCGCCCACCCGGGCATCGACCCCGAGCGAGGCGAAGGCGTCCACCATGATCGAGGTCAGCGCGTCGAATCGACGGTGGATGGTCTCGCGGGGATGCTCCTCCGGGGTCGACCAGGCGAACGCCAGGGTGCCCTCGTGGAAGGTGGCGGCCCGGCCGCCTGCCAGCCGCTCCACGGCATGGAACCCGCTGTCGGTCACTGCCTCCAGCGCGGCGGCATAACCCGGCCGCACTCGATCCTGCCGGCCAAAGGCGACGATCCGGTCGGGGACGAACAGTCGGAGCGTGGCCGGAAGGTCGCCCGAGTCGACCCGGCGCAGTAGGGCCGACGAGACCGCGGTGTCGAGGAGGGGCGGTCCGAACGCCCGGGTGATGACCTGCAGCATCAGGCGAGGCTAACGGTTGGCCAGATGAGGCCGATATCCGACATGGTGAGCGATAATCGGCAGGTCTTTTCCACGCGAGGTGACCCGATGAGCCGGGCATTCCACCGTCCCCCCGTCATGGCGTTGCTGGGTTTCGCCCTGATCGTCTCGGCGTGCGGCGACGCGCTGACCGGGATCGGGGACCTGTCGGAGCGAGTGGTCCACGGCGACGGCACCGCGAGCACCACCACCACCGCACCGACTGGTACCGACCTCAAACTCAAAGGAGTGACGGGTGTCGTCTGGTTCAACGACGGGCTCGGTGCCGAATTGGGCGATCTGGATCGGGAGGACACCATCGCCGCCGTCTGGGCCCGGGGCAACTCAGCCGATCCGTTCATCCAGGCCAGCCGCCATGAGGTCGCTCGGTCGCTACCGGGTGTCCAGTTCCCGCAACTGGTACCAGCCGCGATCACCCACGTGACCAGCCAGTTGGTGTTCGATGTCTCCACGGCCAGCCTCGATCCGTCGACTGCCGTGGCCTTCGGACTGTGGACCGGCGAGCCCTACACCCTGCCGCGCACCGAGTCGCAATTGGCGGTGTTGCGGGTCGGCCTCAAGACCTTCGCAGGCGACCCGGAGGATGAGATCTTCTCCTTCCAGGTGACCGATGGCCAAGAACTGGTCTGGACCCACGGCGACTTCGTATACCAACTCTTCTGCCGCCGCGGCGTCTCCGACGAAGCCTGCTTTGCCATCGCCGACTCAATGATTCCAGTGGACCTGCTGCTGAGGATCTGAAGAGAGAGTACGTGATGCGCCAGGACTCTCCCCGATCGAACTTGACGGACGAGGCGTCTTCAGAGGGGAACTCGTCGCCTGCCCGCGCACCGGGCGGGAGGGTGCTCGGGACTCTCCTGGCCATCGGGTTGTCCCTCACTGCCTGTGGTACGACGGCCGGCCCAGTCGACGCCGGCGAAAGCCAGAGCCAGACCTCCACCTCGAGTCATGAAACCCCGGTCCCCTTTGGTTTCGCCTATGAGCTGACGCTGGGACGAAGGACCGCCGACCCTGGCCAGGAGTACTTCGGGACAGCGATGGTTACGGCCGAGGCGCCTCTGGCCGACCGGTTCAGGACCTCGGACGCGGTGCTGGTATTGGATATTGTCGAGGTGGGTGAGCCCCGGCTCAATAGCACGGATGACCTCTGGTGGTCTCCGCCGCATTCTGAAGATGCGACGCTGTTGCGGCCCGCGGTCGGGATCGACGTGGTGGTGAGGCTGGTCGGCGTCCTCAAGGTGCGGGCCCGTGACACTTCCTTCGCGCTGCGCCCGGGAACGCCCGATCTCTCCGGAATTGGAACCCCGCATCCTGCCCGCCTCGTGCCGTCGTTGCCGCCTATTGGCGAGCCGGGTTCGATATGGGTCACGGGCGGTGTCGCCACCGTCAGGGTCACTGCCGAGGAGTGGCAGAGGTACCTCTCCGACTGGGGGAGCGCCGGAGATGGTAACGACGGCGTCGGCGGACCCGCAGACGGCGGCGACCCGATCCCTGCCGAATTCACCATGGAGGTCGGTGGGCAACCGGGGATGGACCTTGCCGAGGGCGGGCGATACGTCGTCTTCCTCGAGGCAGTCGAGGTTCCGCAGAAGGATGGCTCGGTGCACCATGTGTGGACCGGCAGTTACAGCACGTCTCGATCGCAGCTGCTTCTCGATCCGGTATCCAGCCGGTTCGTCGAACCAGGCACGGACACGGAGGTGTCGGTCGATGAGCTCGAGGCCGCTCTGACTTCCGCACTCGACGCCGATCCGGAGCCCTCGGCATACCGCACCGACGAGTTCGCACGCCTGTTCGGCGACGGCGGGTAACCGGCGGGAGATCGTCTGGGCGCATCCTGCGCCCTCTTGCCAATCGCCAATCGCCAATCGCCAATCGCGGCCGAGCGAAGCGAGGCAACTCCCGGAACATCGAACGCCCCCATAAGGTTCCCCTAACTCATGCATCCAGGTGGCGGTAATTGGTGGTCGTACATCCAGTACGACGAGGAGCAGGATCGGCCGAACTTTGACCGGGCCTTGTTCCGCCGCGTCATGGCGTATGCCCGGCCGTATCGAGGCCTGCTGGCGGTGGTGATCGTCACGATCGTGGTGATCACCCTGGTGTCGCTGCTGCCGCCGCTGCTGATGCGCGATCTGATCGACCAGGCGATCCCCGCCGAGGATCTCGGCCGGGTCACGCTGCTCGGACTGGGGATGGTGGCGATCCCCATCGTCAACGGGATCGTCGGCGTGGTCCAGCGCTGGGCCTCCGCCCGCGCCGGTGAGGGGATCATCTTCGATCTGCGCACCGGGGTGTATTCGCACCTGCAACGGATGTCGCTCGGCTTCTTCACCACCACCCGCCCCGGTGAGTTGATGTCTCGCCTCAACAGCGATGTGGTGGGGGCGCAGTCGGCGGTGACCGGCACCCTGGTGTCGGTGATCTCCAACGGCTTTGCCGCGGTGGCCACCATCGTGGTGATGCTCAGCCTCGAGTGGCGGCTCACCCTGGCGGCGGTGGCGATCCTGCCGCTGTTCATCGTGCCGAGCCGGCGGGTCGGCCGGGTGCTCCGCCGGATCACCCGTGACGGAATGATCGCCAACGCCGACATGAACAGCGCCATGAACGAGACCCTCAACCTGAGCGGGGCACTCCTGGTCAAGTTGTTCGGCCGCACTTCCGACGAGGACAGCCGTTTCGGCGGCCACGCCGCCCGGGTGCGCGACCTGGGCGTCCGTCGGGCGCTGATCGGCCGCTGGTTCTTCATGGCACTGGGGGTGGTCAGCGCCCTGGGAACCGCATTGGTCTTCTGGCTGGGGGCCGTGATGGTGATCCGGGGAGTGCTCACCGTGGGGACGGTGGTGGCCCTCTCCGCCTACCTGGCAAACCTGTACGGCCCGCTGGCGGCACTGTCGAACGCCCGGGTCGAGTTGGCGACCTCGCTGGTGTCGTTCGAGCGGGTGTTCGAAGTCCTCGACCTTCCCCGGGACATCGACGAGCCCGCCGACGCAGTCCATCTCGATGAGGTGCAGGGCCGGGTCACCTTCGACGGCGTGTCGTTCGACTACCGCACCGCGGCTCCGGTGGGCCTGGCGGCAGTGGAGCGCATCTCCCGCCGCTCCTACCAGCCGGCAGCCGAAGCCACCCCGGTGTCGGAACGACGGGGGAGGGAGCGAGCAATCGACCACCTCGACTTCGACGTCAGCCCGGGAGAGTTGGTGGCGCTCGTGGGCCCGAGCGGCGCCGGCAAGACCACCGTCACCTACCTGATCCCCCGGCTGTACGACGTCACCGACGGCCGGGTACTCATCGATGGGCACGATGTACGCAGCCTGACCATGGAGACCCTGGCCCGGTCGATCGGCGTGGTCACCCAGGAGACCTACCTGTTCCACGACACCATCGCCGCCAACCTTCGCTACGCCCGCCCCGACGCCACCCAGGAGCAACTTGAATCCGCCGCCCGCACGGCGAACATCCACGACTTCATCGAGTCATTGTCTGAGGGCTACGAGACGGTGGTGGGGGAGCGGGGCTACCGGCTGTCGGGAGGAGAGAAGCAACGGGTGGCGATCGCCCGGGTGATCCTCAAAGACCCCCGCATCCTGGTCCTCGACGAAGCCACCTCCCACCTCGACGCCCGGTCCGAGTCCCTCATCAAAGAAGCCCTGGAACGAGTGATGGTGGGAAGAACCTCTTTCGTGATCGCCCACCGCTTGTCGACAGTCCTGGCCGCCGACCGCATCCTGGTGCTCGACGAAGGCCGGGTAGTGGAGGAGGGCACCCACCGCGAGTTGGTGGCGGCAGATGGGCTGTACACGGAGCTCTACGAGACGCAGTTCGCAGTGGAGGAGGCGGGGTAAGGGCGGCGGCCCCCCGTCGCGGAGTGCGGCTTCACAGGCCAGGCGATCGGCGTCCTTTAGGGGCACAGAGGCCCGGCGTCCTCGGCGCAGTACTCGATCTTCCCGCCGACCATCGTGACCAGGACCTCGATGTCCTTGATGGCGAAGGGATCGATGCCCGCGGGTTGGCGCCGAGGCCAATAAGGCGCGGAGACGAGAGGTTCTCGTTTACAGCTCTGGCAGTATCTCGTTAAGGATGGCGCGCACGTACGGGACGAGTTTCTCGCACTCTGAGCGCCCGCCGCCTCCATGCAAGGACCCGCTCATCTGGTTGTATGAGTCGCGCGCAATTTGAGCGACGAGGAGATCGATCATTTCAATGGTTCGCTCGGCTTGTCCACTCAGTCGGCCGGACTCGCGAATGAATCTGACCCGTTCAACCTGGGTCGGTCGGCCGTTGTGCCCCTTGAACCAAGGCTGACTCTTCACATCCGCATCTGGCGCTAGGAAGTGAATTGCCCCTCTGAAGACCTCTCGAATCTCCCCGACCGGGCCGACGTAAGTCGCTCGGTTGACGTCCTCGAGGTCGCTCAGCGCCTGTATCCAGCTCGCTCGTAGGCCCGAGTCGAGTAGGCCTAGGCGCTCCGCGATGTCGCCGGCGTCACCTCGTCCAGGGTCAGCTGCGCCGCCCCACCTCACAACCTCGAAGTCCGGAATCACCTCACGCGTCAGCATTCGATCAACGCCACGAAGGTCCCTACGTAGAGCCAGAATATCGATCCGTTGTCCGACTCTGCGGAGCCAAGCCTGGAGAACTCGATCGACTTCGAGCAGTGTCTCCGCTTCGCCGAGGACCATACTGAAAGCTGGTCGGTAAACGCGGAACCATGTCTCGACGAGTGCCCGTAGCCTCAAGCCGTCCTGTCGCGATCGCGTGGTACGAGCCCCTCGCCGGGCAAGCTCGCGCTCAAATAGCCGGAAGGCTCGCGGTACGTCATCAAGGGCCAGCTCGGCCATGCTGGTGCCTACTCAGAGCCGAGACTGTGTTCAACGAGGTTCCATCCGACGGGATTGAGTCGGTACTCCCCGGTTCCGGTCTTGTCGAGATAGCCAGCCTTCTGCGTGTTGATCAAGACTGCCGCAAGGTCCTTCGGTAACTTGAATTTCGCCTGTCGGAAGACGTTTTCAACCTTCGTGCGATCGATCGTCTCGGTCCTGGTCTCAGGCGGTGCCAGCTCCCTCAGATAGAACGCGGCGACTACCACGCCCTCGTTCTGAGTCTTTGGATTCTTTGCCGCAAAGAGTGAACGAGGATCAGCAAGGTTTGCCTGACGTTGCGGCGTGTCGTCGGAGGCAGCGCGAGGCGTTCCGCCGCCGGCGCGAAGAACGCCAGCGAGTGCCTCCACGATCCTTACAACTCCGTCCTCCGCACCCGCAACCTCCACGGTTGCGTCACCGACGGTGATTCTCACGTCGTATTTCTCTGGGTCTTCCGCCACGTGCTCTCCGTTCTGTTTGTCCGGTATGGGGATTTCTCATTCTCGCCGTCCGATCCATGATTTCCACCGTGAATGACTGCAATTACAAGACTACTTGAGGCTCCTCACGATCTACAGGGAATGAGGCGATTGGAACCCAACGCGACTGGCCTTTAACAATCCGAGCCCCCCTTCAACCCACACGGCAACATCTTGTACGATCTGGCAACATGATTGATTGGTGGGTGGCACTCGCATCGGCCGCCGTCGCCGCGTCTGCCGTCGTTGTCGCACAGATCGTAAGAACTCGGGCGAGGAGAAGCGCCGTATTGACCCGGGGACTCGCGCGGCGACTGGACCGTGCCAGGCCAGCCTACGCCGCCGTCTACGCGGAGACGAGGACGTTGGCTAGGCGAGCCGCCGCAGGTAACAGGTTCCCAGAACTCGAGGAGCTGTCGAAATTGGTGAAACAGTGGGACGAGCTCATTCCCCTGCTACCAACGAAGATCCTCGTCGCGACAGTTCACGACCTCAAGTCACGGCTTACCAAGATGTGGTTCGCGGTTCAAGTGAGCGAACACCCGCCCCCAAGAGTATTCCTATTCGGATATCGGGATTCAGATACGGAGTATCTCCAGTACGCGGAGGATGAGCGGCAGGTCGTCCGGGATCACCAGGGTTGGGTTGAGGCGACGCCTGCAGACTACGCCCGCTGGGTTCTGCTCGGGTTGCGGGAGGTTCGGACCATGTTTCTAGAGACCGAGTTCTGACCGGGCGAGGGGTCCTGGTCTGCACTAGCCCATCTCACGTCGACATGGCCCGCCTCAACGACCTGCTGGTAACCCCAGACCGTGACCTTGCCATATAGTCCGGTGGCCAGCCCTCGCGATTGAGCTCGGGAATGACTCACCGGCACCGGCTCACTAACGAACGGTGACCTACCCTCCCCCAGATCATGCGCTTCTTCCTTGCCATCCTTCTGGGTCGTTTCGTTGGCGGGCTCAGCCGCCTCGTCGGGCGGGGTGGATCTGCCCTTCCAGGCTTGGTCGCCGAGAAGGTCGATCCCCGGCTGGTCGAGAAGATCCTCGGTGGAACTCCGGTGGTCCTCATCACCGGGACCAATGGGAAGACCACCACTACCAAGATGATCGTGGCGGTCCTCGAGCATGCCGGGCGGCGGGTGGTCACCAACCCGACCGGGTCGAACCTGGGGCGGGGGGTTGCCTCGGCTCTTCTCGCCTCCTCCTCTCTTCGGGGTCGGCTCGACGCCGATGTCGCCGTGTTCGAGGTGGATGAGGCGGCGGTGCGGTCCCTGGCGCCTCGGCTGAAGCCTTCGGTGCTCGTCGTCACCAATCTGGTCCGCGACCAACTCGACCGGTATGGGGAGTTGCAGACCACCGCCAGCCATGTCGCGAGTGCCGCCACCCATGCCGGGCGGTTGGTGCTCAACGCCGATGATCCCTTGGTTGCCGGAGCGGCGGGTGATCGGCCCGTTTCGTGGTTCGGGGGAGCCTCCGCCATCCGTGAGCGGATGCCCGACGACCGGAGCCTTCACGGCGACGGTCCGGCCGAATCCTCCCGGCCCGCCGCCGAGGCTCTCGTGGTCGACTCCTCTCCCGACGGCGACGGGCAGGTCGCCAGCCTCCGCATCGACGGCGCCGAGCGCCGGATCCGGCTCC
Source organism: Acidimicrobiia bacterium (assembly GCA_040878325.1). Classification (NCBI taxonomy): domain Bacteria; kingdom Bacillati; phylum Actinomycetota; class Acidimicrobiia; species Acidimicrobiia bacterium. The sequence continues at coordinate 187,872 of JBBDMM010000018.1, forward strand.
AGGTGCCCGGGGTCTACAACGCCTATAACGCGGCCGCCGCCCTGCTCGCCGCCGGGCTGCTCGGGGTTGGTGCCACTGAATCCGTCGCCGCTCTCGAAGACATGGCACCCGCTTTCGGGCGCGGACAGGTGCTCGAGTATCGGGGCCGGCGGGTCAAGATCCTCCTGGTGAAGAACCCGGCGAGTCTCAACCAGGCGATCGAACTGCTCAGAGGGGTGTCGCCCTCGGCGGTGCTGGTGGCGATCAACGACGAGCATGCCGACGGGCGCGATGTCTCCTGGCTCTGGGACGCCGGGGTTGAACGGCTTGCCGATTCGGCTCATCGCTTTGGGGCCGGCGGGGTGCGGGCTGCTGACATGGCCCTTCGCTTCAAGTACGCCGGCATCGGGGCGTGGGTCGAAGAAGTTTTCGCCGAGGCGCTCGGCCGCCTGGTCGCCGACGCCGCCGAAGGGGAGACCGTCTACCTGGTGCCCACCTACACCGCCATGCTCCGCTTCCTCGAGATCCTCGACCCGAAGAGCAGCCGGTCGGAGGCGTGGCGATGACCGACCTGGTGATCGTCCACCTCTACCCGCGGGAGATGAACATCTACGGCGACATGGGCAACCTGATCGCCCTGCGACGGCGGCTCGAGTGGCGGGGGATGGGCCACCGGGTCGACCGGGTTGGGGTGGGTGACGAATACGACTTCACCGGGGCCGACATCGTGGTGGCCGGTGGGGGTGAGGACCTCTCCCAGATGAAGGTCGCCGCCGACCTCCAGACCCGGGCCGGGGCGGTCCGTCGGGCGGTCGACGACGGGGTGGTGTTCCTCACCGTGTGCGGCACCTATCAATTGTTCGGCCACCGGTTCGTTACCGCCTCGGGCGAGGTGATCCCCGGAATCGGGGTGTTCGACTGCGAGACCATCGGGGGAGGCACCCGAATGATCGGCAACATCGTGGTCGACGCGGCGGCGGGAAGGCTGGTGGGGTTCGAGAATCACAGCGGGCGGACGATGTTGGGTGCTGGGCAGGAGGCGCTGGGGCGGGTGGTCCGGGGGAACGGCAACAACGACACCACCGGGGAGGAAGGGGCGATGGTCAACAACGCCTTCGGCACCTACCTTCACGGCTCGGTGCTGCCGAAGAACCCTGCCTTCGCCGACGATCTGATCGCCCGGGCCCTTCGGAGGAGGGGTGAGTCGGGGGAGTTGTCGGCTTTGGACGATTCCGTTGAGCAGGCGGCGGCGAAGTCGGCGGCGGCGCGGCTGTAGGCCTTTCGGTCCTAGGGTCCAGGCTTCTTGTGGTGCGATCTGGTCTGAGCGCCCCCTCCGTCCTCCTTCGCTCCGCTCGGAATCCACCTCCCCCTCCGGGTGAGGAAACAGGAGGGGGCGGCTTTGGGGTGTTTCCTCCGAGGACCGGACCCTCCGAGTGCGTCGACGCGTTCTTTCTGGAGACTGGCGACTGGCGACTTCCTACGACGCCAAACGCGCTTCGGCCACCTTGGGTTTGTCTACGGCGATTGCGAACTCGGAGGAGTCGCCGTTGGTGCGGAGCAGGTACATCGCTTCGATGTTCACGCCGGCCGCGGCGAGGTCGTGGGCCATCTCGGCCACCGCGGCGGGGCCGGGTCGGAGGACGGCGGTAAGCACGTTCCGCTCCTCGAAGGCGATGTCGGCCCTGGTGAGGACTCCACGGGTGGTCGCCGCGTCGGTGACCACGATGTGGACCACGCCGAGTTCGTCGAGCCCGAAGGCGGCGAGGGCCTCGATGTGTACCCCCGCCTCGGCGATCCGCTCGGTGAGGGCGGCCAGCATCCCCGGGCGGTTGGCGAGATGAACCGTGAACTCGGTCATGGCTTTAACTCTACGCGGGGCGGGGTGGTTTGGGGCAGGGGCGTTTGCCCGTTGACACTGGTCGTGAAGTAATTGGCAATTGGCAAGACGCGTCGGGGCACACGCTGTCTCAGCTGCCCCCCTCCCCCTCCGGTCGCTCCGCTCCCTCCGGGTACTCCCCCCGTCCACCCCGGCTTCGCCGGGGCCTCCCCCTGCTTCGCAGGGTGAGACGGGGAGAGACGCTCCTATCGAATTGCGAATTGCGAATTGCGGCGAGCGTCAGCGAGCCCCTCAGCGAGCCCCCAGGAACCCCACTATCCGCTCGGCCACTTCTTCGCCTTTGTCTTCTTGGAGGAAGTGGCCGGCTCCTTCGACGACCTCTAGGTCGCCGGCGCCGGGGATGTGGTCGGCCATGCGGGCTCCGGCTCTGACCGAGAAGATGGGGTCGGAGTCGCCGAAGAGGATCTGGGCGGGCTTCTCCCAGCGACCCAACGCCTCCAAAACGCCGCGCATCTCGGTGGCCCCGGGGTCGTCGTCGGCCTGGGGGACGATGAGGGGCAGGCGCCAGGCGCCCACCTTGTGCTCCTGGTCGGGGAACGGCGCATTGTATGCCTCGATGACTTCCTCGCCCCAGGTGGTCGCGGCGGCCGCGGTGACCACCCGGCCCACGGGCAGGTCGGGGGTCTGCTCCACGAAGGAGCGCCAGGCGTCGAACGCCGCGTTGGGGCGGCTACCGCCGGCGTACACGCCGGTGTTCATCACCACCAGGCGGGAGAAGCGGTCGGGGGCCTCCACCGCCACCCGCAGGCCGATTGGTCCGCCCCAGTCCTGCACCACCGCGGTGGCGTCCTCAAGATCCAGATGCTTGACCAGCGCGGCCATCGATTCGACCAGCCGGTCGTAGGTGTAGAAGTCGGGGTCGGTGGGCTTGTCCGACTTGCCGAAGCCGGGGTAGTCGGGGGCGATCGCCCGGTATCCGGCGGCGGTGATCACCGGGATCATCTTGCGATAGAGGAACGACCAGGTGGGCTCCCCGTGGAAGAGCACCACCGGCGGTCCCGCACCCTCGTCCAGGTAGTGGAGCCTGAGCCCCTCCCACTCGAACCAATGCGGTGAGAAATCGTATCCCGGGAGCCCCTCGAAACGCTCGTCGGAGGTGCGGACGAACTCCGTCACGACTCCTCGTCCTCGACATGGGGACCCGAAGGGACCACCAGCACCGGCCGGCGTGAGTCGCGCAAGACCCGGGTCGACACGCTTTCCCAATTCGACTCGTCGAACAGGTGCTTGGTGGCGCCCATCACCAGCAAGTCGGCCTCCATTTCGTCGGCCGCGGCGATGATGGTTGCGGCGGGATCCTCGCCCTCGAGGTAACGAACCTCGGCGACCACGCCCCGATTGCCGAGCGCAGCCAGGAGCGGGGCGGTCAGGCGCCCGCCCCGCTCCTCCACATAGCGAGCGATCACGGCGTCCTCCTCGGAGGACCAGGCGGCAGTGCCGTCGCTGAGGGGATGCCACTCCTCGGACCGGATCTCATCGAGGAACGAGCGGGGAACCTCGATCACGGTGATCACGCACACCCGGCCGTCGTTCCCGGCGAGGCGCTCCGCGAATCGGGCGACGGTTTCGGCGTTGAGCACGCCCGCAGTGGCGATGACGATGCGCACGGCGGCAAAGGCTAGACCGCGGCCGACGGCTCCGTCGGCGCGAGGCCACCCGCGTCCTACCCTCTGCCGGACCAGTCGAGGGAGGCGCGATGGTGCTGTCGGACGAGACGATCAACAAGGTGATGTGGGCAATCCCCAACGTCCTCTGCCTCGTCGGCTCGCGATCCGGTGAGGAATGGAACGGCATGACCGCCTCGTGGGTGACCCAGGTGGCGATGGAGCCGGTGCTCGTTGCAGTGTCGGTGGATGCCCACGCTGTCACCCACCGCCTCATTGCCGAAGGCGGGGCGTTCACCATCAACCTGTGGGACCGCGACGACACCCGGACCTTCGTCAAGTTCTCCAAGCCCGCCGAGCGGGACGGGAACACCCTCAATGGCCGCCCGGTCCGCCTCGGGGCGACAGGAGCACCGATCTTCGAGGAGGCGATCGCCTACATCGACTGCCGCGTTTGGCAGACCGTCGACTGCGGCAGCCACTCGATCTTCATCGGCGAGGTGGTCGACTGCGACTTCCAGGGCGAAGGCGCGGAGAAGGCGATCGCCCGCATCGAAGACACCCGAATGAAGTACGGCGGCGTGTTGAGGGAGGGACATAGGAGGCAGTGAGAAGCGGAGGCCGCCGTCTGCCATCCGCCATCCGCCTTCCGCCATCCGCAAGACAAGAGAAGGCGCCCTCGAGGGGATTGACGCGTTCCGGCGAATCGCCAATCGCCAATCGCCGGAGGCCGCCAAAGGCGGCCGACCTACATCCGATCGGCCAGTGACGCCAACGGGCCTTCTTCGGCCATCCAGGGGTTGAGGCGGCGGCGCCAGCCGGCGACGGTGCGGCGGTGGTCGGCGGCTGCGAGGCCACTGACCACGAGCAGGGTGGCTCCGAACATTTCGAGGAGGCCGCCGGTGAAGAGGGCGGCGTCGCCGGGGCCGAACAGTCCCACCAGTGGAGCGGCCACGGTGAAAGCGACGGCGATTACCAGGAAGGTGACCACCCGGTGCTCGGTGACGAGCACCCTTCGATGGGCCCACCCGCGGGCGCGCCCGACGGCCGCCAGGGTGAGGGCGGCGACCACGGTCAACGCGAGGAGGCCATGGCGCCAATCGGCGCCCATCAAGCTACCCCACTGCGCCAGCACCGCCTGGAGGTCGTCGAACGAACGCACCTGCACCCCGTCGACGTCCATCGAGGGCGATCCGATCAGGGTGGTGAAGTACCGCACCTCGTCGAGCAGGCCCCAAGCGGCCACTGCCGGGATCACGAACCTGAACCGAGACTCGGATGACGATCGCTTCAGCGCCCAGAGGCCAACGACGAGTGCGCCGGCGAGCGAGACGAGCGCCAGCCAGTCGACCAGCCCGCCGCGTCCCGTCAGCCAGTGACGCAGGTCGGGCACCGCCACATAGGCGGTGGCGAGGGCGATGGCGACGGCGGCGAACACCGAGGTGAACGCCGAAGTCACGTCCGCGACCGGGATCGGAGTCCGGGTGGCCGTCAGCCGCCCCGGCGGGGTCACCGACTGGGGCGTCCGAGTGACCACAGAATCTCCTGGCGCTGCGATCGGCGGAGGGGGAGACCGGGATGCGACCAGATGTACTCGGCGATCCGGTCGCCGGGGATGACGCCGAGACGGTCGAGGCGGGCGGGGGAGGCGTCGACCGGGGCCACCAGGATCGGATAGGCGAAAAGGCGACCCTGGGACTCGCGCCGGAGCATGTGGGCGGCAAGCAGTGCCTGCTTCACCGGCGTCGTCACCCGGGCGCCGCCGCGATAGATGCCGTCGTCACCGACGGCGGCAGGGGTCGGGTCGGGGTCGATCGAAATGGTGAATGCGCCGTTGGGGCCGATGACGACGTGATCGACGGTGGCCCCGGCAACGACCACCCGGTCGGCGACGGTCCATTCGGAGGGCAGCGACTCCAGCGCGACGCGGCTGGTCTGCCCGGGTGTGGCGAGGGCGTAATCCTCCGCCCAGGCACCCCGGAGGGCGATGACTTCGGCCATGGGGTGGCATCGGCTCGGCCGGCTCGCCCCTTGAGGGTGGGTACGCTCCGCCGATGGAGGCTCCAGTGCGGATCGAGGTGGATCGAGGCCTCCTCACGGTCGCCTGGGAGGACGGCTCCGCCACCACCATCACCGCCCAGGAACTGCGAGCCGCCTGCCCCTGCGCCGGATGCCGTGACACCACCACCGCCCCGACGGGGACCACCATCGAGTCGGCCCACGTGGTTGGTGACTATGCCCTCGGGGTGCTTTTCGGGCCCGACGGCCATGCCACCGGGATCTTTCCTTATCCACTCCTGGGATCCCTGGGGTCGACAGCATGACTCGAGCTGCCACCGATGCCGCGGCAGTCGACTCCGCGGTGGCAAACCTCCGTTCGAACGCCCCCGCCTGGCTGGAACTCCCCGTGGCCGACAAAGCGGTGCGCCTTCGCGAGCTGCGGGCGCGGTTCGCCGCGGTGGCGGACGACATCGTCCATGCGGGGCTGGCGGCCAAGGGACTGGACCGCGGATACGCCGGCGAGGAGTGGGCGAGTGGGCCGCTCAGCGTCCTGCGCACGTTGCGCTTCCTCGAGGACTCGCTCCGGGGCATCGCCGCCACGGGACGGGTGCCGCTGCCGGAGTCGGCGATCCGGGAGCGACCCGATGGCCAGGTGGCGGTGGACGTGCTGCCGGGTGACAAGTGGGATCGGCTGATGTACCCCCGGTGGACGGCCGAGGTGCGGATGGACCCCGCCATCCCGCTGGCGTTGGCGCGCCAGTTCCTCGGCGGAATCCACACCAAGCCGGAGACCGGGTCGGCGGCGGTGGCGGCCGTGCTCGGGGCGGGCAACGTGTCGAGCATCACCCCGCTCGACGTCGTCCATCGCTTGTTCGTGGACGGCCATGTCGTCGTCGCCAAGTGCCACCCGATCAACGAGTACCTGGGCCCGCACTTCGAGGAGGCCTTCGCCCCGCTGATCGAGGAGGGGGTGGTGCGGTTCGTCTACGGCGGCTCTGACACGGGAAGCCGGCTCATCGAACACGATGGTGTCGACAACATCCATGTGACCGGAGCCGAGCGCACCCACGACGCCATCGTCTGGGGGGTGGGGGACGTGGCGGCCCGGCGCCGGGCAGAAGGCCAACCGCGGGTGACCAAGCCGATGACCAGCGAGTTGGGCAATGTCAGCCCGGTGGTGATCGTCCCCAGCAAGTGGACCGACCGGCAGCTTCGCCACCAGGCCGAGCACGTCGCCACCCAGGTGCTGCACAACGCCGGGCACAACTGCAATGCGGCCGAGGTGCTGGTACTCCCGGAAGGCTGGCCGCAGCGCGGCGACTTCATGGATGCCCTCGGCGAGGCGATCGCGTCCCGCCCCCCGCGGAGCGCGTACTACCCAGGGTCGGGCGAGCGATTCGACCGGATCGTCGCCTCGGGTGACCGGGTGCGGATGTTCGGGGACCGCGGGTCAGATGCGGTCCCTCCGGCGATCGTCGAAGGAATCGACGCCGCGGGTGATTCGCCTGCCTTTGGGGAGGAGGCGTTCTGCCACGTGCTCGCCACCACCCTGATCGAGGGCGACGACCCGGGCGAATACCTGGAACGGGCGGTCGAGTTCTGCAACGACCGGCTGCGGGGCACCCTCAATGCGACTCTTTTGGTTGACCCCGGCACCGCCCGCTCACTCGGCGGAAAAATGGGCCGGGCGGTCGCCGCCCTTCGCTACGGGTGCGTCGGGGTGAACGTGTGGGCGGCGGCGGGGTTCGCGCTCGGGGTGGTGCCCTGGGGGGCATATCCCGGCCACACCCGCGACGATATCCAAAGTGGCACCGGGTTCGTCCACAACGCCCGGCTGGTGGACCGTCCGGAGAAGACGGTGATTCGGACCCCCTTCCACCAGATCCCCAAACCGCCGTGGTCCCTGTTCCACCGGCGCAGCGGCAAAGCATTGCGGGCCGCTGCCCGGTTCGAGGCCGCACCGAGCACCGCCCGCCTCGCCCGGCTGCTCGGCCCCGCCCTTCGCCCCTGATGCCTCAGCCGGTGAGGATCATCCCCCGGTAGCTCTCGACGAAGCCGCCCGAGGCGAGGGCGTTGCCCAGCGGCGTCGCCGCCGCCGGGCTCCCGTCCACGGTGCCGATGACCATTCGTCGCATCCTCCGCCGCGCCAGCAGCGCCAGGCGATCGGCGATCGCCGCCAGGTCGCCCGACTCGTCCGAGAAGGTGAGCACCGTGCGCCCACCCCGTTCGACGAAGGCGAGCAGCCGGCCGTCGGCGGCGAGGATCACGAACGCGCCGGCGGAGCGCGACGGCCGGCCCGGATGGTCGGGCCAGGGGAGTGCGGACCCGAAGGGGTTGGCCGGATCGGCTGCGGCCAGCAGGCTCGGCTCGACGCGATCCCGCCCGATCCGCAACCGGTCGACCGCCCCGGGCAGGGCGAACTGCGATCCCCCCATACCCTCCACGAAGTAGCCGCGTCGCAGCCGGCCGGCGTCCTCCAGGGCCCGGAACACCGGGTAGATGCCGGCGAATCCGCCGGGCAAGCCCTCGGCGAGCACCGCGTCCCGGGTGACGATCCCGTGACGGTCGAGCATCTGTTCGGCCCGCGCGGCCTGAATCGCGGTGCTCGACGCGTCCGTCGCCAGCAGGTCGGACACCAGATACCACCGCCCCGACCCGGAGGGTGGGGCCGACGCTCCCGGAAGGGCAGGCCGGGTACCGGCGATCTTGCGCACCCGTCCCCAGAGGAACGCCCGCAGCGGGCTGAGGGTGTCGTTGGTGACCTCCCCCGCCCAGACCAGGTCCCACAGCGCGCCGAGCACGGCTTCGGGATCGCCGCCCCCCGACGCCTGATACAGGTCAGCGAAGAACGACGCACCCTTTTCGGTGAGCCTCGTGCGGATCCGCTGGTGGGTCTCGCCGCCGGGCGGCTCCGCCATCGTCGGCCAGTGGAGGAGTGGTACCTGGTCGCGGCGGTAGAGGGCGAGCTTGCCATCGCGGCCGCCGAGCGGTCCCCGGCCCACCCACACCACCTCGCCCGAGGCGGTGAGGGCGTCGAGCAGATCGGCGGTGTAATCCATCCGTGAGGCGAGAACGTCGCTCTCCAGGATCGAGGCGGGCATCGCCACGCCCTGCAGCCTGCCGATCACCTCGAGCAGGCGGCCCGGCGCCGACCCACTCCCGCCGATCCCATGCCACTCGACGGTGAACCCGGCGAACCGATCGCGATCGACCGCTTCCACCTCGCGGCGGAGAGCGGCCAGCGATCGTCTGCGGAGGCGTTGCAGTACCCGCGCGTCGACCCACTCGTGATCCCGGCCCCCCGGACGGAATGCCCCGCGTTCCACCCGGCCCCGCTGCTCCAGCGCCGCGAGGGCCGCCTCGACCGCCGCAATAGGAAGGCCGAGGTCGCCGGCCGCCTGAACTCCGGTGAACGGACCGTGGGTTCGGGCATATCGGGAGACGACATCGCCCAATGCGTCGGGCACCGGCTCGAGCAGAGCGGCGGGGAGCCCTGGCGGGGGTTCGATCCCCAACGCGTCCCGTAACCGGGCGGCGTCTTCGGGAACCGCAAAGCTCGGGGTGCCGCGATGGGTGACTCGGATCACTCGCCGGGTGGCCTCGAGCTCCTCCAGCATCACGGCCGGGTCGTCGTCTACGGTGCGCGCCGCCACCTCCTCGAGTGACAGCGGTCCCAGGTCGCGCAATAGGTCGGTGATCTCTTCCGGCCCGTGTGCCCGTGTGCCATCGGCGAGGTGCTGGAGTTCGGCTTCTACCGCGGCGACAGAGTCCGCGTCGAGCAGTTCGCGCAGCGCCGGCTCGCCGAGGATCTCCCGCAAGAGCTGGTGGTCGATGGTCAGCGCCATCGCCCGGCGCTCGGCCAGCGGAGCGTCGTACTCGTACATGAACGAGGCGACGAAGTCGAGGCTCAGGGAGGTGGCGAAGGGGCTGGGGCTCGTCACGTCGGCGACCGCCACCTGCACCCGCCGCGCCCGGATGTCGGAGAGCAGCCCTTGCAGTGCGGGGAGGTCGAAGTGCTCCTGGAGCACCTCGCGATAGGTCTCGAGGACGATCGGGAAGGACGGATAGCGCCGGGCCGCCTCGAGCAGGCTGGTGGCGCGCCGACGCTGCAGCCACAACGGGGTGCGGCGCCCGGGACGCCGGCGTGGGAGGAGCAGCGCGCGCCCGGCGGCTTCGCGGAAACGCCCGGTAAAGATGGCGCTCACCGCCACCTCATCGACCACCAGGTGCTCGACATCGTCGGGGTCGATCAGCACTTCCTCGGGGGCGGGTATCTCGTCGGCGTCGGGGAAGCGGACGATGATCCCGTCGTCGGACCACACCGCGTCCACCTCGAATCCGTGCAGCTCTCGCATCGTCTTGGTGATCGCCAGCGCCCAGGGGGCGTGCACTCGGGCGCCGAACGGCGACAGAACCACCATTCGCCAGTCTCCCACCTCGTCGCGGTAGCGCTGCACGACGATGGTGCGGTCGGTGGGAACGGCGCCAGTGGCCGCCTGCTCTTCGTCGAGGTAGGCGATCAGGTGGGCCGCAGCCCTGGGGTCGAGCCGGTAATCCTCGGTCAGGCGTTCGACGGCCGCCGCGGGTTCCAGTGCGGCCATTTCCCGCACGAACGCGCCGAGGGCGCGCCCGGTCTCAAGGGGCCTTCCCGCGGCGTCGCCGTGCCAGAAGGGGAGCCGGGCCGAGCGGGCACCCGGCGCCGGGGTGACCACCACCCGGTCGTGGGTGATCTCGGTCGCCTTCCAGGTGGACGAGCCGAGCACGAACACGTCGCCCACCTTGCTCTCGTGCACCATCTCCTCGTCGAGCTCGCCGACGCGCCCACCCTCGGGCAGCACCACCGGGAACAGCCCGCGATCGGGGATGGTCCCGGCGTTGGTCACCGCCAACAGCCGGGCGTTGCCCCGGGCGGTGAGGGTGCCTTCGACCCGGTCCCAGTCGAGCCGGGGCTTCAGTTCGGCGAAGTCATCCGAGGGGTACCGGCCGGAGAGCATGTCGAGCACCGCCTCGTAGCCGCCCCTGCCCAGATCCCGGTACGGGTAGGCGCGCCGCACCATGGCGTAAAGGTCGTCGACCCGTCGCGGCGCCACCGCGACGCAGGCCACCACCTGCTGGGCGAGCACGTCGAGCGGGTTGACGGGAACCCGGGTCTCTTCGATCAGGCCCTGGCGCATCCGGTCGACGATCAGCGCCGACTCGAGCAGGTCGCCCCGGTGCTTGGGAAACACCCGGGCCCGGCTGGGAGCCCCCACCTGATGGCCGGCTCGTCCCACCCGCTGCAGTCCCCGGGCGACGGTGGTGGGCGACTCGACCAGGATCACCAGATCCACCGCCTCCATGTCGATGCCCAACTCGAGCGACGAGGTGGCAACCACGCACCGCAGTTCGCCCGTCTTGAGGGCCTCCTCGATCTCCACCCGCTGCTCACGCGACACCGAGCCGTGGTGGGCCCGGGCGACCTCCTCACCGGCGATCTCGTTGAGCGAGGCGGCGATTCGCTCCACCAATCCCCGGCTGTTGGAGAAGACGATGGTGGAACGGTGGGCCATCACCAGCGCGAGGATCTCCGGGTACACCGCCGGCCAGATGGATCGGGTGGGGACGCCCTCGTCGTCGAGGGTGCCGGGTTGGGTCATGTCCTCGACGGGCACGACGATGTCGATCTCCATCGCCTTGGGGCGGGCGGCGTCGACGATGGTCACCGGTCGCGGCTGCCACGCTCCGGTCTCTTCGGTGCCGCCGCCGAGGAACCCGGCGATCACCTCGAGCGGCCGCTGCGTGGCGCTCAACCCGATCCGCTGCGGCGGGGTCGCCGCCACTTCGTCGAGGCGTTCCAGGGTGATCGCCAGGTGGGAGCCGCGCTTCGAGCCGGCGACGGCGTGGATCTCGTCGACGATCACCCAGCGGACCGTCTCCAGCATCGACCGTGCCTGGGAAGTGAGCATCAAGTAGAGGCTCTCGGGGGTGGTGATGAGCACGTCGGGCGGAGTGCGCAGCATCCGCCGGCGCTCGTCAGGGGGGGTGTCGCCGGTGCGCATCGCGGTGACGATCTCCGGCACCGGCAGGCCGAGGGACTTCGCAGCCGCGGCGATCCCGACCAGCGGGACGCGCAGGTTGCGGTCGACGTCGTACGCCAGGGCCTTCATCGGCGACACATACAGCACCCGGCAGCGCTCGTCCCGCGCCGGTTGATCCTCGGCGAACAGCCGGTCGATCGCCCACAGGAACGCCGCCAGCGTCTTCCCCGACCCGGTGGGGGCGTGGATAAGGGTGTGAGCACCCCCAGCGATCGCCGCCCACCCCTCCTCCTGCGCCGGAGTCGGCTCAGGGAACGTCGCCTCGAACCAGTTGCGGGTAGGAGGGCTGAAGAGGGTGAGGGATGAGGGCACGGGGGAAGATTACGGAGTCGGTGCGACGAGGGCTTTCCGCCTGCGTCCTCCCCCGGCTTCCGGGGGAGGTGGCTGGCGGGCGGGAAGCCCGGCAGACGAAGGGGGCAGAGTGTGTCCTCCCCCGGTTTCCGGGGGAGGTGGCTGGCGGGCGGGAAGCCCGGCAGACGAAGGGGGCAGAGTG